>JALYTT010000110.1 GCA_030854145.1 Chloroflexota bacterium | reverse complement strand
GCTCCTGCCTCCCTGGTTCTACACTACCTATGGTGCGGTCTGGTAGAGCAGCGCGGCAGTAGGGGCAATGTAGATGCGATCCCCGTTTTTGAGCGCGACCCGATCAACACGGTTGCCCTGATACAAGATGCCGTTCACACTATCGGCATCTTCAATTGCCCATGCGCCATTCTCAGAGCGGATTCTTGCATGCAGGCGCGAGACACGCTGGTTCGGGACCTGTACGTCATTTCCTGGGAGGCGCCCAACGGTTAGTACTGGTTTGTTCAGTCGGCACTCACCAATGACCTTCCCATCTAGTTCGATGAGCACACGCGCATTCCCCACAGCTACTTGAGCGTACCCCTGAGGAACCGCCTGTCTGCCATCATCTCTGTTCCCATTAGCAGGCGGTGTGCCATAGGGAGTGGGAGGTCGTTTTTGCCCGTAGGCTACAGGTGGCGGTGCTCCCCAGGGTTGTGGGCCGCCTCCTGGAAGACCTGCGAAGGCTGGGCGCAGGATAGACTGTTCGCCGACCTTCTCGATCCTCTCGATATTGTAGCGATTCTGCTCTTCAAGCAATGCTGCGAACACTCCACCCCGGCGTTTCAGATCCTTGAAGTTCCCTTGCTCGACAATTTGCCCATCCTTGAGTACAATAATGTCGTCGACATTGCCGAGTGTGCTCAGACGGTGAGAAATCATGATGACAGTGCGGCCAATGATCAGCTTATCAAGGGCATGCAACACTTCAGACTCGGCCTCAACGTCTAGAGCCGCAGTCGGCTCGTCGAGGATCAGAATAGGGGCGTCTCGCAGCATAGCACGCGCAATCGCCATACGCTGGCGCTGTCCGCCAGATAGGTCCTTGCCTTGCTCGCGTACTAACCGGTCGTAGCCGCCAAGAACATTCACAATAGTGTCATGGATATTGGCCTTTTTGGCTGCATCTATGATCTCTTCGATGGGTGCGTCAGGTTTGCCAATCGCAATGTTTTCGCGAATCGAGCCTTCAAACAGGACTGAATCCTGAAGCACCATACTCACGTTGTCGCGCAGCACCTTCAGAGGATACATGCGATTATCAACGCCGTCTATCCTGACACTCCCTTGCTGGATCTCATAGAAGCGTGGGATGAGCTTGACCAGTGTGGTTTTCCCGCCGCCGGAAAGCCCCACCAGCGCGATCTTCCGTCCAGCTGGAATGTGCAGGTTCAGGCTTTTTAAAACAGGCCTTTCTGGCGTATACCCGAAGGAGACATGGTCGAAGATGATATCTCCCCGCAGCTTGATAGGGCCATGATAAGGCGCCTGGCTGTCTATCACTTCAGGGGCCTGGTCTAATACCTCCTGTATGCGCTCTGCACCTGCACCTGCGCTGCTTGCAAGCGTGGCGAGCTTCGAGAGGTCGCGCATTGGCTGGTACAGCAGCTTCAGAAAGGTCAGGAAGAGGATCAGCGTGCCTACATCCACACTTGCCGCCTGAACTGCGAAGGGGCCAATGTTGAAGGTATTTCCCCCTGCCACGTAGCCCCCCACTCCGATCACGGAGGCGGTACCCAGCACAACAAGTAGGGTGACAATGGGCGTGAACTGTGCCTGTAACCAGCCGGCTCGCAGGCTGGCCTTGCGATTCGCATCGACGTAGCCGCCGAAACGCATGGCCTCACGATCCTCGCGCGTGAATACTTTGATGACTGTCAGCGCGTTGATATCCTCCGAAGCCACATCCGATACCTGCCCGGTAGCCTTTGCGGCCTTTTTCGCCGCCGTTCTAATGTTTTTCGTATAGCCAAGAACGATCATAAACAGCGCAGGTGCGATAGCCAGCGCGATCAGCGTATACGGTGGACTGAGGATAAGCATCACTAATGCCACACCGATGAGGGTTAATACACCGGCTAGCAGGTCTACCAGGCCGTCGGTGACGAGCTTCTCAATATCGGTGATATTGCCTATCACGCGTTGGACAAGATCGCCCTTTTTTTGTTTCCCGTGCCAGTCTAGAGATAGGCGTTGGAGGTGTTCGAACAATTGATTCCGCAAGCGTGCCGTCAGGTTTTGCGCGATGTATGCGGCGAGGTAGAGATCCAGAAATGCCAGGAATGCGCTCAACAGACCAAACACTATCAGTATCAGTACAGAGAAGACGATCACTCCATTGACAGTATGCGCGACAAGTACAACGTGGGTGTCGTTTGGCCCGAGTGGGCACTCTGCTAGCGCTGGTGGCTGCACCGGAAGCTTTGGATCGGGCTGCAAGCTTGGATCGATCTGCGGGATATCAAACCAGGATTCGATCGGGTTTAAGAACGGAAACGTACATGCTGGATCATTCCCGGCGTTGGTCACCTTGCTTGGAATAAACTTGAGTGGAAAGGCGCTGAAAATGTCGGAGGTTACCTGAGTAACCGTGACCAGGATGGCGATTAGCACAAGACCGCGTAATCCCTTGAGGTTGCGATATAAGAACTTGAATAATAATCCCATTATTCCCTCCTCGCGTCATTTGATAGACATAGAGCAATCTCTGTGAGCATAGCTGATAGTTCTTTGGGGCGCGGACTGTTGAGACGATTGGCGCGCCGGGTGGCGATCTTGAAGAGCAGCGCGGCCTCATAGAGCCGTGTACGCTGCAAGATGCCGTCTATGATAGCCGGGTCTATGCCGTGTTCGAGCATAGCCTGGCGATAGGCTGCGATGAAGATGTTGGCCGCGGCCTCGAACCATTGACGCATACCCGCGCGTTGATACCAGAGGCCGCTGGGTCGCAGGTAGGCCAGGAAATACCCCACATCGAGCGCGGGGTCCGCCAGACAAAATCCATCAAAATCTACTATGAAAACGTGGTGGCTATGGAAGAGTAACTGGCTGGCCTTAAAACCGCCGTGTGCCGGGCGATAGGCGTCGGGCTGCGTATGCTCTAAACGCTCTGCGAGTTGCTGGACCAGGCGCTGCACCTCCACTGCCTGGGCAGGATTGTGGGCCGCGATGAGCGCGGCGCGGTCGCTGGCGCGTTTGGCCTCTTTGGCCCCGGTGCGTGGCGCTCCCTCAGGGCGCACGATGCTGGTGTGCAGGCGTGCCAGGGCGACCGCCGTGAGACGCAACTCTTCAGCGGGCGTGATGACTCCGGTGATCTCTCCGCCGCGTCCCCGGACTATCCGTGGCTGCAGCGCACGTAACCCGGTGCGCAGCGCTGCCTGCGTCCCGGTGCCTTCCTCCATCTCTGGCGGCTGGATGGCCTCGTTGATAGTTAATCCAAGCGCCTCCACGGTTCCCAGGGGACGTGGCAGCGTGGACATGCCGGCCTGCGTCTGCTCATCGTAGAGTCGCAGCATCGTGGCCTGGATCGCGCGCGCCTGTTCGGCTTCGGCGTAGACCTTGCCGAATAACGTGAGCTTTCTGCGTGTTGTTGCTCCCCCAGTGGCATGTTCTA
Organism: Chloroflexota bacterium; assembly: GCA_030854145.1. The sequence continues at coordinate 12,203 of JALYTT010000110.1, read as the reverse complement.
GCGTCAGGCGATAGCGAATGACGCAGCGGCTGGCCGGTTTATAGCGTACAGGTTCGGCGCTCGCGTCCACCAGGCGCCACTCCTGATCATGCAGAAAGGCCTGGGCCGCCGCTTCTAGATCCGGAAAAAGCTGACCAGGGTGCGTGGTATTGCAGCTCGCGGCCAGCGCGGGCAGGCCGTTATCGGCGGGAAATGCCTGCACCGAGATGCCCAGCGTCTCGACCTGTACAACGCCCGTTGACTGGACCGCCAGCGGCGCCTGCCGCGCTTGCGCTGTGGTAAAGCGGATATGCGCGCCCTCAAGCGCCGACTCGTCAAGTGCCAGGCTGACGGCGCGGTGAGGATCGCCGGCCTGGGCTTTGCGCACGGCCACGGGGGTACCCGGCTCCCCTACGCTATAGATGACGGCCAGCCCGCGCCCCGGCTTGCGCCGCAGGTAGCGCACAAACAGGCCGAGCGGGCCAGGCGCGCCGGGGAGCAGCGGGCGCTGCGCGCGCTCGAAGAGATGAGTCACGATTGCAGGCAGCTCCAGAATGGAGAGTTCAAGGCTGTGGCTGGTCTCGCTCATGCTGTAGCCTGCCTTTCTGTGTTCAGATGCTCTACCAGGTTCACCAGGGCGGTGTCAGCGCCGGGGACGCCACGAAAACCGGGAAAAGAGTTCACGTCGATAATCATGGGGCCGCGCGCGGTTTCCAGCAGATCAATGCCGTACAGGCGCAGGTCGAAAGCCCGCCCAACCTCGCGTGTGATGCGCACCCATTCGGCCGGTAACTCAGTGGGGGCGAGGGGGAAATCTTCTTTTGAGGCGTTAGTTTCCAGTGGCGTGCGGCGGCGGGCCGCGAATATCTGCTGATCAATGACCCATAGCTTGATATCCCAGCCATCGCCGGGAACGAACTCCTGCAGGACCACCGGCTCCTGGCTCCACTGTGGCGCGAGAGCCTGGAGTTCTGCAAGCGTACGTACCTTGTCTACGAGGTCGTCGCGATGGCTGTAGTAGCTTTTGATGATCAGGGGAAAGGGTAGCGTTGCGAGCAGTTCATGCGTGCCCAGCAGGCTCTCCAATGTAGAGAAGCTCCAGGTGCGCGGCCAGGGCAGACCTGCCTCGTGCATGCGCTCCGCCATACGCACGCGGTCCTGGCAGGCCATGCTGGCGGCCCAGCTATTCACCACCAGTGCGCCGCGCTGTTCCAGGGTATGTGCCACATCCAGGGCCTGTGGCGCGTGAGACTTCAGCAGGTAGAGGTCCGCCTGTGCGTGCTTCTCCTCCTCCGCGATGGCCTCGGCGCTGCTGAGCGAGCGCACATCGAGCAGACGCACGCTATGAGTAGCGCTAAGTCGCTGGAGCGCCACAGCAATCACCGGATGATTGGGCGTCTCCGGGTTATCCATAATGAGGCAGATATCCATCGGGCTGGCTCCTTTATTAGTTTCGTGCATTATTTATGTGTTCGCAGGCTCCAGGCTATCCTGGGTCAGTTCTGTTTCTTCTAGAGAGCCGAGAAGTCGAGTTTTTCGCTGGCGTGCCGCCTGGCGCCGCTGCTCCATCCGTGCCAGGTGCGCCTCGCGCTGCATCTCGGCATGCTTGGCGGTGTGGAGAATATACTCCGCGATGCGGGCCACAGCGCGGGGCACCAGCCCGAAACTGGGGAAGTCGTTAATATCGACGATCGCCAGACCCCTGGTCGTCTCAACCACATCTACACCATAAATCACCAGCCCGAAGAGTTTGCCAATCTGGAGCGCAAGTTTACGTAGTTCGGGACGTAGGGGGATCAGCCCTTCTTCCACCTCTGGATGTAGCGGCGATTTCTTGGCGACCGCGAAGACCTCGGTGCCGGTGACGTATAACTTGATATCAAAGCCCGTGTTTTCCGCGTAGCGCTGCGCCAGAAAAAAGCTGTCATTGGTTTCGGCGATCTCCAATACTGCCAGGTCCGCCGGACTGTTCAGCAGATAGATGCCACGGCATGAACTGCCATTGCTTGGTTTAACAACGATAGGATATTCCTGTGCGGGAATCTGCTTGAGGAGCCGGGGATGGGCCACAAAATATGTTGGCGGGATAGGTAGGCCATGCGCGCGCGCGAAGGCGGCCGCGACGGCTTTATCCCGCACCAGGCGGATGGAGCGTGAGCTATTGATGGTGGGGATGCCCACCGCCTCCGCCGCTTCCAGGATGCTCAGCCCAGGACCATCGGATACCGTTTTTAAGACATAGGCATCATACCCTTGCTTCATGAGATCCGAGAGGTTGGTAACGCTTGACTGTGGCTCCAACAGGTCGATCTCGTGGCCCCATTGCAGTAGTTGATCCGCGATGACCATAGGCATAGGCTCGTTCCGATATTGTTCCTCAATAATAAAGCAGAAGCGCATCGTTGTCTCTTCCTTACAACTTAGTGGGGGGACATATTCTCCTGGTGCCTTTAGTATAGCGGTGTCGCTGCCTAAAGACTGTTTTCTATTTCACTTTAGTGCTGTGTCGTGCAACGTTAAGGCGATGTTAAACGCACTATAACACATCACTGTGTCCTAAGGAAGAGGCATGGTATCCTGCCTCTGATAGACGCGCGGGAGCAGGGTTTTTCACGGATGAAACCCTACTCCTCTTTGCGCCAGTTGTATTGCGGCGCTACACTATTTCACAGGCACTGATGATTGTTCCTTGTGATGCTCTCTGTTTGTCATTTTATGCAGCAGACGTATGAACCAGTTCGGAGAGGGGAGGGGAGCGTTGGGATATGCTTTGCCTGTATGACCGTTGCTGGCAAGGTCAGCCGTGCTATCGCTGTGCAGCGGGGTCGTGGCCTGTTGTTGCTGATCGTCGTCATCGTCGTCCTGTCCATGATAGCGGGTGACCGGGGCCGGGGTCGCAGGTGAGGTGCTCCAGGTGCCATCAAGGCCACCGCTGGTTTCCTCGCTGCTGATAGGCTCGTGCGGGTTAGGTAAATCAGCTGGCGGCAGGTTACCGGAAATGAGCGGTCGGCGGTGCATGATCTGATCCCGGCGCATGGGCTGCGTCTCTTGTTTCTCCAGAGCGAGGCGCTCATCGACCTCCTCAAGCAGTCGCTGAATCGTAGGACGTAGCGTCCGGTTGTCTTCGGGGATGCGCATCCATTGGGCGAGCGCGGCCGGATAGTATCCGGCACGGTAACAATAGAGGCCAAGCATAGCGCGTGCGTCGAAGATATTCATGCGTTGCCAGAGCGCCAGTTCCTCGGCCGGGGTCTCGATCACGTCCTCGCTGGCCTCGATGATCTCCACCAGGTGGTACAGGCGTCGGCCCATGACGCGATAGGGATATCCGTAGTAGAGCGCCAGCCTGCGGCGGCGCGTGCGTTCGGCGGGATGTTTGCCGACGAAGTAGCGCCTGGTCCATGAACCGCTCGACCACACGATCCAGCCAAGGACGATCACCAGGAAGCGCCCCAGGTAGCGCTGCCAGGGGTCCGGCGCCAGGCCGATCATCACACCAAGCAAGGCAAAGACCGCGCCCAATGCCCAGGCGCCATACACCAGGCGGCGGCGGTCCCAGCCCAGGAGGTCGAAGTGGTGATGCAGCGGCGTTGCCAGAAACGGCAGGGGGAACTCGGTATGTGGCACATGTTCGCGCGTGCTGGCGAAACGCAGCATCTGGAGCTTGAGCCGGAAGAAGCGCGTCATGATCCTGGCGGAGATCAGCGCCGAAAGTCCCTCCAGCACAAAGGCGGCCCCGATCATCAGCAGCAGCGTCTCCTGGCGATCAAAGATAGCGATCATGGCCAGGATGCCGCCCAGGCCAAGGGCGCCGCTGTCGCCCATGATGATCTTCGCGCGCCTCCTTGTGCCACCCCGGCGCGCGCGCGCGGCCCAGGAGGAAGGCCAGTTCAAAGGCAGATACCCCAGCGTACTGCCGGCGCACAACAGCGCCATCACCTCTACAACGGTGCCTTCCGGGTGATGGGGGTCGATAATGCCTTTGGTGATGATGCCGAATGCCAGGGCGGCGCTAAAGACCAACCCGCCGGCCAACCCGTCAAGCCCGTCGCTAAAATCCACTGAGAGCGAGGTCAGGCTGCCTACAAAGCTGGTAATGAGCAGCAGGACGACCAGCCAGGCGTAGTACGCGAATTCATCAGGGTGAAGTAGGCAGGGAATCGGTCCGTTAGGGCCGTACTTTAGATCCGGGCATAAGAGGTGTCCAATCAGGGGTACACCTAAATAGGGGCTGTACGAAACCGGCCCATCGGGCGTCAGGAAGAAATAGAGCAGCCCGGCCGCTAAGGAGACAGAAAATACGCTGAAGAACTTTGTACGCTCGCGCAGGCCTTCTTTACTATAGACCTTGTGCCAGTCGTCAGCGAAACCGATCAGCGTATAGCCAAGCATTGCCCCCAGGCCAACCAGCAGCAGTACCCATTGTGGCCCCTTAAATCCCATAAAGTAGGCGATGGCCACACCTACTATCATGATGGCCAGGATGATCGCGGGCCCTCCAACTAAGGGCAATTCTATGGTCTTGATCTCTCGTCCGCTGGCAGGAAGATCGGAGCGATGGGGACCAGGTTTATATTCACCGCTGCGAAATTTAGGAAAGAGGACTTTTGCGCTATAGCTTAGTAGCAGGCTGAGTGCAGCGGAACCCAGAAAGGTTAATAAAAAACCAAGTGGAACCATATCTACTCCCCAGGGTGACAAGAAGGCCCAAACGCTCTACAAGTAGAAACGTGAAATGAGCATAAACAGTAACACGCCATGTATCGAGTGGAGGTCTCTCCTCCAGCCTATCATATGTATCAAAAATAGGTGCTTAAAACTCTCTTTTTTCAATCGCCTGAGCGTGGTAGCCTGAGACGTATAATTGCTCGCGCGCTACCCGACGATCATCCCATGGTATTTTTTCTCTCCCCATAATAATACTCTGTTCGTGACCTTTGCCGGCGAGCAGGACTGTGTCGCCGGAGCGGGCGTGGGCAAAGGCGCTGGCGATGGCCTGAGTGCGGTCCGCGATACATAGGAAGTCGCGTCCCTCGCGCTTGCCAACCGCCTCGGCCCCTGCGGCGATGGCGTGCAGAATTTGTTCGCGGTCTTCCTCGCGCGGGTCCTCATCTGTAATAACGAAGAAATCCGCCATTTGCGCCGCGATCTTCCCCATAACAGGACGTTTCTGTAGATCACGCTCCCCGGCAGAGCCAAAGACGGCGATGATCTTCCCCACTGTCAGCGGGCGCAGGGTAGCGATAACCTTCTCCAGGCTCTCGGCGGTATGCGCGTAGTCCACGATCACGGTGAATGGCTGTCCCTCGTCGATATGTTCCATGCGCCCGCTGACTCCTGTGATCTGCGCCAGCCCGCGTGCAATGTCTGCGACCGCGATCCCCTGGCTATATGTGGCGGCGATGGCGGCCAGGCAGTTGCTGACGTTAAAGCGCCCGATCAGCCGCGTCTCGATGGCGACCTCGTTATCGGGCAGGATAACCCGGAAGCGCGTGCTGGCGGCGCGCAGGTCGACATCCACCGCGCGTACGGCGGCGCGCAGGTCCAGGCCGTAGTCAAGGATAGGCACGCGGCAGTAGGGTTTCAGTACCTCGTAGCTTGAGTCGTCCCGATTGAGCACAGCTACCGGGCGCGTTGCTACGTCTTTGAGCCGGGCGGGATCAAGCATTTCAAAGAGCCGCGCTTTGGCCCGGCGGTATCTCTCGATGGTCTTATGAAAGTCCAGGTGTTCGGACGTAATATTGGTGATAACGCCCACATCGAACTCGCAGCCGCGCACACGCTGGAGTTCCAGGCCGTGTGATGTGGTCTCGACCACTGCGTGTGTCGCGCCGGCAGCGAGCGCGCGGCGCAGAAACTGCTGCACCTCCAGAGCCTCCAGTGTGCTTTGCCTGCTGCTATTCTCCCATGCCTGTCCGTTCAATCTGAAATTAGCCGTGGTCATCAAGCCGTTCTGCTGCCCTACCGTCTCCAGGATGATGCTGACCAGGTTGCTGGTGGTCGTCTTGCCATCGGTGCCGGTCACGCCGATGGTACACAGCTTGCGCGTGGGATAGTCGTAGAAGGCGCAGGCCAGGTTGGCCAGGGCTACGCGTACATCGCGCACCTCTATATAGAGTAGTGGCAGCGATGTGTTGTCCTGTAACGGCTCGCCCAGGGCCGCGCGCGCCCCGCGCCGGGCGGCATCGGCGAGGAAGCGCCGGCCATCGGTATGTGTTCCGGGTACGGCCACGAACAGTCCTCCTGGCTGTACCTGGCGTGAGTCATATGCCAGCCCTGTGATCGCGCTCCTCTCATAAGCGCCTGGTAGCGCATTCGTGGTCCCCCCAGCGCTATGAAACGCCCGTGGACTCTCCTCTAATGAGGCCAGAAGTGTATGTAATTGCATCCTGATCCCTGTATCTAACAGACGCTTTTAATAGTAAATAGTGTACGCGCGATGGTAGGGCTGCATACCGGTCAGATTTTGACCGAGCAGCCAGAGGCGTTGATCGATCTCCATTGCCGTCATCGCACATCCATGAGCCGCCATCTCCTGCCGTAATAGCTCGCATGCCCATACAGTTATCGCCCGTATCTCTACCTCTTCGCTCCCAGCAGGCTCTAGAAGCTCCTGTGCATCGACACGTGCGGCCAGCGCCGGATCGTAGGCGATCACTCCGAAGTGGCGCAGCACTTGCGGAAGTTTGTAATCAGCGAAAATGGTGAGCTGGTCAAGGTTGGCGAACTCGCCCCAGCGCTGGCCTGCGCAGGCGCTATGCAGATCGGCAACGCAGATCTGAGCGCGTTTGAAGAAGCCGACTTCGCGGTTACGGTAGTGCGCGGTATCGTGAAATGAAGGGAACTCACGGGCTATGAGCGTTGCCAGTTGAGGTGCGCTGCCCTTTGCCTGCTCGATAGCCTGGCTGAATTGACCGCCAAAGCGTGCGAGCAGGACGCTCCCAACCTGCTGTATATTGTGCAGGCGCTCCTCAAAAAGTGGCATCCTGCGCGTTCCCCGAAAGATATGCGCCAGGTCTTCGGCGCTCATAGTGCTCAGATAGGTGGCATCCCAGAGGGGCTTGCCCTCTTCCACTGCCCGTGTGAGCGCGGCCGCCTCGGCCCAGTACCCGTTGAGCGTCTCGCCTTTGTATTCAATCGACCAACGCGGCTGATCTTTTTCCGCCCAGAAACAGAAATTCACAGCGTCGAGCACCAGCAGCCAGTTGATCGTGCGCTCTGTGCCATCGTTAAAATGGTAGCGTTCATCCCACACAGAAACGCCAGGTGTGGTGGACTCTCCCGCTTGTTGTGCCCACTGGAGGCTCAGACGACTCAGGCGATCTCTATTGATCCAGGCGTGTTCTCCCTGCTCGACCACCTGCCGCGTGCTGCTCAGTATCCCCAGCGGATCAGCATGCAGCAGAAGGTACCCATCTTCATCGCACTCCTCGTCCCATGGCGACATCTCGGCCATATTTCTGTTTTCTCCTTACCTGCTGCCTCCGATTGTACAAAGTCCCGCCGCATTCGTCAATGCGACGGGACTTTGCGCATGCCGGCGCTGTGTGTCACAAGAACGCTTAGGAGATTCTTTCCCAATCGGCTTCGCTTCTGGCCAGCATAGCGCCAATGGAGGCGACCACCAGGCAGATCAAGGTGATGCCGCCGACGATGATCCACCAGTGGCCGTTGTCGATTTGTTGCGGGATCAGGCTGTAGACCAGGGCCCCCACGATGCTCACGATGCAGGTTAGCGTGCCCAGCACGATACAGAGCCACAGCATAGGCGCCGGAAAAATCAGGTTGGCCCGGAACGCTTTCGGGTCATTGAGGTAGAACTTCACCAGGTTAATGAAGAGGAAGGCAGTTGAGATAGCCCACACCAGCGTGGATGCTGAGATGACGACATTGTAGACATCCGAGTTGAGGGTAGCGGCCGTGGCCACAGGGGCAAAGGCCGGAATAATAATGTAGACAACACCGGCAAAAATCATGGCTACAATCGTCTGCATCATAATGGCATTGACCGGAACACGGTTTTTATTGAGCCGTGCAATCTTCACGGGCAGGCGCTGATCGATGCCCCCAACGAGCAGCAGCCGCGCATACGCATAGTTGTAGATGGCTGGCGTGATCACAAAGTTACACATAATCAGAATGGCCACAATGATCCCCGCGACCGCCCCAAGCGCCTTCTCTACAGTGAGTGCCAGGGCGAATGGGTTGCCGGTCGGCGCTGTTCCCAGCACGACCAGTACACCAAAAGTCGCTACAAAGTAGCCGATCAGCACCAGTAGCGCTCCCCAGAGCAAATGCCGGCTGACAACTCTGCGACCCGTGATTTCACCGCCCATATTGAGAGGAACCTCGATACCAAGATACGCCTGGGTGATGAAGGCAAATAAGGCCAGCGTATAGTATCCCTTGGGACCAGGTGGATTCCAGACCAGCCCCCAATCCGCGGCGGTGGCAAAGCTGGTAGCGGCGGGATGGCCGCCCAGAAGCCAGACGACTCCGGCGGCCCCCACTATGAGCACCGCTAGAAAGGCGATCACCAGCGTCATGTTGACCAGATTGAGAGTGGTACGGAAGCGTTGAACTGCGATGACGCCTGAGAGGGCGATGAGCAGTATCAGGGCCACCCCTTGCTGCCAGGGCTGTTGCAGCCAGGCGGGGTTTAAGCCCTGAATATAGCTGATGACAGCGTCGGAGGCTGTAATCATCAAGAGAATACAGGGAAACCATGCGCAGAAGGCCACAAAGAAGCTCCAATAGCCTCCGAAGGCCTTGTGCGTCCAGTTATAGAGAGAACCCTCGTGGGGGAACATGTGACCGAGCTGGGCGGTCGCGATAACACAGGGCAGAAAAAACGTGATGCCACCGATGATCCAGAAGGTAAATGTGCCTGCGCCCCCCTGGATGGCCGAAGCCACATTGGTAATAAAGAAGATAATCAGTACAAAGGTCGATGTCAGGTCAAGCGCGCCCGCCACCGGAGGCATTGTCTTAACGACATATTCTTCCGAGCGCAGGATAGGTAGTTCCTCTGTCTTCTCCTGCATTTTTTGGGGCGCTGGCCAGCTACGTATGGACATCCAAATTCCTCCCGATCCATTTATGATGTGTTTCTGGTACACACTATTCTGAAGGTAATCCAATCCACTTAGCATACCTGAAATGTTCACGTTTAACAAAGCAATCACCAAAGTGATAGGAGTAATTCTCTATGTACAATCATTATAAGAACATGACTCTTATTTCTTGACGAGGCGCTCTTCCCCATGTTATGCTAGCGGCCTATAAAGTTGAGCTGGCCCACCCGGCCAGCTCAACCACCATCCCTGTGCCATGAAGGAATCAGCAGCAGGAGAAGGCGCTCTTTTGCTTTTGGAAGGAGGCATCGAAAAAACAGACGCATTGATTTCATGATCCTGCATCACGCTCAGTGATGCCAGTTCACGCAAGAGTCTGTCCTCGTCACATGCTTGCTATATGGGATTAGGAGGTATCTTTTGGCTACATCGAAAAAAGCTGCCAGAGAAGAGCTGATAGCGCGCGATATGAAACGGCTGCATGGCATGGGCTATGCTCAGGAACTATTTCGCGCGATGGGTGGCTTCTCTAACTTCGCCATTTCTTTCACCATCATTTCCGTCCTCAGTGGCTGTCTAACCCTCTTTTATACAGGCATCACAAACTCTGGTTTTGCCGCCGGGGCCATTGGTTGGCCCCTGGTGACCGTCTTTGTGGTCATTGTCGCGCTGGGTATGGCTGAACTCGCTTCGGCATATCCCACGGCTGGTGGCCTCTACTACTGGTCCTCCAAGCTGGGCGGCCCCGGTTGGGGCTGGTTCACAGGTTGGTTCAATTTGCTTGGTCAGGTCGCGGTGACCGCGGGCATTGACTACGGCCTGGCGGTCTCCATCGATGTGCTGCTCAATGCCTGGATTCCCAGTTTCCCGGCGACACTCGGCAGCGTCGTCAGCATTGATCCGGCCACACAGTGGACTACTCTGGCCATCTATGCAGTTGTCCTTATCTTGCATGCCCTGCTGAATATCTTTGGTGTGCGCATTGTGGCGTTCTTAAACGATGTCAGTGTCTGGTGGCACATCGTTGGCGTGCTCCTCATCGGTGGGGGCGTCGTGGTAGCGGCCCTGGTGGCGCAGCAATTCGCGGCACCTGATTTCGCGAATCATGTCGCCTCGGCTCCGCTGAACTCTCTGGGTACGCTCTTCAAAGCCGACCCCAAGTATAATCAGTCAGGCTTCCCCATCTGGTATGCATTTTTGCTGGGCCTGTTGCTGGCACAGTATACCTATACTGGATACGATGCCTCGGCGCATATGACCGAAGAGACCGTTGGAGCCGAGACGCGCGCGCCGTGGGGTGTGGTCATGTCTGTCGTCGTCTCCGCCTTTGCTGGCTATATCGTACTCATGGGCTTGCTGGCCGCGGCCCCCGATATTAGCCCAAACGGTGCGGCCGGCGCGCTCAATCCGGTGCTCTATATTCTGGAAAGCCGCCTGGGCTTTGTGCTGGGAACGCTTTTCTTCGCAGTCGCGGTCGGTGCGCAGTTTTTCTGCGGTATGTCCTCGATCACGACGAATTCCCGTATGATCTACGCCTTCTCGCGCGATGGTGCGGTGCCCTTCTCAAATGTCTGGCATCATCTGAACCGTGGTCGTACTCCGCGCAATGCGATTATATTGTCGGCGAGTTGTGCCTTCATCCTGGCGATTCCGACAGTGGTTAACTTTGCGGCTTATGTGGCGATTACCTCCATCGCGGTCATCGGCCTCTACATCTCGTATGTGTTGCCGATCTTGCTGCGCCTCTTCGCGAAGAATTTCCGCGTGGGACCCTGGCACCTGGGTGCGTGGAGTAGGCCAATTGGTGTGATTTCCGTGCTGTGGGTGATCTTCATTTCCATCTTGTTCATGCTCCCAACAATCAACCCGGTCACTCCTGTGAACTTCAACTATACCCCGATAGTGGTCCTGGGCACGCTGCTGATTCTGACGGTCTGGTGGTTTGTCAGTGTGCGTCACTGGTTCAAGGGTCCTCATGCCCAGGGGTCGGCAACGCAGCTTGCCGCCATTGAGCACAGCGTCGGTGAGACGGTGATGGTCAATGATGAAGGTGTTGCCGGTGACGGGATGGTTGAGGCCGAAGGTGCCGCCGGAGCCGGTGGCGCGTAGCGCTGTTCTACCGCTGAAGATCGAGCAATCAGCGCTGTTCTATTGATGAAAATATATGGTTCGCGGGGCAGTACATGTACTGCCCCGCGTTTCACTCTAAAACGTCTTCTGAATGAGTGGAGCGCATAGTTTGCCAGGATCATTCTGTTGGCGCGACCTTCACGTATCCCCTGTCCCTGGCATAGTCCCACAGCGAGCGCTGTAACTGCCGGCGCGCGCGCGATATGCGGCTCATGACCGTCCCGATAGGGATCTGCAACGCCTCCGCAATCTCTTTATAGGATAATCCCTCGATATCCGCCAGGACCACCGCTATGCGAAAGTTGAGCGGTAAATCCTTCAACGCTTTCTCCACATCTTCGTCAAGGTACTTGCTCAGCACCTCCTCTTCTGCTCCCACGCTCAGTTCCTGCCCGTTCAGGTCTTTGATACGGTTGTACAGGTAGAACTCCTCACCTTCGGGAAGCGGGGTTGGCGTCGGGTGGGTGGCCTGCTTGCGATAGCGGTTGATGGCGGATGTGTTTAAAATACGGAAAAGCCAGGCGCGCAGGTTGGTTCCGGGCTGGTAGGTGCTGGAGAAGCGAAACGCCTTGAGCATGGTCTCCTGTACCAGGTCTTCGGCCTCCTGCGGGTTATTGGTCATGCGCAACGCGGTCCGATAGAGGCTATCCAGTTGCGTCAGGACGCCTGCCTCAAAATCTTCTGCTGGTGCGCTGCTGTCCGTTGTATGTGTATTGGTATTGGTATTCGTGTTAGCCGACGTTATTGGCTGTTCCGACATGAAAAACTCCTCTATCAGCCAGGCAACTCCGCGGTCACCCTCTAAAAAGGTTTGATAGAGGCAACCGCTCCGGTCGCCGCATCCCTCTTGCAGTATATCACCCCTGCGAGTGAAGGTCACGATCTTTCTGCTATGGATACGTTGGAAAATGCCTTCCCGCTTAGCATAACGTGTTCTTGGTCTGTTGACAACCTGCACCGAAGTCCTCCCCCTTCGTAGCTGCGCGATTGATCGCGCGTGGGCAAGCCGGTCGGTATGGT
>JALYTT010000109.1 GCA_030854145.1 Chloroflexota bacterium | reverse complement strand
CCTACGGATACGCCGAACGGACCCTCTTTATCGGGTCGTCGAAAAATAGATGGTGCTCCCAAATGATACACATTCTACATTGCCTCATCGACTTTCAGCGCTTCTAGAATACCCCTCTTATACTTCACATAATTACCGTCTTTTGGCCCGCCGGAAAGAATTACTCCATAGGTAGATAGCATGCGATACCTCTACCTCCTTGACAGAACCCGGTAGACAGGATACAATATTAGAACGGATTTTCTATGAAATGTTCCAGTTTTCAGCATAGAGGAGCGAAGCGATGAGCGACCAGAACAACAGCGAACGCGGACTGGAAGAGCCGCGTGCGCGGTCATTTAATCCCAACGAGCACCTGCGCAAGATCAAGTCGGGCAATAGCGCGCAGGACTACCTTGACGTAAAATGGCGCCTTGTCTGGTTCCGCGAGCGCTATCCGCACGGGCGCATCGAAACCCAGGAGCTGGCATACGACCTGGACCGCGAGGTCGAGGCGGAAGGGTTCGCCTGGAATCCTGAGACGCGGCGCTCCGAGAGAGTGATCAAAAAGGCCCGCGGCTATGCCAGGTATCGCGCGATTGTCGAAGACGGCGAGGGTGGGCGAGCCATGGGCACCAAGTCCGAGAACGCCGCCAACTTCCCTGATTTTGGCGAGAAAGCCGAGACCGGAGCCATCGGTCGCGCGCTGGCAGGGCTGGGTTTCGGGACGCAATTCGCCCCGGAGCTGAACGAGGAGCACCGCATCGTTGACGCACCCGTAGATCGTACCTCTGTAGAGCCGCCATCCTCTGACAGCAGCAACGGCAATGGTCGCAAGTCCACTACTTCAACGCGGCCCACCATCGTCGCCCGCAAAGCCAGCGGCGCCGATTATAGTGAGCTGAAGGCCACCTCCGAGGCCGCCAGCGAGTTATATGCTACCGAGCAGCAGTTGGCGAGCATTCGTAAGCTACGCGAAGGGCTGGGCCGGGATGAGTCTGAGCACGAGGGCGCGCTGACCTTTGCGAAGGCCGGAGAACTGATTCAGGAGCTTAATCGTGAGAAACGTGAGAGTAGAGAGGGCCGCAAGGCATCCTAGCAATAACTAGAGAGTAGGTAGCATGACTATTGCAAAACTTGCGAAACTTGCGCACATCGAAAAATGCATGCAAAAGCAGTGGTATGACCTGGTTATGGCCGGCCAGCGCGGTACCGCGATACCAGAGCTTGAGCGGATGTACGCCTCCTACATGCAAGTGCTGGAGGAGTACCTGCGCTGCTACGAGGAGCAGCACCAGCGCGCCAACGCCATCAATACCAACCAGTGTGCATAAAGACGGAGATGACCCCATTTCGTGTAGGGGCGCCGCTGGCCTGCGCCCCCACACGAAATGGGGTCATCTCCGTGCTATACACTGCTCACAAATTCTGTGATAGCGCTGGCCACGGCATCCGGGGCATCGAAGAGCGTCAGGTGAGCGGCATCGGGGATAATCACCAGACGTGACTGCGGGATATCGCGGTGCAGGCGCTGGGCATATTTGAGCGGCACCTGCTGATCGTTCTGGCCCCAGATAATCAGCGTTGGCTTGCCCATCGTCTTCAGGTCGGAGGCCACGGCATTGCTGTACGAGGGGATCAGCAGGCGAATCTGCTGGTAGAGCAGTTCTTTGCCTACTTCGCTATCCCAGGGTGTGACATAGTCATCCAGCGCCTTCTTGAACTGATCGCTATTATGTGCGGCGTTCGGCAGGGTTGCGCGCATCTCCTGAACCACATCCTCGGCCTTGACATGTTTGGGAGCGTCGGGGTCCTGGCGCTCTTTCATATTCGGCAAGGGCCAATTTTCGGCGAAGCTGTGCAGGTAACAGGTTGTATCGATCAACACCAGCGCGGCCACGCGCGCCACGCTCAGGCGCGTCGCCAGCACCTGTGCCACGCCGCCGCCAAGGCCGTGGCCCACCAGCACGATGTTTGTGAGGTTGAGCTGGTCGAACAGCATCGCCAGGTAGTCGGCATGACCCCAGATCGAGGTATCTGCCGGCCAGGGGTGATCCGACAACCCATAGCCCAGCATATCGATGGCGTAGATCGCCCGGTTGGCACCGGCAAGTTGTGGGATCACGTTGCGCCAGGCAAACGCGCCCCCGACGATATCATGGAGTAGCACAATCGCGCCGTCGGTTCCATGCTCCGCGCCGTCAACGCTATAGCTGATATTGTAGTGAATAACCCTGGCCACGCGACGCTCCTGGTCGCGCGTAGCCGGTTGCGATTCCGAAGTAGGTGTTAGCATAGACTCTTCCCTTCCGCGTAGGGGCGATGGCTGACGCGGGCGAGGCAAGCCATCGCCCCTACGCGTTTCATATGGTTCCTAGATTATCCTTTTGCATAGAGCGCGGGAACATTATAGAACGCGTTGAAGCCCGCGTAGCGCGCGCTTTCATCGCCAAGCTCCTCCTCGATCACAAGCAGGCGGTTATACTTAGCCACACGCTCGCTGCGGGCGGGTGCGCCGGTTTTGATCTGTCCGGCGTTCGTCGCCACCACCAGGTCGGCGATCGTCGTATCCTCGGTCTCGCCTGAGCGATGGGAGACCACCGCCGTAAAGCCAGCCTGCTTGGCGGTCTCGATGGCATCCAGGGTTTCGGTCAGGGTGCCGATCTGATTGAGCTTGACCAGAATAGAGTTGGCTGAGCGTTCGCGGATACCGCGTTTGAGGCGCTCAGTATTGGTCACAAACAGGTCATCGCCCACGAGCTGGATGCGCTCGCCCAGGCGCTGGCGCAGGTGGGACCAGCCCTGCCAGTCGTCTTCGGCCAGGCCGTCCTCGATGGAGATAATGGGGTACTCGCCGATCCACTGCTCGTAGAGATCCACCATCTCGCTTGAGGAGAGCGTACGGCCCTCGCGCGCCAGCACATACTTGCCGTTGTCGTAGAACTCGCTGGCCGCCGGGTCCAGACCCAGGCAGATATCGACGCCCGGTTTGTAGCCGGCGGACTCGATAGCCGCGACGATCAGTTCCAGCGCCTCGCGGTTGGAGCCGAGCGAGGGAGCGAAGCCGCCCTCATCGCCGACGTTCGTGTTATACTTTTTGCCGTGCAGCACCTTCTTGAGTCCCTGGTACACCTCGGCGCCCATGCGCAGAGCGTCACGAAAGGTGGTCGCGCCCACGGGCAGGACCATATACTCCTGCATATCGGTCGAGTTATCGGCGTGCTTGCCGCCGTTGAGG
The DNA here is from genome assembly GCA_030854145.1 of Chloroflexota bacterium. The sequence continues at coordinate 12,429 of JALYTT010000109.1, read as the reverse complement.
ATATTCATCATCGGTACCGGCAGCGTACGCGCAAAGACGCCGCCGAGGTAGCGATAGAGCGATAGCTGGTGGGCATTGGCCGCGGCCCTGGCAACGGCCAGCGAGACGCCCAGGATGGCGTTCGCCCCCAGCTTGCCCTTGTTCGGAGTGCCATCCAGTTCGATCATGACCTCATCCAGCACCACCTGGTCGGTAGCATCCAGCCCGACAAGGGCCTCGCGCAGGGTCTCGTTGACGTTTTGCACGGCCACCAGGACACCCTTGCCTCCGTAGCGGCTCTTATCTCCATCGCGCAACTCTACCGCCTCGTGTACCCCCGTCGATGCCCCGGAAGGCACCGCGGCCACTCCGCGCTCGCCTCCCAGCAACATTACCTCAACCTCAATAGTTGGATTGCCACGTGAGTCAAGAATCTCCCTGGCGAGCACATCCTCAATCGTGGTTACTCCATTGATAGGACCGGGCATAGAAATACCTCCATAATATTGCATTCATTCTTCGTGCGGAAGTATTGTACCTCGGAGAGGCGGTGGGGGGCAAGCCTATTCACGATTTTCCAGGATACATGTAGGGGCGCCGTTTCGTAGGGGCGCCGTTTACAAGCCCGCCTGGCTGGCCAATACGCGTGTGGGGCCTACGCGGGCTTGTAAACGGCGCCCCTACGAAACGCGGAGTGGGGCCACTCCACACGCTCCATATCTCCCTCTATTTATCGGTATCGGCATCTACGAAAATCTGCGCGGGGCGGCGGATCAGCGTGCTGCGGCCGGGTGAGCTGCCGTTACGCAGGGGGCCGCTATTCGCATTAAATTGTGTTGAGGATGACGAGGGCATGGACTGCATAGAGGCTATCTCAGGCGCCTGCTCCAGCGTGCTTTGCAGCATCTCCAGGCCGCGACGCAGGGTCATCATATCGCGCAGGAAGCAGGCCACGGCGGAGGCGGCGGAACCTTTGTCCCTGGAACTATCGAAGCGACGGGCATTGGCCTCGCCGGCGGCCTGGGCCGCCTGGGCCATGGGATCGGATGTCTTGGCGGCATAGGTATCCTGGAAGATGTCATCCCAGCTTCCATAGCGTCCGCGCAGCGGCTTCCAGCCGAGCTGGCTATCGCTAACAGTGCGCCACTTCTCCTCCGAGAACTGAATCCAGTCTTCGAGGAGACGGATATAGCTAGCCATTTGCTGGCGCATACGTTCCTCTTCGTAAGAGGGACGTTGTGGGAAGCTCTGCGGCAGCCCATCGGTCGTCTGCATGCCAGGCATGGCGTTCTGTTGATAGCCCTGCATCTGCTGTCCAAACTGTTGCATGCCGGGGAACATGCCAGAGGCGCCTGCGAAGAAACCGGAGTTGCCGGTCAACGACGCGATATCGGGCGTCATCTGGCCATTGGGCATACCCAGCATAGGTACCTCGGTGCCTGCCGGCAGTTCACCAAGCACATGCATGCCGGTCCCACTCATCCCCATGATAGAGGTGCCATCCGGGAGGAGCAAGCCTTCGGGCATCGAGGGCAGGCCGCCAATCACGATCTCCTCGTGGCCTACCGCGTCCAGGATACGCCATGCCAGGCGCGGATGCTTGAGGGCCCACCAGACGCGGCGCGAAATAAAGGTGGTGGCAAAGGTGAAATTGACGATCAGCCAGACCACCCCACGCACTGCCAACCAGTTGACAAGCCCAAAAACAATGAGCAAGTACCAGGGGTCATGTTGCCCCACCTCTTCAACAATAGTCAACACGACAGCGACAGTCAGGCTGGGGTCGCGCAGCGGGTTTATAAAGTCAATGATGCGCCACATCCATGACCGGTCTGTATTTGCTTTCAACATGCACACCTCTGTGTTCCCTGGGTGCCCACCATGGGGAGACCCGTTTCCAGAGTACCCGTCGTAGGCACTCTTTCAAGGGTACCCGCCAGGGATACCCTTCCCAGGGTACCCGCCAGGGATACCCCTACATCTCTAGTTTCTTCTCGATGCAGAATTGTATCATGGGCTTGCGATAGTCACAACTTTTGGACCCTGGTCCGAGCATATGGACTATCCTGATAGACGCCAGGCAGTATATGTCTATTGTACCAGACTCTCTATAGCACAAAACGTCCACCATGCTCTCAAAAGAAGGTAGCGGTACTATAGTACCGTCTAAATATAGACATATACGCATTCTACATGGCCGAGAGTGACCGGAGTTGTTGGAGCAGGGCGCAGGCCAGCGGCGCCCCTACACAAAAGCCGGCCATCCTGCCTGGCATGGGCCTCCAGCGGCATCTCCCTTTTCGTGTAGGGGCGCTGTTGGCCTGCGCCCGTCCCTATATATACTGGCGTTGCAGAGCCAGCAGTTCTGTAATACCCTGCTCGGCGAGTGTTACCAGGGAGCCCATGGTATCGCGACCGAAGACGCCGCCTTCGCCTGTGCCCTGCACCTCAACGAACTCGTGGGCGCCGGTCATGACCACATTAAAATCAACGTCGGCGCGCGAGTCTTCGGTGTAGCACAGGTCCAGCAATATCTGGCCCTCCACAACGCCCACGCTAATGGCGGCGACCTCGGTACGCACCGGATGGGTGGCGAGCAGGCCGCGCTTCAGCAGAAGCGTGCAGGCGCGATGCAGCGCGACATAGGCGCCGGTGATCGAGGCGGTACGCGTGCCACCATCGGCCTGAATCACATCGCAGTCAACGGTGATCGTGCGCGGCCCAAGCGCGTCCATATCCACGGCGGCGCGCAGCGAGCGACCTATCAGGCGCTGAATCTCCTGCGTGCGACCGCTGACCCGGCCTTCGCGCTCGCGCGCGCTGCGCGTGTGTGTGGCACGGGGCAACATGCTGTACTCCGCCGTGACCCAGCCCCGCCCTTTGCCTTCGAGAAAGGCCGGCACCCGCTCCTCTACTGTAGCGGCGCACAGCACTCGCGTCTTCCCGGCTTCGATCAGCACCGATCCCTCGGCATATTCGATATAGTCAACCGTGAAACGCACGGGTCGCAGTTGCTCCGACGAGCGGCCATCTACGCGTATCATACATAGCACCTTTCCAGATAGTAACGCTTTCTTATATTTTGCAGTATATCATTGTCCCGCGTAGAAGGAGGATGGGTGACGCCCTGACGCAACCACACATACATCAGGCCTCTCCCATCGCGGCACTGAAATATGGTACTATACATAATGGGTATCTCTCATAGAGGTGTCTCTTCCTGTGTCGCTAAAGACAAAGGTGTTTGTTCGTGTATCCAAATGTACTATATCCAATGCTCAGTGCGTCTTTTTGCAAGCTGACGGCGATATATAGAGTGAATGGCATGAACAGGCAGAAGGCGAGAAGAGGAGAACGCCTGGTAGAAAGGATCAACCTATGCCCGCGCAGATGACGATCCATGAAACACAACCTCAATTGATACATGCGAATCGTCTCATCATCGCCACAAATCGTGGTCCCGTTGAATATTACTTGAGTCAAGATAAAACGTTGAAGCACCGCCGTGGCGCCGGTGGCATGGTGACGGCCCTGATAGAGGCAGGGAATCATATGGAGGTGACATGGGTCGCCATGGCCATGACCGAGGGCGACCGCGCCGCCTTCAAGGAGAGCGGACTGGTGCGATCTCCGCTGCGCGGTCCTGAGATGCAACTACGCTATGTGACAGTCCCTAAAACGACCTACCGCAAGTACTACGAAGTGATCAGCAACCGCACGTTATGGTTCCTCCAGCACTACATGTACGATCCCGTCAATACCTCGATCAGCACGCAGAAGATCATGGATGCCTGGCGGAACGGGTATCACGCGGCGAACCAGGCCATTGCCGACGCTGTGAACGTCGAGATTGAACGCGAGGACACGACACCTGTCGTGATGCTCCATGACTATCATTTGTACCTCGTCTCGGCCATGATTCGCCAGCGCCACCCAACCATTGTGACACAGCAATTCATTCATATCCCCTGGCCAGATATCCGCTGCTGGCAGTTCCTGCCCAATAGTATCGCCCAGGATATCTACAGTGGCCTAGTGGGCAACGACATCGTGGGCTTCCAGACGGAGCGGGACGCACATAACTTCCTTGAAGGCGCGCATACCCTTCTGGACGGCGCGGTGGTTGATTTTGAAGAGGGGGCCGTGTGGTGGCAGGGGCATCGCACGCAGGCACGCGCCTATCCCATCTCGATTTCTGTGGCGGAGGAGCGGCGCGCGGTGCAGAGTGTGGCCGGCAAACGCGCCGCGGATCTGCTCCGACCGGTGCTGGCCGAGAAGAACATCATGCGTGTCGATCGCATTGAGCCGACGAAAAACATCCTGCGTGGCTTCCAGGCCTATATCAGAGTACTGGATGAGCATCCCGAACTCCACGGCAAAGTTACGTTTCTGGCCTTCCTGGTTCCCTCGCGCCAGTCCCTCCCAGAATACCAGCGCTACACGAATGACGTGATGAAGATCATGGAGGAGATCAATAACAAGTATGGCACCGAGACCTGGCAGCCGGTTCACCCCTTCTGCGATAATGATCGCACGCGGGCGCTGGCCGCAATGCAGTTCTACGATGTGCTGCTGGTCAACCCCATTATTGACGGTATGAACCTGGTGGCCAAAGAGGGCCCGGTCGTCAATAAACGCGACGGGGTACTGGTGCTCTCGCGCACGGCGGGCGCGTTCCAGCAGATGGGTAAGGCCTCCATTCCGACCTCGCCCCTGGATATAGAGGAGACAGCCGAGGCGCTCTACCAGGCATTGACGCTGCCATCCGAAGAGCGGGCCGCCAAGGCCCGGCAGGCGCGCCTGGCGGTCGAGCGCTACGATCTGAACGAGTGGCTCAGACGGCAGATCCGCGATGTCAACGAATTGCTCGATCTCTCCGCGCGCCGGCTCCCCATCGTGAGCGGACTGGCTCTCAGAGAGGCCTCCGCCTCACTGAGCGCCAGCTAAGACCGCGCGACTACCCCCACGATCTCTTGCAAGAGGTTGTACATACCCTCAACCTCTTGCACCACGAGATCCGCGCCCACCAGTAGTTCCGGCAGGGTGTCGTGATGTTGCACGACGACCGCCTGGGCGGCGAGTCCTTCCTGTTGCAGGCGCGCTATTTCGCGCACGGCGGCCAGGTCGGTACGATCATCGCCAGCGAAAACCAGTCCGCGCACAGCAAAGCGCCGCGCGAAGGCGCGTAGTGCCGTCCCCTTGTCAATGCCGGGGACCTGCACATCGACGACCATTTTCCCCAGGCTCAGCGGGAGGTTGGCCTGGCGCGCCGGCTCCGCCAGTAGCGCCGCAATCTTCTGGCGTGCCAGTTCGGGGTCGGGACAGAGGCGGTAGTGGATCGAGCCGCCGATGGCTTTGTGTTGCACGAGGATGCAGGGCAGCTCCGGCAGTAGTTGCTCCTCAACGAGGTCCAGCAGATGTTTCGCGGCTGCGGCGTAGCGCATAGCTTCTGGGACAATGCTGACGGGATGGCTGGCTGGCAGGCCAGCGGCACTCTCCAGCCCATGATTGCCGATATACACAATATCGTCCACATTGACCAGCGCGGCCCCATCTGCCAGCGCGCGTCCGGTCATAATGGCGACCTGCGCGTAGGCGCGTAGTTGTGCCAGCAAAGGCGCGACCCCTGGATAGAGTCTGGCCGCGCCGGGGGTGGGAGCGATCGGGCTGAGCGTACCGTCGATATCAAAGACCAGCCCCAGGGGCCGTTGGACGAGGGTAGCACGCATGTCTGGTGTGATGAGCCGCATAGAGATTACTTGCCCTTTTACATGCTATAATGAGACCATGACGATAACGCCAGTAACACCTGTTATAAAGAAAACCGATCTCCTTGGATTCACCCTGCCGCAGTTACAGCAATGGTTGGTAGAGCGGGGCGAGGCCGCCTTTCGCGGCAAGCAGATCTACAATTGGATCTACCAGCGCCTGGCCGCCGATTTCGCCACTATGACCAACCTGCCGCAGGCGCTACGGAGCCGCCTGGAGGCGGAGGCCAGCATCGGGCCAGGGATTGTGCGTAGCGAACAGCACTCCAAAGATGATCGCACGCGCAAGATCTTGCTAGAACTCAGCGATGGCAAGCTCATCGAGTCTGTGCTAATGCTCTACCCAGCGCTAGGCGAGAGCAGCGCGCGCGCCACCGTCTGCGTCTCCAGCCAGGCGGGCTGCGCGTTCGGCTGCACATTTTGCGCCACGGGTCAGATGGGCTTCGACCGGCACCTGAGCGCCGGAGAGATCGTGGCCCAGGTACTCTACTTCGCCCGCGAACTGCACGGCGCCCCCTGGGTCGCGGCGGGCCTGCCCGGCAGCCGACCCATCGATCACGTCACCAATATCGTGCTGATGGGCATGGGCGAGCCGCTGCACAACTACGACAACGTCTTGCAGGCCCTGCGCATCCTCAACAGCGCCGAAGGCTTCAACCTGGGCGCCAGGCATATGACCGTCTCGACCGTTGGCCTCGTGCCCGCTATCCTCAAGCTCAGTCAGGAGGCGCTCCAGGTCAACCTGGCGATCTCCCTGCACGCGCCCACAGATGAACTGCGCGCGCAGACCATGCCAGTTAACCGAAAGTATCCCCTGCAAGCGTTGCTGGCGGCCTGCCGTGACTACATCGCGGCCACGCGCCGGCAGGTCACCTTTGAATACGTGCTGCTCGCCGGGGTCAACGATACCAGCGTGCATGCGCATCAACTGGGAAAGCTGCTGGCCCCCTTGAAGCAGTTCGCGCATGTCAACTGCATCCCGGTCAACGTCACTGCGGCCGGCTACCGGCCTCCAGGACCCGACGCCATTCGCGCCTTCCGCGACATCCTCTTCGAGCACCATGTGAGCAATAGCGTGCGCGCCGAACGCGGCGACGATATCGCCGCCGCCTGTGGGCAATTGCGCACGCGCTTCGAGAAGCGTGCATAAAGGCAGGCTTAAATACGCGTGGACGCGGGGTGGTGCGCCGGGGGGTTTCCCCACGCACCACCCCGCGTCCACGCGTATAGCCGTTCCCTGGCCTCTAGCGCTCTTTGGGCAGCTTATGCATATTGCGCAGGCAGCGGGTGCAGATATGCACCGGGCGCGTTACGCCGTCGATCTCGACGCGCTTGCGCTGTACGTTCAGCACGAAACGGCGCCGCGTGCGATGCTGCGAATGGGGAACGTTGTTGCCATACATCGGTTTGCGGTTGCAAATGTCACAACGACCAGCCATGGCTATCTATCTCCCTTTCTCGGTTATGGCTATAGGTATAAACGATGATTGCGTATCGATGGAACGTGTATCGGTGCATGTCATATGCGCGTGGGGGCTGTATACACGGCGCCCGCTTCTCTTGATTATCACCGGGGCCTTTGATATACTGCTTCAGTACCATTATTTTTTCGTAAAGGAATCTGAGCACGCCATGCGAGTATATCACGGCAGTACCTGTCTTGGCAAGTGCCGGAAGAGAAACACGGTATGTTGAAAACATCGGCGATCCACCCGCAATTTGGCCTGCGCCCCCTCGGCAAGATTGCGATTTTGCCCACGGCCATCCACTCGATTGTGGCGCAGGCCATCAGCGAGGGGTACGGCGTGATCGGCATTGCGGCCCCCCGCCTGCACAATGGGCAGGCAGTGCTTTTAGCGCCTGAGAAGTCCAACCAGGGCGTCCAGGTGCGCATTGTCCAGAACCAGCTCATCATCGATGTGTATGTCGTGCTGGAGTATGGGCTGCGCATGTCAGAGATCGCGCATAATATCATGAGCAGCGTCAAATTTTCCGTCGAGAAGATGCTTGGCATACCCGTGCAACAGGTCAATGTGAACATACAGGGACTTGGTAATGGCCCGGCTTCGCAAGGCAAGTCATAATTGAGAAAAGGTAGTGGTGCCATTATGCAGGAACAAGGACCGCGCCCGGTACGTTCACCCCGCACGCGCCGCATCAGTATTTTTGATGGCCAGGATCTCAAGAAGGCGCTTATGGCCGGGGCCGCGTGGCTCGAAGAGAACCGTGACGCCATTAATGCGCTCAATGTCTTCCCTGTCCCAGACGGCGATACTGGCTCCAACATGTCAGCCACCATGCAGGCGGCGATCCGTGGCATTGCCGGCAGTGAAGAGACATCCGCCGGGGTGATAGCGGCCAAAGTATCGCAGGGTGCGCTGATGGGGGCGCGTGGAAACTCAGGCGTGATTCTCTCGCAGGTTCTGCGCGGCCTGGCGCTGGGGTTGGACAAGAAGCAGACCTTCACCGCCCCCGATCTTGCTGTGGCGCTAGAGGAAGCCTCGCGCCTGGCCCGGCGCGCGGTCCTCAAGCCTGTTGAAGGCACGATCCTCACCGTTGTGCGAGACAGCGCGGAGGCGGCCAGGGCTGGCGCGGAGCGCGGCGATGATCTCATAAGGCAGATGCAAGAGATCGTGTCTGCCGCGCGTCAATCTGTCGCGCACACGCCTGAACTGCTGCCTATGCTAAAACAGGCCGGGGTGGTAGACGCCGGGGGCCAGGGTCTCTGCACCATTCTGGAGGGTGTCTGGCACTACATCCGTGGAGATGCTCCCCAGCCGGGGTCAGACGGAGCCGTGCCTATCCAGCCGCGTGCAGTCCACGCCGAGCCGGCTCAGAAGAAGGGGCGCGTGAAGATCGAGGAAGAGTTCGGCTACGAGGTCGTCTTCCTGCTGCGTGGCGAGCGCCTGGATGTTGAGGGTATTCAGCAGGCCATCATCGACATGGGCGGCGTCTCCACAGTGGTCGCCGGCGATGAGAAGATGCTGAAGGTTCACACGCATACAGAATCGCCCGGTAAGATCCTTGACTACGGAGTGGGCCTGGGGAGCCTGCTCGACATCAACATCGAGAACCTCCAGGAGCAAAGCCTGGCCTATGCCGCTGAGAGCGAGGCCGAGCATGCCAGCGAGACGCTGGTATTCGCCGTCGAACCTGAAGCACCCGCGCCCGCCATCGCCACCGTGGCCGTCACGGCAGGGGCGGGCTTTGAGAAGGTCTTCCAGGGCCTGGGCGTTAGCGCCATCGTTCCGGGCGGGCAGACCATGAACCCCAGCATTGAGGAGCTTCTCGCGGCGGTTGAAGCCGTCGCCGCCGCTAAGGTGATCGTGCTGCCAAACAACAGCAACGTGATCCTCAGCGCGCGCCAGGTACCCGATCTGACCACCAAAGAGGTGCGCATCATCCCGACGGAGACCATCCCGCAGGGCATCGCCGCCTTGATGGGCTTTAACTACGATGCCGACCTGGATGGCAATTGCCAGGTGATGACCGGGACGGCCCAGAGCATCCAGACGGCGGAGATCACTACCGCCGTGCGTACCGTGCATATCGGCGGCGTGCGCGTGCGCGAAGGCGATTTTATTGGCCTGGTGAACGGCAATCTCTCCGTCGCGGACCAGAACCTGGACCGTGTGATCGACGAGACTCTGCGCCGCATGGATATCGATAGTTGCGAGGTTGTCGCGCTGTACTATGGCGAGGATGCCTCGTCGGAGGAGGCCCAGAGCCTGGCCAGGCGCATCAAGGAGAAGCACTCGCACCTGGAGATCGAAGTGGTAGATGGCGGTCAACCCTACTATACCTACATCCTTTCCGCTGAATAGGCGGTTATCTCTCAACGAAAGAGGAGGTGAGCCATGGCTGTTCGTATCGTCACAGACAGCACAGCAGATATCCCGCGTGAGATGGCAGAGGCACGGGGCATTACCGTTGTCCCTCTGACCGTTTTTTTTGGCAATGAGGCCTATCTCGATGGCGTGGAGTTGGAGAGTGATGAATTCTATCGCAAACTCCAGGCAAGCAAGGAGAATCCGCGTACCTCGCAGCCATCGCCCGCCTCGTTCCAGGAGGCCTACACACGGCTCATCGAAGAAGGGGCCGATGATATTCTCTCGGTCCATCTTTCCTCGAATCTCAGCGGCACCTATCAATCTGCCTGCACCGCGCGCGACTCCTTACCCGATGAGCTAAAAAAGGTCCCCATCGACGTTATAGATTCGCGGAGTATCAGCATGGCCATGGGGATGTCGATTATACACGCAGCGGAAGAGGCGCGCCAGGGACAGGGGCTTGAGGAGATCAAGGCGCATATGCGTGATAGGTTGGCGCGCACACATATCCTGGCGGTGCTGGATACGCTGGAGTACGTGAGGCGCGGGGGCCGCATCGGCACCGCGTCGGCCATGCTCGGCAATATGCTGAGCTTCAAGCCGATCATCAGCGTGAAGGATGGCGTGGTGGTTCCGGTAGAGCGCCCCCGCACGCGCACTAAAGCCTACGAGCGCATGGCCCAACTGTTGCGCGACTCTGGCAAGGTGGAAGAGATCTACCTGGCCGAATCCACCGGGGATGTAGGTGAGCAGTTGGCGCAGGCCCTGAAGGCGGTCTACTCCGGCGCTATCCCGCGCTACAAATTGGGATCCGCGCTGGGCACGCATACCGGTCCCGGCACCGCCGCGATCACCTATATTACAGCCAGTTAGTTCAGGAAGAGATGAGCACCAATGCAGAACTACACAGTTCCCAATATCTACCAGGATATCAGCAACCAGTCGCAGGGGTACTTTGCCTTCCGTTTCGCCTGCCAGCAATGCGGCTGGGCAGTGCAATCGCGGCCTATTCGTTCCTCGGTGAGCACCGTCACGAATGTCATGGATATCGGTGTAGGTATGCTAGGAGGCTTCTGGGGACGCGCTGCCGAGGCGGGCGAACACATTTATGGCTCCAAGTGGCACCAGGAGCAGGTTGATGCCCTGCAAAAATCGTGGGCCGAGGTCCAGCCGCAGTTCCATTATTGCCCCAAATGCTTCCGCACCGTCTGCGCGCGCTGCTTCAACCTCACGCTGAACCTCTGCACCCAAGATGCGCCAGATCTCAAGGCAGACGGCGCGTCCTTCCAGCACGAGAAAAACATTGAGTCGCAGCACCAGCAGATCGCAGAGCAGTACCAGGCCCCGCAATTCAATGTGCGCGCCATCCCCTCGGCGGTCACGCCCGACCTGGTGACGCCACCGTTCCAGCCGCAGCAGCTTCAATACCCCCCACAGAATCCCCAGCAGAAGGGGGCAGCAGCGATCCCTGCCCCGGCGAGCGCCTTCCCCAACCTGAACTACCCCCAGGCCGTCATGTGTCCCACGTGCAGGCGCATGGGGCCGCCGGGGAAGTTCTGCCAGGACTGCGGCACCAAACTGCCCCTGCCCGACCTGTTCTGTCCCAAATGCGCCACGCCTCTGGAAAACAACCCACACTTCTGCCCCGAATGCGGCACCAGAATACAACAGGCGCCCTGAACGTAATTCGTAGGGGCGCCGTTTACAAGCCCGCCTGTTCACCTACAGCATCACGATCTCGTAGGTGAACAGGCGGGCTTGTCAACCGCGCCCCTACCTCTCCTCCCGCTTTTGTCTGATTGCACCTCACCCTTCACGATCCCGCAAAAAAACCTCCCTCTGCGAAGCCAGATCGCCCCTACAGATGGGTAGAGCACAATATGTCCTCTGCAACCATTGACGACTGGCATATCGTCGCGTACAATAGTAATAGTGATCTGTTGTGCGTCTGAGCTAGAAACAAGCGGTTACAACGGAACGTATCCTTAGTGTATCTTCTCTGTACCTTGTAGTTCGATTGCGTATAACGAATGGTGTTCGTTCACAGCCGCCATCAAGGACGGTGTAGACTACGAAGGAGGAACGACAGTGGGAATGCTACGAGTGATGTCACGGCGCGGCGATGACCGTGTCACCTGGGATGAGCAAAAGGTTCTAGCAGGGGACGTTGAAGCTACGGCTGCCGTTCGCGAAGCGGAACGCATCTTTGCCCAGGAACGCGCGAAGGGCGCCACCGCCTTCCGCATTGAAACCGGGAAACCCACGGAGCGCATCGAGCAGTTTGACGCCACGGCAGAACAGATTGTGCTCGTCCCACGCGTGGTTGGTGGATGAGCTTGATCTCTCAGGTACTCACTGTCCTGGATTGGATCATTATCGCGCTCGCCATTTCGCCCATGGTATGGTTGATCCTGCAACCATATTTCCGAGGCTGGTCGCCTGCTGAACGACGAGCGGCTGATCTTCTACGCGATATACTGACCCCTGAGCAATGCCGCCAGCTTACATGGCGTGGCTACCTGGAGGTCCCCAGTCCTACCGAGCCTCAACGTGTGTATCGTGTGCCACGCACGAAGGGCTATGTGCAGGTCATTGAGAATGGCCGCGCGATCATGCGCCTGTGTGTGCAGCCGGTCGAGTGCCTGCCCGATGCCGATGTTGTCGTGCTGCACAAACTTATGATCGAAGCCAACGAAGAGACCTACCTGCAAAAGGCCAACAAATACCTGTGTACCGACTGATTTCGTGTAGGGGCGCCGCTGGCCTGCGCCCCGGCCCACCTACCTGCAAAAGGCCAACAAATACCTGTGTACCGACTGATTTCGTGTAGGGGCGCCCATCGACCCGTAGCG
>JALYTT010000551.1 GCA_030854145.1 Chloroflexota bacterium | reverse complement strand
CGGGCGTCTACCAGGTCACGCAGCATGTGCATGGGCAGAACCGCTATGGGGCCTTCGTGGTGAACATGTTTGATCCAGTGCAATCGCGCCTAGCGCCCAGCGCGCAACTGCCGGTTGCCCACAGCGCTGACTTTACCGCCGGTAGCGCCGGTGTGCCACGTGTGCTGCGCGAGGTATGGCCGTGGATCGCGGCCTTCCTGCTGCTGGTGTTATGCGCCGAGTGGTGGCTCTTCATCCGCGGCTATCAGGCGCAGGGCACGTCCAGCGCGCAACGTCTGGCGACCACGCGCGCAGGCCTACGCGGGCAGCCGGCCAGGCCGACGGGCGCGTTTGCTACCCTGCGCAGCGAGGTTGAGACGTGTTACCAGGGAGTCGTCAAGCAAGTGTCCAGGGCTGCCAGGCGAGCGAGGCGCAAAGGCGCGCGGCCCCAATTGAAAGGAGGCCGGCGTGCTAAGCTTTGAACAGCCGCTGTTGCTCTTATTGCTCCTGCCTGTCAGCGTGGTAGTGTTTCTCACCTGGCGGCGCATGTCCCTGCCCTTCCCCAAAGGGCAGAGGCGCCTGATCCTCGGCTGTCGCCTGGCCCTGTTCGCGCTCATCATCTGCGCGCTGGCCGGGGCCATCTGGTCGCAGCCCGTAGCGCGGCAGACCGTCGTGTTTGTGGGGGATATCTCTGACAGCACGGGGCCGCAGCGGACCTTCATTGAGCAGTGGATTAATGGCGCTCTACGACATAAGCGGCCAGATGACCAGGTGGGCATCGTCGCGGTAGGCCGCAACGCGCTGGTCGAACAGTCTGTCCGCCCGCAGATCGACTTCCAGCACTTTCAGTCAACACCCGATACTACCTATACCGACCTCGCGGCCGGACTGCGCCTGGCATCGGCCATCCTGCCGGCCGACACCCAGCGCCGCATTGTGCTGCTGACCGATGGACAGCAGAACCTGGGAGATGCCTTGCAGGAGGCGCAGTTGCTGCAACAGGAGGGTATCCGCCTGGATATCGTGTCGCTGCCCACCTCGAACGGGGTGGAGGCGCGCATCGATGGCCTGACGGCCCCCACCGAACTGCATAGCAACGAGCGCTTTCTCCTGCATGTCAAACTCTATACCTCGGTCGCGCAGACTGTCACGCTGCGGCTCTATCTTGACCGCGCGTTGCTGTCGCAACAGGTGCTTCAACTCGCGTCCGGGCAGCAGGAGGTCGTCTATGGGCTGCTCGCGCCCCCACCGGGCTTCCACAGCTTGCGCGTCACCTTGCAGCCGTCGCGGGATACCATCGCGGGCAACAACGAGGCGGCGGCCTTTATCAATGTGCAGGGTCCGCCGCGTGTGCTCGTCATCGAGGGCAGTCCGGGTGAGGGCCATAATATCGTGGCCGCGCTGCGCGCGACAGGACTTGGTGTGGTCGTGGGTACGCCCAATGATGTGCCGGTATCGCTCGATGGGCTGGCGAATTACGCCAGCGTTGTGCTGGCGGACGTGCCGGCGGTTGAACTGGGGACCACACGCATGCAGGTGTTGCAATCGTTTGTGCGCGACCTAGGGCGAGGCCTGGTGGTGAGCGGGGGAGAGAACAGCTATGGAGTGGGTGGCTATGCCAACACGCCACTGGAGCAGACGCTGCCGGTGAAGATGGATATCCCGCAGCACAAGGACACGCCGGCCATCGCCGTCGTACTGATCATCGAAAGTCTGGAGAACGATACCGGCGTCAATATCTCGAAGGAGGCCGCCAAAGGCGTGATCAACCTGCTGACGCCGCGCGACCAGGTGGGGATCTCCGCGGCCTATGGCACGCTGGCTATTCCTATGCAGCATGTCACGGATCGCGCAGCCATAGACAAAGCCATCGATGCCATGAACCCCAATGATCCTGGCAGCTATCTGCCGGACCTCATCAATGCCGAGAACGTCTTGCTGCATACCGACGCGAAGATCAAGCACGTGATCCTGCTGGGCGATGGGGATGCCACCGATAACTACCAGCCGCAGGCGTTCAAAATGGCGAACGAACATATCACTATTTCGACGGTGGCCACCAACGCGCAATCCTACGATGAACTGAACACGATGGCGCAGATAGCCTTCTGGGGCAAGGGACGTTTCTATAGGGCCGATGATCCCGCGACGATCCCGCAGATCTTGCTCAAGGAGACGCAGCAGGCGGCGCGGCGGGCAGTGATTGAGGAGCCCTTTGTGCCGGCCATTGTTGGCAACCAGCCCATCCTGACCGGCCTGGGGCCGCTGCCGGGACTCAACGGCTATGTAGCCACCACGCCCAAACCCGCAGCCCAACTGGTGCTCATCAGTCACCGCGATGATCCGGTGCTTGCCGTCTGGCAGTACGGGCTTGGACGCGTCGCCGCCTGGACGAGCGATGCTCTGGGACTCTGGACAGCGCGCTGGCTCTCGTGGGACGGCGCCGCGCGCTGGTGGGCGAACCTTGTCACCTGGACGCTGCCCACGCCCGATAACGCGCTGAACGTCAACGCGGTGGTGGTGGGGAGCACGGGACAATTGACGGTCGATCTACCTCCCGGCACGCCTGTGGGGGCCGGCACGCAGCAACAGGTGCAGGCCGTAGTGATCACCCCTGATCTGCACCAGCAGACGGTCACGCTGCAACCAACCGCTCCAGGACGCTGGCAGGGCGGCTTTCCAACCGGGCAGGTGGGAGCATACCTGTTGCGCATCACCTGGCAGGCTGGCGATAAAGGCTCGGCCGGCCGCCTGTCGAGCACAACGGGACTGGTGGTGCCCTACTCGCCCGAATACCGCAGCCTGGGGACGGATACGCGTTTCCTCACGCTGCTGGCGCGGGCCGGAGGAGGGCAATTGCTGGGCGCGAGCGACTACCAGTCGGCATTCATCCAGAACCTGCCGCCCGTCTCGGCATCGCTCCCGATCACCTTCTGGCTGCTGGCCCTGGCGGCGCTCCTGCTGCCGGTAGATATCGCGGCGCGGCGTCTCGTCAGCCTGGAGTTTCTCGCCCTGGGCCTCAGGTGGCTGAAGGGCGCTCGCGAGGGAAGACCCCTCCAAGCCAGAGCGGGCGAGCCACTCAAGGACACGCTGATCGGCTCGACGCTCGGCACAGTGCGCGCGCAGCGTGAGGAGCGCCGCCAGCGCGTCAGCAGCCCCCCACCGCGCGCCGCCAGTAGCGAGGCGCGTGTAGTGACACCTACAACCGTGCAGAAGCCAGCGCCCCGTGGCAAAGAACGCTCTCCATCAAAGGTCGCGCCGTCCGCTGTCTCGGTCGCGGAGCAACTGCTTGAGGCGAAGCGGCAACGCGCGCGGGAGCGAGTGCGGCGGGAAGACATACAACCGTAACACTTTTGGCATATTCCTGTGAAGCTTTGACGGTATCCTTTGCATAACGAGACAGACGAACGACAACAATGGTCGTCGATTTTACCGCTCGCCTTGCAAAGGAGTACCTCAATGATGCAATCTATCCAGATGCGCAAACACAGCCATACTGCCAGCAATATGCTGTACCTCTTCCTGTCATTTCCTCTAGGTTTGATCTACTTTATCCTCCTGGTGGTAGGACTATCCGTGGGTGTGGGTACCGTGATCCTCTGGATCGGCATTCCTATGCTGCTGTTGACACTGGCAGGCATCCAGGCTATGGCGGCTATGGAGCGTGATCTGGCCGGCCACCTGCTGCATGTCTCTATCCCCAGATCGTTGCCGCGCACAGATGCGCAGCGCGGCTTCCGCGGCTGGGCCAGAAAAACGCTGCGCGACCCCCTGACCTGGAAGGGCCTGCTGTATGTGCTCATTAAGTTCCCGCTGGGCATCATCTCATTCTGCCTGGTAGTAACCTTGCTGACGACCACGTTGGCCCTTGTACTGGAGCCTCTGGCCTACTTGCTCAACGTCAGCATCGATGGCCTGCTGCATAGCCAGCATATCGACTCTAACTCATGGATGCCTTTCGTGGGTTGGTTTAATAATGTGTATGATCCGCTGGCCATGGTGCGCTCGTTCATTGGCATACCGGCAGGCATCCTCCTTGGGTTCGTCTCGCTGTACCTGCTCAATGGCCTGGCCTACATATCGGGCGTGTTTGCCCAGGTGATGCTCGGCCCAGGATATGAGCAACTGGCCCATCCTAAAGATGAGCGCCCTGCTTACGCCGAAGGCTATCCCTACCAGGAAGCCATGCATGAATACGCGCCACAGCGGCCATTGTAGTGCTCTGTCAAGGTTCATTGCACGGATATCAGGGCGATGCCTCTTCCCGCGTAGGGATGCGGCAAGCCGCATCCGGGTGGCTGGGAGGAGGCCCCACAGGCCCCCCAAGGGATGCCTGACC
>JALYTT010000550.1 GCA_030854145.1 Chloroflexota bacterium | reverse complement strand
CGCCTGTCACGCGGGCTTGTCAACGGCGCCCCTACCATTACCCGGACGTGGATGTCCTGGTCGCGCCCGGCGTCGGCGGCGTGTTGACGACCTCTTTCTGGCCCAGCTTGCGTTCCTTGCCTGCCAGCAGGCGCCCGATATTGTCATAATGAAAAATCGCGACCACCACAGCGGCCAGCACCATAAAGACCGCGCCGGGCAGGCTGATCCAGCCATTGATGAAGAAAATAACCCCGCACGCGGCCACTGCCAGGCAGCCGATGAGCGAGCCAAGGGACACATAGCGCGAGAGCGCGATGGTGCCTATAGTGGCGATCAGGCCGATTAAAAAGATGAGCGCCGAGACGGGCAGCGAGATCACTAGCATGGCGCCGGCCCCGGTGAGCACGCCTCGTCCGCCCTGGAAGCCGATAAAGATGGGCGCACGGTGTCCGAGTAGAGCAGCCAGACCAGCGACGGCCGGGCCCCAACCCATGCCGTGCAGGAAGGGTATATACTGGGCCAGGAGGACGGGCGCGATGCCCTTCGAGAGATCCAACACAAAGACAACTGCCGCAGGGCCTTTGCCCAGGACGCGATTGACATTCGTGGCCCCAGTTTTATGACTCCCGTAGTCCCGGATATCAAAGTTCTTCCCCTTCATGAGCTTGCCGGCCCAATAGCCGGGAGGAAGAGACCCCCAGAGATAGCCGATGACCGCGGCGAGTACAAGTTGTCCAAATACAACTGGCATAGACACCCTCCTCAGAGTTTCAAACAAGTAGCGCTCTCGGCCGCCACATCCGCGTGTAGCAGAATGCAGCGTTCTCCCCCAGCGTCTCCATTATAGCCGCAAGCGCCATGAAAAGCTAGAAACTGGGGCCTTAGATCAGCCAGGTGCCATCACCAAGCCAGAGAATATTGTCGGTCAGGCGGATAGAACCGATGGTCGCAGAGACAATCAACAGGGTTCTGGAGGTAATCACGGTCAGATCCTTGAATGTCTCGGGATCACAGACGACAGCATAGTTCAGCACCACACCAGGCTCGGCCAGCACCCTGTCGCCCATAGCTTTTTCGATGACAGGAGGACGCAGTTCGCCGCCCTGGATCAACGCTTTGCCGGCCAGCAATGCCCGGTAAAGTACTGTCGCCGCCTGGCGCTCTGGCCGCGAGAGAGAGGCGTTGCGAGTACTGATAGCCAGGCCGTCCTGCTCGCGTACCGTCGGGAGAATACTGAGGGTAATATCTATATTGAGGTCGCGTACCATCTTGCGAATCACAGCCACAGGCTGGGCATCTTTCTGACTGAAGTAAGCGATATCCGGGCGCACAACCTGGAATAACTTGGTGACCGTTGTCGCCATCCTGCGAAAGTAGCCAGGATTGAGCGTGCCTTCCAGGCGCTCGGCCAGCAGACCGCTGGGGGTGACATAGGTAGAGAGGTCAGCCGGATAGAGATCTTGCGAGCGGGGGATGAAGACCACATCTACCCCGGCGCTATCCAGCAAGAAGAGATCACGCGCCAGGTCCCGTGGGAAGCGAGCGCGACCTTTCCCTGGATTGAACCGCGATGGGCTGACAAAGATACCGACGACGCTGATTTCGCATTCGCGCCGGGCCGCCTGTATCAGAGAAAGATGCCCGGCATGCAGATGGCCCATCGTAGGAACGAAGCCTACTGTCCCTCTAGAAAGCCACCCACGAGCCGTCTCAGTCATCTCATCCAGGTCATGAATGATGCGCATAATAGTCCTATGCAATCTCTAGAGAACAGGCAATGAGTCCTTCACTGCCACCACGCGAAACAAGCAATCACTTTATTATAGGTATGGCGTATTGTAGACGGCACAAGAGATGGCGTCAACACCTTCAGGACAGGCCAATTCGTAGGGGCGATGGCTTGCCGGCGGGCAAGAGGAGCCGAAGCCATCGCCCCTACGGATTCGCCCGGCTATGCTATACTACAACAGTAGCTGAACTCTCACAGAAGACGAAAGAGGACTTCGGATATGTCAAAAACCACGCATCGTCTCCGTAGAGCGCTGAGATTCGGCGCTCTCGGAGCACTGAGCACGGTTGGCCTCGCGGCCGCCGTTGCTCTACAGCATAAGATAAATACTCCCCAGCCACTGGATAGTATCCTGCCTGGCGAAGCCCATATTTACCGCTGGAAACAAGGCCATATCTTCTATAAAGTGCTGGGAGCGGACGAAGCGCCGCCCCTGGTTCTGTTCCACACGCCCGGCATCGGGGCCTCGGCCGCTGAGATGTGCGCGATCATGCAGCCGCTGGCGGCCCACTACCGCGTCTACGCGCCCGATCTGCTCGGTTTCGGCCTCTCGGATCGCCCGCACGTCGATTACTCCGCCGAAACCTATATCGCGCTCTTCCACGACTTCCTGAGTGAGGTGGTGGGGAAGCAGGCGACACTGCTTGCAAGTGGCCTGAGTTGCAACTACGCGGTGGCCCTGGCGGCACGTATGCCCGCGTTGTGCGAGCGCCTGGTCCTGATCTCACCTGTAGACCTGTTTATGAACCAGCCTGCGCCAGATGGGCGCCGCGAACTGGTCTACGCTCCCATTATCAGTGGACTGCTCTACCCATTAGTAAGCACACGTTTTGCGCTACGCTATAGAATAGAACGCAAACACGCTGAAAATCAGCATAAGGCCCTCTGCGCCGATCTCGACCAGCTATATGCCGCCACGCACCAGTTTGGCGCGGAGCACGCGGCGCTGGCACTGCTGGCCGGCAGTCTGACCATCGATGTCCTGCAACAATTTGAAAAATTAGCGCAGCCAACCTTAATTATCTGGGGGACTCTGGCTCTGAGTAAAGTTCCCGACATTGCCAGCCGATATCATATATCAGCGCATACCCAGGTGGTACTGATACGAGACGCCGGCGCCCCTGTCCACGAAGAGAACCCGGAAGTAGTCGTCGCCGATGTACTCGAATGGAGCCAGGATCACGCCGCCATCCCTGCCCCGCAAACAACGGCAAGCAATCCTGAACCGGTCGCTCCTGATACGGCTTCTGAGCCGATCTCTCAAGCTGGAGAGGCGCCCCTGACGGATACCCTGCAACCAGCCGCGCCGGAGACCGCCCACAAGCCAGCCCCCCAAAATGGAGGGGCGCCCCTGGCGGCCCAACAAGCGGGCGCCCTGCCAACGGAGCGGAAAGAGGTAGAGATCGAAGCCTACTGCGTCAAGTGCAAAAAGAAGAGAACGATGCGCAATGTCCACGAGGTAACGATGAAGAATGGACGCCCGGCGCTGCAGGGAGCCTGCGGCGTATGCGGTACCCGGCTTTACCGCATTGGCCGATTGTGAAAAGAAGATAAATTAGCAGAAAACATGACGAACTAAGAAATTGTGAGAGAAATCACTTGACGTTCGGTTCTTTAGACCGTATAATCTCGTTCGTGTGTGTTGTGTACTTGACGTATCGCAGCCGTGCGATACTGATGACAATGTCGCCTCAAGCAACGCGGGATGGCAGTACCGATACAGTATCTCCTGCCCAGCGGAGCGCTAGCGCGAGATTCGTTCGCTTCCTTGAATGAAACACAATCGCCGTTTGCTAAGCCAATAAGCAGCGGACGAGGTGCCTGATTCGCTCAATAATGAGGGTAAAAGTAAGCAAGGCGGGGAGGGGCGAAGGATCGGGGTAACCAGGAAGTACACGAGAGAATTAGTGGAGATCTGGAAGGAAGAGGCGGGCGCCAACAGGAGCGCCCATCTCGGAACCAGAGAGGAGTTAGACCATGAGTATTGGTGGACAGAGTGACACATCATCTGAGCGCAAGGTGTACTTCTTGACACCTGAGGGCTTCGCAAAGAAAAAGGAGCGCCTCGATTACCTGCGCCATGTGAAGCGTCCAGAGGTTGCCGATTACATCCACGAAGCCAAAGAAGCGGGTGATATCAGCGAGAGCAGCGCCTACGAGGAGGCCAAGCACGAGCAGGCCAAGGTCGAGGGCGAGATCATAGAACTTGAGCACCTGCTGGCGGTCTCCGAGATCATGACGCCCGACATGCACGGTGCCAAGGATGGACCCCTCCAGGTCCGCATCGGCACCCAGGTACAGGTCGAGAGCGATAGCGGAGCAACACGCACATTCAAGATTGTCGAGACCTACGAGGCCGACGCCAAAACCGGCCTGATATCCGACCAATCCCCCGTGGGAAAAGCGCTGATCGGCCACCGCGCGGGCGACGAGGTCAGCGTTTCTACTCCAGGCGGCGTCACCACCTACACCATCCGCACCATCAGCTCTATGCTTTAACCGTAGCGCGTGGCTTGCCTCGCCGTCCCTGTGGTTACAGGACGGCGAGGC
>JALYTT010000549.1 GCA_030854145.1 Chloroflexota bacterium | reverse complement strand
GTGTAACCCTTCACCCCCGGCATCTTCCTCGCCACATGAACATGGGTTTCCTGGTAATGGCGATCAAACGCGGCCGGGTCCTGGGGCTGTCCATACAATACGGTTAATTGGATCATACTGTCTCCTCCTTATATTATCGCCTAGAAGGCATTTCAAGGGTTTACAGATTTTACTCTGCCCAGGCAATACATTGCGCCGGATGCGATAAATCGGGTCCTTACGGTAAATTACGTGGGTCGCGCAATGGCCAGCGCGACATTGGCCCCGCCGAGGCTACGGCCGCCGATGAGTGCCGCGCGCGCACCCGTGTGCAGCGCGCGCGCTTCGTCGCGCACAAGATTCGCCAGGCCATAGCGTGGGTCCACCTCCCCGCAGTTGATCGTAGGCGGGATGATCCCATCCCGCAGAGCCAGCAGGGCAGTGATGGCATCGAGCGCTCCGGCGGCGGCATAGCTGTGTCCGAGCATGGTGCGCGGGACACTCAGCGGCAGGTGCGTGATGGCGGGACCAAACACCTGGTGCAGCGCCGCGGCCTCGTCCTGGTCCCAGGCAGGTACGGCGCGTCCATCAAGGCTGATGTAGCCAATATCCTCTACAGTCAGCAGCGCTTCTTGCAACGCGAGCTTGATGGCACGCGCATACTGCTTCCCACTGGCAACGGGTGTGGCCGTGCCGTTGGCCGAGTTGCTCTGCCCATAGCCGGTGATCTCCCCATAGATGCGCGCGTCGCGGCTCCTGGCATGCTCGTACTCTTCTAGTATACATATTCCCGCGCCTTCTGCAAGTGCCAGTCCTGTGGCGCGCCGATCAAACGGACGATAGGCGCAGGTATCGGCGCCCGTAGCATAGTGTTCGCTGTGACCCAGGACGAGCAGGACGCAAGGATGCAGCAGGGCCTCGCTTCCCCCGGTAATCAAAACATCGGCGGCGCCACGCTTGATGGCGTTATAGGCCATGCCAAGCGCGTCCAGCCCACCAACTGTGTCGTTGACCGGCGTCTTACAGTAGCCCTGAATACCGTACTGCACAGACACCTGACCCACGTTGGCTACCTGCAACCAGGCAATGGCCGTGTACGCGCTCATAAAGCGCGGTCCACGCACGTGTAGAGCCTCTACCTGCTCCAGCACATACTCTACGCCGCCAAACGTATTGGCAATCACCGCTCCCACACGGTGCGGATTCTCCCGCGCCAGCGCGATGCCCGCGTCCCTCATGGCCTCCTGCACAGCGGCAAGAGCAAAGTGCGTCATACGATCACTGCGCTTTGCCAGCTTGCGGTCGATCACGTCCTCGGCCGCAAAATCGCTGACCTCCCCGGCCACCTGGATTGGCAGTTCGGCGCTAGTAAAGCGCTTGATAGGCTTAATACCCGAGATGCCCTTCGTTGTCGCATGCCAGAAACGCTCTTTGCCGATGCCATTGGGGGCCACAACCCCCAGGCCGGTGATGACGACACGCCGCTCGCCAACTCTCTCTGTCATGCCTCATTGCCTCGCCGGAAGAGCAAGCTCCCAGGGAGCTACACCATTCACATCAGCATATGCCAACTGCTCCTCCTGACTGTCATGCCAATCGGGATGCGCAAGGACCAACGCGGTATTGACCCCACCGAAGCCACTGGAATGCGTCAGGGCTACGCTCAAAGATGGCAGTCCCTCGCCAGCTTCCACAGGTGGGAGATGACGCGCGGTATTGGGAACATAATCCAGGTCGCAGCGCGGGTCCGCCTCTTCCTGGTTAATGGTAGGCGGGATAATTTGCCGCGCCAGCGTGAGCGCCGTGACAATGGTCTCGATAGCACTGGCCGCGCCTTGCGTATGGCCGATCATGGATTTTGTGGCGCTGATGGGTATGTGGTACGCCTGCTCGCCGAAGATGGCCTTGTACGCCGCCGTCTCCGCCGCTTCGTTGGGTGGCGTCGAGCTACCATGCGAGTTGATATAGCCCAGTTGCCGCGAGGTGATCCGCGCTTCCTCCAGCGCCTGCCTGAGAAGATGCTGGAGCGGCGCGCCGTCATCTGGCAGCGCCGTCATGTGGTACGCGTTGCTGTTGGAACTGAAGGCGATGATCTCGGCGTAGATAGGCGCGTGACGCGCCAGGGCCAGTTCGCGCTCCTCCAACAGCAGGACGCCCGCGCCCTCCGCCATCACAAAGCCGTCGCGGCCAGCGTCGTAAGGGCGAGATGCACGCTCCGGCTCGTCGTTGCGCGTGCTCAGCGCGCGCATCACGCAGAAGACATTGATGCCGCCACCATTGATGGCCGAGTCGGAGCCGCCGGCAAGCATGCGGTCGGCGCGCCCCTCCTGGATGCACCAGTAGGCCTGCCCGATGGCGTCCGCGCCCGCCGAGCAGCCGGTGGAGACGGTCATGCAGGGACCATACAACTGGTGGTGCGCGGCAATAGCGGCGGCAGGCACAAAGCCCATCGTGAACCTGTCAGGCGCGAGGCCATCCATGAGCGCGCGCGGCGGGTGCGCCCCGCGCTCAGTGACCTGGACCCAGAGTTTTTCGCCCTCTTCGACCGAGGCCACTGCCGAGCCTATGTAGACGCCCATCCGCTCGCGCTGCATCTCATCCAGGTGGATATGGCCACCATCAATATGGTGACCCTCGTTATCATGGCGACCGCATTGTCGGCGGGCAAGGGGAGCCGAAGGGTCGCCACTACACATAAGGCCATCTGCGAGGGCCATGTTGGCGGCGGCGATGGCAAATTGCGTGCCACGATCCAGGCGCACGTACTCATCCTGCGTCAGGCCGGATGCTATGGGGTCGAAGTCCGCCACCTCGCCGGCGATCTGTGTGGGGAACGGCGTGGCATCGAAGCGTGTGATGCGACGGATGCCTGAGCGGCCGGCAATACAGGCCTGCCAGAAGTCCTCCTTGCCAGTACCATTCGGGGCCAACACTCCCAGCCCTGTGATCACTACCCGTCGCTGCATGCACACATCTCCTGTCGCTATACCCCGGAGAGCCAAGTGTGGCATCCCCTTTACATAAAATACGGTACGCGGATACCCCAGTGCATATCAATGCGCTGCTCTCCGCGTCAGAAATGCCTCCAGCAGTGAGTATACCTTACCGGCTTCCGAGTACATGAAAAAGCGCTCTCTACCAGGAATGACGTGATAGTCCACACAATGAGGTAAGTTCTGGGCCAGCCAGCGCGTTTTTGCCTCTGGCGAGAGCGCGTCATCCTCGCGGTTGATGAGCAGGATGGGCATGGTGAGCCGGGCCAGGCGAGCACTCACATCGAAGGAGTGGATCACCGGGAGCACGGAAAGCTTATAGACCGCCGGCCAGAGCGTGATTTTGCGGAACTGTTCTTCGATGAGCGCACGCGGCAGCGCGCAGACCTGGGAGGCATCCGGGGAGGCCGCTCCCCTGGACGCGGTGATGTAGTTGATGACGATGCGCCGCAGGAACCAGGCCGGCAGCAGGTGTTCGATGGGCAGGCGCAGAAAGAGTTCATGCAGGAGCCAGATGAAGGGATGAGGGGCCACCTGGTAGTCGGCCCCCTGGGCGATAATCATCAGCGAGCGGCAACGCTCAGGGTAGCGAATAGCGAACTCGAAGAGCACCATCGCCGCGTCCCCATGCCCCACCAGGTCAGCTTGCTCCAGACCCAGGCTGTCAAGCACCCGGCGCAGATCTTCGACGCGTTCCTCACACCCCGTGAAGCGCGTGCGCGCTTCGCGCCGCCGGTACATAATAACGCGCCGCGTGCCACTGAACGCGCGCACCTGCCGCGCATAGACCCATTCGAGATGCTCCAGAATAGGCACGAAGACCAGCGGCTCCCCCTCACCAATATCGATCACCGGCAAATCAACCTCCCCAACCGCGACCCGCCGCCACAGCGCTTCAAGGTATTGCACATCAGCATGAAAAGGTCCAGGTTGAATCCAGCCATCACTACTGCTACTCACTGTTTGCCTCCACAAAAAATGTTATTCGCGGCTATGCTTATCATATCACCCCTCTGCATAAGGACGATAACTGCGCTACAATAGAGGCGTACCGGAACACATTGCGGGAGGAATGAGTTGTGCCAACACACGAAACAGAGGCCGAGGCTTCCGCGTTAGTCGCTCGCTGGATAGAGGCCTTCAACACGCACAACGTGGATGCGATTGTAGGCTTGTACGCCGAGAGCGCGGAACTCTATGACAGCGGGATGAAACGTCCTCGCCAGGGACGTGCAGACATCGAGCAATGGTTTACCACGCGTTTCCGCGCCATGCCCTCGTTGCGCTATACGCCAACAGGGCAGCTTTTTGAGCAGGAGCAGGCGGTTGTGTTCTGGATTGTTCAGGGGCAGACGCCGCGC
>JALYTT010000108.1 GCA_030854145.1 Chloroflexota bacterium | reverse complement strand
GGCGAGACAAGCCACGCCCTACAGCACGCTCTGTTCCTCTTCGACGCGGAAGAGGTCCTCTGGCCGTGTAATAATGCGTCTTGTTTCTGGAGCGGATAATACGATTGAGGTTGTCGATTGGCCGTATCCCGAAAGCCGATCTATCAGCCTTTCCAGGTGCTCAACGGATGTCACTACAAACTTTACAACTAGCGAATCGCTTCCGGTGACCCGGTAACACTCCAGGACTTCAGGGATTTCACGCACGGCGGCAGTCGTCTGCGAGCAGGTTGTGCCAGCCACGCTAATGCGTGTGAACGCCGTAATCGGAAAGCCCAGCTTCGCCAGATCGACCTCCGCGTGATACCCTTTGATGATCCCCACATCTTCCATGCGTCTCACACGCTCGGTCACGGCCGGCGAAGAGAGCCCGACGCGCTGCCCTAGCTCGCTGAATGAGAGCCGCGCATTTTGCTGAAGCTCGCATAAGATCTGCCATCCGGTCTCATCAAGAAGCCTTTCGATATCGCTGTTCATTGCATGTTTCTACCTTACTATTCTAAGTAATCAAAGGCATTTGCCTTTGATTTACCATTCATTATAGCACACTTTCCTTGTATACTCTAACTAAGAAGTTTGAAGGTGCTCTCCACCAAGATCGTGAGCCGCATAGACCCATCGTCTTCACGAGAAATACCCCGACCCTTCGCGTGTTCGTGGCAATTTGTTTAGAAATATGTCGAATAGACATCAGGAGAACAGCATGTTCATATTCTTTATAATACTAGCCGTGCTTATCGTATTCGATCTGGCCGCGTTGCGCTGGGGCGTCGATAGCACCGATACTATTGATAGTTCCGAGTGGGAGAGGCGGGCACTGTGGCTTGATATGGGCCACCGGGCTTGATCGCGTTCGTTATCCATTCTGTAGCCGGTCGCGTGCGCGCCTGGGTATGGCCTGTCGTGTAGTCTCTAATCCAGGCACGCACACGGCCGGCTGCAATCTATTACGTCTGTTACAACGGAACTTCAAAAATCTGCGTAGTAAGAATGCTATCCTGAATCGTCACCAGGCGATAGTGGGGTGGCTGTAGACACAGCAGCGGCACATCCTGCAATACGAACTGCGGAGCCGTCGAACGCAGGCCAAACGCTGGGATGCCGGCTACATACGTCTCATAGGTCGTATGAGCGTGACCACAAAAGATACCAAGCACAGGGTGCGCCTTCACGATCTCCCAAAATGCCTCGTCCTCCTCTGGAAGGAGGCTATCCAGCCAGCGACTGCCAACTGGCACAAGATGATAATGCATGCAGAGAATGGTTGGCAGATTATTTTGCAATGTATCAGAGAGAAAAGCTAGCATTTCAGGATGAGCAACCGCCCTGGATCGTGGTCCCCAATCCAGGCAGATGAACTGTATCCCTTTGTGCTGGAAGGCTCTATTCATTAGAGGCATAGACGGCGTCTGTGGAAATAGATAACGGAAAAAGTTATCCCGGTCGTCATGATTGCCGGGTAAAAAGTACATCGGAAAGTCTTGTAGCCCTTCACAGGTTACCAATTGTGGCCCCGGCGCCGGTGAAACGGTGCGCAGATGCAGCATGTGACAGAGATTCTGATAGGATGCATCTGTGGCAGACTCTACCAGGTCTCCAGTCGAGATGATAAAATCAACGTGGTCCGCGGCATGCTCTGCGATGTGGCGCATGACCGCCCGCAAGGCATAGGCAGTCGAATAGCCACTTGTCAACACAGTCTCTGCCTCACGTAGATGATGATCCGTAATCTGGATAAAGGAAAAATCCAACTTCTGTACTCCTCGTTCAGAGAACATCTTCACTTTGTTGATAAAGCGCATCGTATTTAGTATAGCGCGAAATTTACTTATAGGTTATCACGATGCACCAATCCCTGCTGCCAGGCAAAAACCGCGGCCTGCGTGCGATCAAGCATATGGAGCTTGCTAAGAATGTTACTCACATGGACTTTCACGGTTTTTTCGCTGATCACCAGTTTTTCCGCGATAGCGGCATTGGAGAGTCCATCGGCGATGAGACGCAGCACTTCTAGCTCGCGGGTGCTTAGTTCTGTGAAGAGGCTGGGAGCATCCTGACGCTCATGGCGCATCTCCTGAACGACGCGCGCGGCTACACGAGGGTGCAGCACCGACTCGCCTCTGGCCGCCTTGCGAATGGTCTCAGCCAGTTCATTGACGCTCAGATCTTTTAAAATGTAAGAGAGTGCTCCGGCCCGCAGCGCTGGGAATATATATTCGTCGTCGTCGTAGGAGGTGAGGACGATCACCTGAGTATGCGGGCTGACGCGCTTAATCTGGCGCGTGGCCTCTACACCGCCAATACCCGCCATCACCAGGTCCATCAGGACGATATCGGGAACGCGCTCGGCTATCAGGCGCACCATAGCTTCGCCTGAATCGGTCTCGCCGATAATGGAAAAGTCGGGGTACGCCTCTAAAAATGTGCGGATGCCCTGCCGGACAAGGGCGTGGTCGTCGGCAATGGCAACGGTGATCTGTTCCGTCATAGCTATGCGCGCCGGGTTATGTACTATGATCATGTGCAACAGCTCGGCGCGTCTCTCCTTTCTCGACCTCACTCAACTTTCTGGGGCAGTGCGCAACGACACGCGTGCCCTTACCGGGCTGGCTCTCTATATCTACGTCACCACCCAGAGCTTGCATGCGCTCCCGCATGGAAAGAAAACCGACGCCCTTTATTTCGGTGGTAGCGGGACTGAAGCCCTGCCCATTGTCGGCAATCGAGAGGGTGACGAGATCCGGCTCGTTTACAAGCTGCATGTGAACGGTGGTAGCGTGGCTGTGACGCGCCACATTAGAAAGTGCTTCTTGCGCCACGCGAAATAGGGCTTCCTCAACGGGCAAGGAGAGGGCCTGCTCGCCATCAAATTGGAGGCTGGCTGCGATAGTAGTCTGGCGTTTCCATCTTACCATTCCCTGGTTGTTATCTCTGCCCGCCAGTACCCGTTGAAGATTTGCCGTTGCCTGCGCTGGGAGCCGTACTTGCAGCAGTGTACCCGGTGGCACTGCTTTGCTGTCGCTGGAGACAACTACCCGTCCCTGACGGTCCACAATGGCACGGAATTCAGGCTGATACCCTGCGGGGTAGCCGCCAGGATGTTTGATTCATAAGGCTAGAGCTTGCTGATCTGGCACGCCATCGTGGACAAAAAAAGGGCTGACAAGTGTGGTCGTGGGCAAGTGAGCCGCTGCGTAGTTTTGCTGGTTCATGGCCTGGGCAAGTCCGGCAGGGAGAAACTGTGCAACCTGCGCGTAATCCTTGCCTAGTAGCGGTAGTAGGGCGGTGAGTGGTAGCTCTATTGCCAGCATGAATAAGATGAGTCCGCTGACAGCGACGACTGCTGAGCGGCTCACGACAACGAGCAGGAAGGTGAGTGCGGCGTATGGCAACATACCATAACAGGCACGCAGGTAGCTCAGGAGGAGCGAGACAACATCCAGAGAAGCGCTATTTGGGCCGCCGTGAGGCTGATAGGTGAGCACAATGGAGATCAGGCCACCCGCAATGAGGAAGGCCAGAGTGACCAGCAGAGTGACCACCAGCGCCAGCACAAATTTGGCGAGCAGTAAAAGGGAACGTGGGACGCCTTGCACTTCGACATAGGCAGCATTGGACTGGATATGTTTTGCGCCGGGAAGCTCCTGAAGTGCCTGGATAGTCTGCTGCGTGCTAGCTGTACATACATGAATAATCGCTTGTTTCGGAAGCAGGTCCGCGACCTTGCCCTGAGCGATGATCTGGCCACGCTGGATCACGGCTACGCGATCGCACACCAGTTCCATTTCATGCAGCAAGTGGCTGCTAAGGAAAATGGTGATGCCTTGCTCCGCCAGGCGGCGCAGGAGCAGGCGCACCTCTTGCATGCCCGCCGGGTCCATCCCATTTGTGGGTTCGTCGAGGATCAACAAATCGGGCTTGTTGAATAGGGCCAGAGCCAGGCCCAGCCGCTGCTTCATGCCTGATGAGAAGGTGCGTACCGGGCGCTTCGTGACCTCCCGCAGGTCTACCAGTTCCAGCACTTCATCGATGCGCTGGCGAGCAGGTAACTCAGGGTAGAGGTAAGACAGAAATTGGAGGTTCCTGTTTGCGGAGAAGGCCAGCATGAGTTCGGGCGCGCCCACCATTGTCCCTACACGCCGCAGGATAGCATTGTGCCGTGGCGTGACACGCTCGCCAAAGATTGTAATCTCGCCGGCAGTAGCATATGTCAGGCCAAGCAACATACTGATGGTTGTTGTTTTGCCTGCTCCGTTCGGCCCCAGGAAGCCGAAGATCTCGCCCCGTTGAATGTCTAAGGAAACGTCTTCTACGGCTTGCACTGAGCCGAAGTGCTTTTTGAGATGGCTGGTGTGCAGCACAGAAATTGCGTCCATAGATTGCTCCTTTATAGGAATCTTGCATCGGGTGACTCAGTTGCATCAGCGATTATGTACGGTGACTATGTAAAGCATAAGCCAGAAAGGCGCTTTTTTTGTAAGCCTGGGGATGTATTGCTCTACGACTTAAGATGTATTGAAGAGGGGATGCTAACGATTCTTCAAAACAGAGTTATGCAAAAGTTGCTCGTCCTTCGTAGCTGCGTGATTTATCACGCTTGGGGCAGACCCGACGCATGGTTGCCTCAGCGTGATAAATCACGCAGCTACGAAGGACGAGCAGGACCAGCACACGACTTTTGCGTAGTCCTGTTTTTCAAAAGAAACTCTGTATACAATCTGGTCTTTGGTGTGCTATAGTCTATCCCAGGCGATATAGTGGTTCCTATAGGACCTGCCCCGTCTCAGCATCTTTACAGATAATTTAGCGACAAAGAGAAAAGAGAGAGGTACCGAAATGTTAGTAGCAGCATATTATCGTTATCCAGAAGTTTGTGTTATGTCTGGTGGTAGCTGTGGCGCACGCGTGCAGTATAAGATGGCCCCCTACCACGCTTCAGCCCTTCGAGGAGAGGATAATCTATGCTTGATCATAGAAGGAGGCTCGGCGCAACTACTCTCTACCTGATCAATTCAGGCGCGAGTGCTCTCTTTTTCGGTACCATCTTTGTCGTCAATCTTGTCTACCAGGTGGAAGTGGCGCACCTGAACCCGCTGCAAATTGTGCTGGTGGGCACTGCTCTGGAGACCGTCTGTTTCTTCTGCCAGATTCCAACGGGTGTGCTGGCGGATGTCTATAGCCGCCGCCTGGCGGTGGTTCTCGGCACCTTCCTGGCCGGCGCGGCCTTTGTCATTGAAGGCTCATTCCCGCGCTTCGATGTGATCCTGCTGTCGCAGATGTTGTGGGGTCTCGGTGCTACCCTGAGCGATGGGGCGCTGGAGGCCTGGCTCGCCGGTGAGGTGGGCGAAGAACACATCGGTCGCATCTTCATCCGTGGCGAGCAGGTAGGCCTGATTGGCTGGCTGTTCGCGGCGGTTGTCGGCGTGGCGCTCGGCAGCATGCGCCTCAATCTACCCATGCTTGTCGGTGGCTCATTCGCTATGTTGCTGGCGCTCTTCCTGGCGCTCTTCATGCCGGAACGCAGCTTTCAGCGGGCGTCTACGCAAGAGCGATCCTCCTGGCGCACTCTGGGTGCGACCTTGCGCGGCGGTGTGCGTGATGTGCGCTCGCGACCTGTGTTGCTGGTGATTCTGTGTATCGCGCTGTTCTATGGCCTGTGGAGCGAGGGCTTTGATCGTCTGGGGACGGCCCACTTTCTGGCGAACTTTACCTTTCCTAGCCTGGGTGCATTGAAGCCTATCGCCTGGTTCGGCATCTTCACTGTCGGCAGCACGCTGTTGAGCATCGTAGGAACCGAGTTCGTCAAGCGCCGGCTCGATACCAGTAGCGGGCGCCTGCTCATTCGCGCGCAGTTTGTGCTGGACGCGTTGATGATTGTCTGTCTCGTCACCTTTGGCCTGGCGGGCAACTTCTTTCTGGCCCTGGCCGCCTACTGGGGGGTGACCGTCTTCCGCACCATCAGTCGTCCGCTTTACACAACGTGGCTCACGCAGAACACCGACGCCAAATCGCGCGCCACAGTGCTTTCGATGAGCGGCCAGCTCGATGCCCTGGGCCAGATCGCTGGCGGCCCCGGTGTGGGCTACATCGGCACCGTCGTCTCGCTGCGCGCAGCCCTCGTCACCGCCGGCCTCATGCTCTCACCCGTGCTGCCGCTCTTCGTCTACGCCGCTCGCCGTAGCAAGCAGAGAGCTGTTGTCCGAGAAGAGGATGCCAGAGAGGATAGGTTGTAGACGGATAGCGCTTTGACACCTATTACATGAAGGGTGTCAGAGCAGTAGGGGCACGGTTGACAGCCATCTGTTGATACGTACCAGGGGCGAAATCGCGTCAGCTCGCGTGCTTGGAACAGGGCGCCCGCAAGGGAGCGCCCCTACATATCTGTTCTCCAATGGACCAGCGTATGGGATGGAACAGGATGCCAGGCACGCCATCGTTGATACGTTGTTCGCCTTGCCGGATATGTCCCTTGCGGGCGCCCTGTGACCCGACGCGCGGCATCTCGCCCCCTACCGGTGTCCTATGCGAACGTCCACACCTTCACATTGTTGAACGCTGCTTCCGCGCGATTTGCATAAGGGTCGGCCACCAGCTCTAGATCGCCCTGGCTGCTGATGTTGTCATGGGCCTGAGCAACTTTCTGGTGATTGATATAGAGTGTAAAGGAACTTCCTATAGCCACAACAGCAATGACGTTCATCTGGTTCAACCCGGCATGGATTACAGGGCTAAGATCTCCCGCCAGTACTTGTGTGTGCTGGTGGTTCACATACTTGATAAGGCTGTACGCTCCATTAACCTCGATCTCGAACAGATACATATCTCCATTCGCGTCGCTGCGCAAGATGACGCCGCCTGCGGCGCCTTGCACAATGGTCACCTGCACCTCAACAGTGAAGTTACTGAAGCCGGCGTTGCCTCCGCACTCTCCGAGGAACTTCCCATCTGGCGAGAAGACATGATAGCTGCCATTGATAAATTCACAGGCACCAGGGGTCGTGGACCAGCTAGCATCGGCGGGGCTGTTGTTCAGTGGACTGTAGAGGGCCATTGTTCCGCCGCTGGGAGGATACGGGTTAGGATTGGCCGTGTCGACCGACGCGGTAGCCTGAGCGAAGCCGGTAGCAGTCGCATGCAGCCGTGCGTCGATGGTCCCTTGAGCGCTGACAAAGGTCGACGTGGCCCCACTGATGCTGGTGGCCGTGGCATGCACATTGTTCGCCGCAACCTGTTGGTTATAGATCACGAAGAATAGTCCTGTACCACCCGCGATCACTACCAGCGCAAGCACAACCAGCAAGATGATTTTTCCTCTGGAATGTGGTTGTCGAGGTGGGCGCGCCGGGCCGCTCTGTGGTGCTGTGACGAACGGCTGCTGCGCTGTGCCACTCTGTGACGTTGTGACGGAGGGAGGTGGCGACCAGTTCGCGGGATGCTCGTAATACGCACCCTCGCTATATGGTAGATCAGGTGGTGTAGGCTGGGGAATATGTGGGGCATCGGGGTCACGTCTCTGATACAGTTCCTCTGACATGCTTCTCCTCTTCCATGAGATATTTGATCCGAGCTGCGCGAGCCAATCATATCATTGATGAAGTTGTTCTTGCAATAGTATGTTTTTCCTGCCCTCTCTTGCATCACCTATGTTAAAGCCTCTGGTTCCTGCTCCGGCCGCTGGAGAAATGTACCCTCCGCCGTAAAAACGATCTCCGTGCCAGGCGCGACCTCTTCTAACATCGGCCCAGGCTCAACCTCCGCCAGTATTCGCTCGATGGCTTCAGCGAGTTCTTGCTTTGTGAACCGGCGCTGCAACCACTCGGTATTGAAGACCTCGCACGCCTTGAGTTTCTCCGCAGACAGTGGCTCAGAGCGGACTGGAATGCTCACCTCCCTGGTGATCTGCCTCGTAGGCTGGCTGGCAGACAACATCATCGCGAGAGGCCCGTAGCGATCTTGCTCCTTGTAGCGCACCCCTATTGGCAAATCTCTCAAAATATCCAGCAGATACCTGGCTCCGCTGGGATTCCACTCAACAGCGGCCCGTAAGCCAGCCGCCGCCTCGGCAGACATCGGCATAGTTTCTTCTCCGACCTGTATAATAATTTATTATATTGTACCGCCTGAGGATTGACATAACAAAACATCCATGGTATCAACAGCGGAAGCAGGTGCATCATAAACGCCCGCTCGAGACGATGCTGCTCCATGATCCCGCCGCGGTGCGCCGCTATGCACGCACACCTGTGGCAGGTGCGCAATGATGTGGCGCATGGGACGCTGAACAATACGTAAGGGAGGGTCTCTTTATGCCTCATCTTGGCTTCGTTGGTCTGGGTACCATGGGCGGTCGCGTTGTTAAATAGAAAGGACTCTTATGATGAACGATCTGTTTCAGGAACTATCGCACGCGCGTGTCTACGATCTCGAACAGCCGCGCTATTTCGGGGCCCCGATTTTCCCCGGACATGCGCCAGGCTTTGTCTACACCCTGCATCGCCACCATGAGCCGGACACGGGCGCAGCTCGCACCAGCGCATCTGGCACCTTCTATGCATCCGAACATTCAGGAACTCACATCGACGCCCTGTGTCACCAGGCGGAGAATCTCACGCTGTACGGTGGACTGGCCATCACGCCGCAACTGCAAACCGCCGCCGGGTTTACCGAACTGGGCGTGGAGACTATCCCTCCCCTGGTGTGCCGGGGCATCTTGCTTGACGTGGCCAGCTACCTGGGCGTCGATTATGTCGGGGCCGACCGGCCCATCGGGCGCGCTGATCTGGAGGCCACCGCGCACCGGCAGAATGTGACTATCGGCGCGGGCGATGTCGTGCTGGTACGCACCGGCAATGGCGCGCGCTGGCAGGACCCGCCAACCTATCTCGCCAGCGGTGGCATGGGTGCTGATGCCTCTTACTGGCTGGCTGAGCAGCAGGTGCGGGCTGTGGGAGCCGACAATGTGGCCTGGGACGCACCTGGCCTGCGTGATCCCGACCTCGGCACCCTGCCCGGCCATCTCATCCTGCTGGTCCGCCACGGCATCTACATTCTCGAAAATCTCTTCCTGGAAGATCTCGCGCGCGATAAACGCTACGAGTTTCTTTTCGTCTGCCTCCCGCTCAAAATGCGCGGCGCCTCTGGTTCGCCGGTGCGCCCCATCGCCGTGGTAGAGTGAACAACCATCATAAGGTGCCACGTTTCGTCTGCTCATCCGACATACTATGTGAGATCTCATCCAGGACAAAGGAAGATGTATGAAACGACCAGGCACGGATGAAGCAGATGACGTAGGAGCACTGTCGCTTTATGATCGTTTTGCCACCACGATCTTCGACTATCTCTCGCAGCAGCTCGCTAGCCGGGAAGACGCAGAAGATCTGCTGGTGGAGGTCTTTCTGGCCGCGCACAACCAGCCTATGCTCTTCCCCCTGAGTGATGAGCGCCAACTGGCCTGGCTTCGACGCGTTGCTAAAAACAAGGTGGTCGATCACTACCGGCATCACGCAGTAGTAAGGATGCTTCCCCTGGAGCAGGCCCTTTGCACTGTGGATCGCGCTCTAACGCCCGAACAGCGTGCCATGCAGCGAGAAGACTACGAGCGCCTCTACCAGGCAATTGGAGGCCTGTCCCTTGAGCAACAGCAACTGATCCACCTGCGTTATGGCTGCGAACTGCGCCTGGTTGCGATCGCAGATCTGTTGGAGCGACCAGAGGGAACGCTGCGCAAGATGTTGGCGCGCACACTCTTGAAGCTGCGCACGCTCTACGAACAGACAGAGAGGGGAGCCCGTCTATGAAGCCACTCGATGATTTCCTGCCCGAAGAGACACACAATCCAGAGTTGATCACCGCGCTGCGCCAAACCCAGCGCCAACCTGATCCCATCACTGCCAGCGAGCGTGAAGAGACTATCGCTCATGCACGAGAGCGCCTCTCCTCACAGGTCAGCGGGATGGCCTCACCTGATGAGGAAGTGCTACGCTTAGCAGGCGTGACAGATTCAAGCTTGCTCCCCGTCCTGGTTCCAACGCAAAAGCCCCGGCATGCACGTATGATGCGTCTGCTCAACATGATCGCTGCGACTCTAATAGTTGGAGCGATCATTGGTGCCTCACTCGTGCTCTTCAGTCGGCGTGATGCTCCTTCCCAGGTCACTACTCTCGATAGCCAGGGGAAGTATGTAACTGTCACATCCTCGGCAGGAGGCCTTGAAATGGGGATGCATCTGCCTGTTGGCCCCTACTTCCTTAGCGAAATGCTGACGGTGGACATCTCGCTTACCAACCATACAGACAAAGCCGTTGATCTCGGTTCCCCATTCATGACGTATTCGTGTGGATATAATATCAGTTATGATACAGGTGTGCAAATAGTGGGTGGCAGCAAACCGGAATATAAGATTCCTATGCCCACCGCCGTTCACTGCCCTGCATTCTGGAGGGATCTGGTATTGAAGCCCGGTCATACCCTCTCAGTGCATAAATATCTGCCTCTCACGCTTAGCGGACAGATGACCCTGGTAGGAAAAACGCAGTTTTATAAGCCTGGTGTACACTACTTTCCCGATCCCGCTGCCAGTCCACTTGATAATCACTGGCCAGCGCTTCACATTACGGTCAGCTCCCATATACCGGCTGATCGTGTGCTCTCGTTGCAGCGCACCAACACGCAGGTGACTGTGCTGGCGCCAGCGGGCAAGCAACTGTTGTACATGTATACGATAGCTTGCACAGGCACGTGGGGCGGCATTTTTGCCTGGGAACCCATCTCGAAAACCACGATCAAGCCGTATGACGACTACTGCCGTAGAGTGCAGGTGGACTGGACCTTCATATTCGCAGTGCCGGGCTATGCTATGTTCACAGGGGAAGGCAAGTTCCAGGCGCCATGAACCTTGCTATATTGCCCTCCCTCCGCTATAATCACACCATAAGTAGATGTAAAATAAGGGCATCACTGCATAGTTTCGATGACTATATCATGGTATATTTGCATAGCCTCTATAGCGGATAGTATGTGTATGGTAAAGGAAGGGTTATAGCACCAGTGATGAACCAGCGTGAGAGTCAACTTAAGCAGGCACGAGCCAAACTGATTCAGATTTTTCGCTACGTCCAGGCTTTTAACCACCTTCAGAACCCCATCAAGCAAGATATTCAAGATCAGCCCTGGGTGCTGTGGTTCTCTGATCTGCCCGATCACCCCTGTATTCGTCGTGGTATCGTCACAGATACTGGGCAGGTGAACGACGACACTACACCGAAGCCTGTAAAAACCCAGAAAGAAGATGTGGACGCGGGCGGCGATAGCTTTATTCTGAAAGTCAAACGCCCGAAGTTGACAGATCCCCCTCAGCCTTCGAAGGAGATGGCTGCCTATTTGCAGGATGGCTGGCAAGATGTTGATGGCAGAGTAGCGCTTGACCCCAAAAGGCTGCCAGAAGTGAATGCCGATCCCAGGCTCAGGGCGACCTTGCAGAAGTGGCTCGTTGAGCATGACAGGTGGGTGAGCGCCGAACTGCCGGCACGCCGCACGATGGCGATATTCGATCAGTTGTATGCTCTGCGCGCCCAGCTTGAACGCGAGGCGGAGCGCCTGGAACTGATGCTTGGCGATGGTCTCCTCGATTGGTGTCCTGAGAAAAACCGCGTGGGTGTGCATCACCCTATCTTGTTGCTGCGCCTCCAGCTTCAATTTAATCCCCAGCTCCCTGAATTTACGCTGAGCGCGACGGATAGCCCGCCTGAGCTATACACCGCCCTGTTACAGACGCTGGATATCGATGCTGTCGATATTGGCCGCGGCCGCCAGGATTTTGAACGGGATAGCGTGCAGCCACTGGGGGGCGAAGAGACCGCCAGGTTCCTGCAACGGCTGGTCTATCAGCTTTCGCCGCGTGGAGAGTTCTCGGCCGGGCCGGTCACCCGCCAGGAGAGGCAGTTCCCCCTGATTACACGCAGCCCGGTATTCTTCCTGCGCAGCCGCGCCCTTGGCTTCAACACCGCGCTCGAAGCCATCCTGGAGAATCTGCCCACGCGCGATGATCTCCCCTATTCCCTCCTGAGTTTGACGGGGCTGGCGGCGGACAATACGCACCAGTCGGCTGCTGGAGTGCGTATCTCACCTCTGCTTTCGCCCAATGGCGAGGACGAGCAGATCCTCTTCAGCAAGCCCGCGAACGCCGAGCAGTTGGAGATTGCCCGCCGACTCGACCGCTATGGTGCGGTCCTGGTGCAGGGACCGCCGGGGACAGGCAAGACCCACACCATTGCCAACCTGCTGGGCCACCTGCTGGCCCAGGGAAAGAGCGTGCTCGTCACCAGCCATACCTCGAAAGCCCTGCGAGTGTTACGCGAAAAAGTCGTCGGGCCGCTGCAACCGCTCTGCGTGAGTATGCTGGAGGACGATAGCCGCAAGCAGATGGAGAGCGCTATCGATGCGATTACCGAGCGCCTGGCATTCTCGAATGTCGATCTGCTTGAGCGGGATGCGGCGCGACTTACTCAGCAGCGTATTGCCGTGATAGGCGAACTGCGGCGTGTGCGGGAAGAACTCAAAGAGGCTCGCTCTGGCGAATACCGGGAGATTGTGGTGGCAGGCAGAACATATAGCCCTGCCGACGCCGCACGCTATAGTATGCATAATAAAGCCTCCCAAAGCTGGATTCCCGCGCCTGTAACGCCGGGTGCCCCCTTGCCCTTATCTCAAGAGGAACTGGCTACCCTCTATCGTACCAATGCGCAGGTGACGCTCAGCGATGAGCGTGCGATGGCTCATGGCCTATCTGCTCCTGAGAAGCTGTGCCCACCGGCAGACTTCGAATACCTGGTAGCGGAACATGCACGCTACCAGGATACGAACCTGGAGTACCGGCGCAACCTGTGGCAGACCGTACCAGGCGCGGCACCTCTGGAGGCCTTGAAGCAGATACAGGCTCGCCTCACGCAGGCGCTTGAGCCATTGAAAGTTAGCGGGCACGATGCGCGCTGGCGCCTGGCGGTGATCGCCGCCGGTCGTGAGGGGGGACCGCGTCGGCAGGTATGGCACGATCTTATCGCCAAGATAGAGAGCGTCGATGCCCTGGCCGTCCAGGCCCAGCCATTCCTCCTGGAGTACGACCCTGTCCTCTCCGAAGAGGGCGCGCATGCCGACAAGATCCTCAGCGAAATTAGCGCCTTCCTTGAACGCGGCGGGAGCCTGAAAGGGGTCACGCTGCTCATGCATCGCGAGTGGAAGACCCTGGTCGAGAAGGCGCGCGTGAATGGCCAGCAGCCGAGTTCTCGCGAGCATTTCGTCGCGCTCCTCATGCTGGTGCGCCTGCGGGCGGCTCGCCAGGACCTGCTGGGTCGCTGGCAGCGCCAGATGACTGTGCTGGGTGCTCCACCCGCAACGACGCTGGGCCAGGAACCAGAGCGTGCCTGCAAACAGTATGTATACCAGATCCGCCACTGTCTGGATTGGTTCGCGGCGACCTGGGCGCCTTTAGAGCATGAATTGAAACAACAGGGCCTGCGCTGGGAGACGGTGCTGGCCGAGACGCCCGTCAACCTCGCGGAGCATGGCGACTTGCTGCGCCTGTGCGATACCGTCCAGCAACGACTCCCGCCCCTGCTGGCCGCCGAAATCAATCGCCGTTTGTATGCCGCCAACGAGGAGAAGTTGCTCGCGGTGTTGCGCGTGCTTGAACTGAGCGCGAGTGCCGGGGAGAACGCGGAAGTTGTGCAGCGTCTGCGCACCGCTGTGACTCACAGCGATAGCCAGGCATACCGGGAGGCCTTCGAGCATCTCGTTGATCTCTATGGCCGGCAGGAGGCGTTACGTACCCGGCAGGCGCTCCTGACGA
The DNA here is from genome assembly GCA_030854145.1 of Chloroflexota bacterium. The sequence goes on along the minus strand of JALYTT010000108.1, from coordinate 1,903 downwards.
AGTTGGAGCGGGCCGCTCCCGGTTGGGCGGCGGCGATCCGTGATCGCGAGGGGGTGCATGGGGGGCGCGAGGTCCCTGGTGACGCGGAGGCGGCCTGGCTCTGGCGGCAACTCAGGATCGAGTTGGAGCGCCGGGGCGCGCAATCCCTGGAAGCATTGCAGGATCGCAGCGTGCAGTTGAGCAATACCCTGCAAACGATTACCGCCGAACTGGTAGAGAAGAAGGCCTGGGCCGCGCAGGTGCGCCGCACAACGCTGGAGCAGCGACGCGCGCTCCAGGGCTGGAAAGAGATTATGCGCAAGGTCGGCAAGGGTACCGGCAAAAGATCGCCGCAGTTGCTGGCAGAGGCGCGAGGGCTGATGCCCGTCTGCCAGACCGCTGTGCCCGTCTGGATTATGCCGTTGAGCCGCGTGGTGCAAACCTTCGACCCCCGGCGCAATCATTTCGATGTGGTGATCATCGATGAGGCCAGCCAGGCGGATATCAAAGCCTTGACAGCGCTCTACATGGGACAGCAGGTCGTGGTGGTCGGCGATGATGAACAGGTGACCCCCGTGGCCGTCGGCCAGAAGCTCGACCAGATCGATAGACTGATCAATGAACACCTGCAAAATATTCCGCTGGCCAAGATGTACGACGGCAGGCTCTCCGTCTATGCCCTGGCGAAAACCACCTTTGAGCCGGTCTGCCTGCAAGAGCATTTTCGCTGTGTCTCGCCGATTATCCAGTTCAGCAACGACCTGTCGTATGAAGGCAAGATCAAACCCCTGCGCGATGATAGCCGCGTGTTGCGCCGCCCCGCGACCGTGGCCTATCGCGTCAACAGTTCCGGTGTCGTCGGCCATGTGAACGAGCAGGAGGCCCAGACCATTGCCGCGCTGCTCGTGGCCGCTACCGAGCAGCCAGAGTACCAGGACGCCACCTTTGGCGTGATCTCGATGGTCGATGATGAGCAGGCGCTGCGTATCGATGCCCTGTTGCGCAAATACCTCCCGGCCACGACGTACGCTCGTCACCAGATCCTGTGCGGTGCCCCGGCGCACTTTCAAGGCGACGAACGCGATGTGATCTTTCTCTCGATGGTCGATACCCCCAAAGGGGATGGGCCGCTCCCACTACGTGGCGAAGACGCTTTTGAGTTTATGTATAAGAAGCGCTTTAACGTCGCGGCGAGCCGGGCCCGTGACCAGATGTGGGTGGTCTACTCGCTGGACCCCGATGTCGATCTGAAGGCGGGCGATATCCGTAAGCGCCTGATCCTGCACGCCAAAAATGCGGTGGCATCCGCGCGCAAGCTGGCGGAACAGGAGCGCAAAGTCGAGTCCGAGTTTGAGAGGCAGGTGCTCAAAAGGCTGGCGCAGGCGGGATACCGGGTCATCTCACAGTGGCCTGTGGGAGCCTATCGCATAGATCTGGTCGTAGAGGGCGCTGGCAAACGCCTGGCCATAGAATGCGATGGCGACCGCTGGCATCCCATCGAGAAGCTGGAGGAGGACATGGCGCGTCAGGCGATTCTGGAGCGCCTGGGCTGGCGCTTCGTACGTATTCGCGGCAGCCTGTTCTTCCGCGATCCCGATCAAGCCATGGAGCCTGTCTTTGCGCGCCTGCGTGCCCTGGAGATCCCCCCGGAGGGCGAGAACCAGGCCGAAAACCTCGAAAGCCAGGATGGAAAGGCTCTGCAAGACCGCATTGTGCGCCGGGCGGCGGAATTGGGCCGCGAATGGGCTACCGCCAGCGGGCCATTGGCTAAACGCGGTGTCTATGTTCTGCCCCCAGCGTCAAGTTCCTCCTCCGATGGATTGAGTGTATCCGCGTAGGGCGCACCTCACAGGTGTACACGTAAGCCGACGATAAAGGGAAAGTGAGCGGCGAATCCGTAGGGCGTGGCTTGCCTCGCCAGTCA
>JALYTT010000548.1 GCA_030854145.1 Chloroflexota bacterium | reverse complement strand
GTCCTGGGTGGTGCAGGACGGCGAGGCAAGCCACGCGCTACGGACACCCCGGTCGCTTTCTGCCGGTGATGGACGTACCTTGACGCCTATTGGGCGTCGCTGGCCTGCGACCTTGTAGGCCAGCGCGGACGCGGCAAGCCGGGTCCCTACGCGAAACGGGGCGCCCTTCGTCTGGCCCACGCTCTACGAGATGATCTCCACACTCTACGAGATAATCTCCACGCGCCACACGCGCACCGCGCCGTCCTCGGCGCTGTTGGCCAGCAGGCCGTTGGCGCCGAAGACGACGCCGTAGATCTCGCTGCGATGGTTGATGACTTGCAGCTCACGCCCCTGCTGCACATCCCACAGGCGTAGCGAGCCATCCTCCGAGCCGGAGACCAGCAGGCGGCCATCGGCCGAGAAGTCGACCGTCCAGACCGCGCCATCGTGTCCTGTGAGCGTCTGCACGAGTTGGCCGGTCGTGGCATCCCATAGGCAGATAGTACCATCGGCCGAACAGGAGGCCAGCAGACGCCCATCTGGCGACCAGGCCACGCCGTACACAATATCGCTGTAGCGCAGACGGCGCCGCAGGGTGCCGCTGCTCACATCCCACAGGCAGATCGTGCGGTCGAACGAGCACGAGGCCAGCAGGGTGCTATCGTACGAGAAATCGATGCCCACGACCACATTCTGGTGGCCCTCCAGGATGCGCAGCGTCTCACCCGTCTGCGGGTCCCACAGGCGTACCGTCTCATCGTTTGAGCACGAGGCCAGCAGGCGGTTATCGAGCGAGAACGCCACCGTCCAGACCGCGCTATGATGGCCCTTGAGCACCTGCAGCGCCTCCCCGCTCGCCAGGTTCCACAGGCGCACCGTCTTATCCTCGGAACAGGAGGCGACCAGCTTGCCGTCGGCCGAGATATCCACGCCCATCACCGCGCCCTCGTGCCCGCTCAGGGTATGCAGCAACACCCCTGAGTCGGTAGACCACAGGCGCACCGTCTTATCCTCGCCGCCGGAAGCGATCACGCTGCCATCGGCCGAGAAGACCACGTCGTCAACGTGACCGTGGTGTCCCAGCAGGCTGTAGAGCGGCGTCAGCGCGACCCCGGCTACGTGGCGTTCACGTGCGATGGGCTGGGGCGCGGCGGCGGTCTTCCATTCGGGCCATTCGATCAGGACCATCGAGCCGTGCTCATGCCCCAGCTTCTGCGGGTATGCGGCATCATTCGAACTCATCTGCTCATTCAGGTAATCGTACAGCGTCCCCAGCGTCACGCGCCCGGTACGCGGATTGGCGGCCTTGCCGTCGAAGGCATCGAGCAGGTGCGCCGCCAGCACGCCATGCCCCTGCTCCATCTGCTCCTGCGAGACCTGGCCCAGGCGCCGCGACACCAGCACAACGCGCCCACGCGTGCGTGGCAGATCAAGCAGCGATTGGCCAAAGAGCAGCCCGTTATCCTCCGGCTGCTTCTGCTGCCGCCAGGCCGGTCCAGCGGGAAAGATATCGAACAGCGCCAGGATATTGCCGGCCTTCGAGTCATAGAGATAGTGATCGACCAGCGTAGGCAGGTGCAGGCCAGTCGTGGGGCGGTCGGCGCGCGTGGCCTGGAGCGCCAGGTAGCCATCCAGGGTAGCGGAATCGAGAAACGCGTGGCCCGCGAAGTACAGGAACACCACGTCCTGCGGCTGGCGCGCGCGCACCAGGCATAGCTCGCGCAACTGCCCCTCAACCTCATCGCGCGTCGCCGCCTCCCCCGTCAGGCACACCACATTCTCCGGCCGCCAACCCCCACGCTCTGGATCAATCAAGAGTTCATAGAGCGCCTGAGCATCCGCCTGGGCAAACGGCAAGTGAGTGAAGTGCGCGCTATCATGGTAGGCATCTATGCCCACAATTAACGCGTAATGATGTTGCACAGTAGAGTACCTCTTCTCATTTATAATTATTTCAAGCGTAGCCTATTCAAATTATACGACGTAGAGGAGACATCATGGGATGTAAAACTATACGAAGTCCTCAGCGGCAGCGTCTCTATTATGGAAGGTACAACGGCCAGCACGCGTCTGCCGACCCTGTAACATTGCGGGTGCGCAACCGTATATCGTGTAGGGGTGCTGGCTTGCCCATTGATGCCAACGGCATTCGCTGAAACGACGGCATCACGCAGGGTGGCCCTCTAGCAAAAAGTGGACGAAGGCACCCGTGTGAGTGTATCATGTATAGACACGGAATAATATCTTTGTGCCACATAGCAGTGGTCGCAGAACACACCTAAGAAAGCGGGTCTGACTTATGGATGCTCAGGCTTCATATATGTTCCAGCGCAACCCCAATGACCAGGGACCAGGGGGAAATCCACGCCCAAATAACGGGAACAACGGCAGCAACAATGGTGGGGGTACCCAACCAAACAGCATGATGTCGCTATTTGTGCGCTCCTTGCTGATTATCGTCGTGTTGCTGGGGGGCTGGTACCTTCTGCAGTACTTTTTTCAAAGTTCGAACAGCAACGCCCAGAATACCATCGAAGTACCCTACAGCACCTTTTACCAGCAAGTTACCAGTGGAAACGTCAAGACGGCCATCTTCCAGGGCCAGGATGTAACGGGCGAGCTTTACAGCGCCATCACGGTCTCCGACAGCAGTTCTACCGGTGGCAAAAAGACCTCGAAGTTCTACCACTTTACGCAGATACCCAACGGGGACCCCAAGCTCACCGACCTGCTGATCCAATATAATGTCCAGCAGTTTCAAGCGAAACCGGTGAACGACAATAACTTCTTGCTCAGCCTGCTGAGCATCCTGCCGTGGGTCTTGCTGATCGGTATCGGCATCTTCATTATGCGCCGCGCCACCCAGAGCCAGCAGAACATCTTCAGCTTCGGCAAGAGTCGCGCCAAGCTGGTGCTGGAAGATAGACCGAGCACGACGTTCGCGGATGTCGCCGGTGTTGACGAAGCCAAAAACGACCTCGTTGAGATTGTGGAGTTCCTGCGCACGCCGCAGAAGTTCCAGCGGCTGGGCGGCAAGATCCCGCGCGGCGTGCTACTGGTGGGCATTCCGGGAACCGGCAAGACTCTGCTGGCGCGCGCCGTCGCCGGCGAGGCCAGTGTGCCGTTCTTCTCAATGAGCGGCTCCGAGTTCGTCGAGGTGCTAGTCGGCGTCGGCGCCAGCCGCGTGCGTGACCTCTTCGACCAGGCAAAGAAGGCCGCCCCCAGCATCATCTTCATCGACGAAATCGACGCCGTCGGCCGCCAGCGCGGCTCCAGCATCAACAGCAACGACGAGCGCGAGCAGACGCTGAACCAGTTGCTCGTCGAGATGGACGGCTTCGATACGCGCCAGGCCGTCGTCGTGATTGGCGCGACGAACCGGCCCGATGGCCTGGATAAAGCCCTGCTGCGCCCCGGTCGCTTCGATCGCCGCGTGACAGTAGACCGCCCCGACTGGACCGGTCGCCTGGCCATCCTCAAGATCCACACGCGCAAAGTGCCGCTGGGGCCGGATGTTGATCTGACCGCAGTGGCGCGCTCGACGCCGGGGATGGTGGGCGCGGACCTCGCGAACCTCGTCAACGAAGCGGCCCTGCTGGCCGCGCGCCGCAACCTGGATGCCGTGAACCAGGCCTGCTTCAGCGAATCGCTTGACAAGATCATCATCGGCGCCGAACGTCCGCTGGTGCTGACCGAAGAGGACCTGAACGTGGTGGCCTATCACGAGAGCGGGCACGCCCTGACAGGCATCCTGACCGAGAACGTTGACCCGGTGAGCAAGGTCACCATTGTGCCGCGCGGCCAGGCCCTTGGCGTGACGCAGTACACCCCGCTCGACGACCGCTACAACTACTCTCAATCGTACCTGGAGGCCCAACTGGTGACCGCCCTGGGCGGCCGCGCCGCCGAGGAGGTGGCCATCGGACGCATCACCACGGGCGCGGAGAACGACTTGCAGCGCGTCACCGCCATCGCGTACCAGATGGTGACCCGCTGGGGCATGAGCGCGATCTTCGGCCCACTTTCATTTAGCGAGCGCGAGGACCCCTTCGCGGGCACCGTCCTGGCAAATGGCTCCCGCGAGTACAGCGAGAAGACCGCCACCGTCATTGACAAGGAGGTGGATCGCATCGTCAAGGAAGCATACCGGCGCGCCGTCGCCCTGCTCGCCCAACACCATGCCACGCTCGATCGCATTGCGCACGACCTGCGACTATACGAAACCATCGACGCCAAACACCTGCGCAAAATCATGATCGAAACCGGCTCCATCGAAGCCGCCCCCGCCGGATACCAGTAGGGGCGCGGTTTACAAGCCCGCCCGTTACCTTACGCGATCTACCAGACCCGAGATCGCGTAAGGTAACGG
>JALYTT010000107.1 GCA_030854145.1 Chloroflexota bacterium | reverse complement strand
ATCGTGGTGCCGTAGGCGAACTGGCGGGCTTGTAAACCGCGCCCCTACGCCTCATGCATCTCGTTCTCGGCCAGATGGACGCCGTGGAAAGCGCTCTGAAAAAAACCTCCCCTCTGCGAAGGCGATGGCTTGCCTCGCCCCTACGCAGATTCGGGCCCCAAATGCCAAATAGCTGCTGGCTGGACAAATATTTCATAGTTGATATAATAGTGGTCGAGGGAAGGTGGGCAAGAAGTCGTTGCGGGAAGTGTGCCCACACAGGATAGATGATAAACTCAGCGGATAACCCAATTAACATTTACCGAGAAGTCATAGAGAGAGAAAACGGCGCAACGCGCGCGGATGCATCTTCCGAGGGCAGCTCCTCTGTCTCCGCGTTCAACCTGACCGGGCGCATCCAGCTTTTCAGCTACCTGGTGGCCTCCGACCGCGTCGGCTGGTATCGCACGATTATGCGCGCCTTCCTGCAGGGTCACCGGGAGTATCGCTACCAGCTCACCGATCATGATATCCTTGATGCGGTGCGGCAGGGCTTCGATCCCGAATACACTCTTGACAAGTGCCAGGCCGACCTGAAGGCGCTCAAGGACTGGGGAAACCTCACAACCATCTACGACTCCAGTCGCGCCACCTCCATCGCCAGCTTCCTGGCGCCCGCGCTGCTCTACCAGGCCACACCAGAGGGCATCGCGATTGAGACGTTTCTCGACGAGCAGGCGCGAGCCAGCACGCGCAGCGGCGCCCTGCGGCAGGGCGATCTTCCGCGCCTCTGGAAGTCCCTCCAGCAGATCGACGCGTGGCTGCGGCTGCCTGCCGTCGAGGTCACTTCCGAGCGCAGCAACGAGATCGCCGAGGAGTGGCGCAGCGCCTTCGAGGTATGGAACGCCCTGGCGCGCGACGCCGCCCAGTATCTCGCGACGATGATCAAGGCGGCGCAGCAGAGCGGCTCCGACCTTGAGGCCTACCGCTCGCACAAGACGGCCGTCGTCACCTATGTGCAGAGCTTCGCGCAGGCCCTGTCACAATACAGCCGCGATATACGCACGCTGCTGGAGGATTGGACGGCCAGCGGCCAGAAAGACCGGCTGGTCACGATGATCGCGGAACACCTTGAGCCGCCCACCCTGACCAGCGAACTCAAGCGTACGCAAGCCGAGTTGACCAGGGAGGCGCTGAACCAGGTGGCCGCGCTGGAAAACTGGTTCGCCGAGGGCAAAAACGCCTATTCCTTCCGCCGCAACGCCCTGGCCGAGGTGGAGAAGGTCGTTCGTCGTGCCATCGCCCTGGCGACGGCCGCGCGCCCCAATGCCAACTACGCGGTCAACCTGCACCTGCTGGCCCAGCAACTGCTGTGGGCCAGGGATGTCGAGGCCGCGCAGCAGTTGTTCGATATCGCCTTCGCCAATCCGCTGCCGATCCACCTGCCGGAGAGCTTCGCCGGCCTCGCCAGCGCCGCCCAGGAGGCCGGAGAGTTGGACGCCTGGCACGAGCCGCCGACCGTCCTGCTCCAGTTGCGACCCGTCAGCCGCAGCAATCGCGGCGAGCGCTCGCTTGAAGAGCCGATGGCGGACCACCAGGAGGAGATCCGCGCGCTATTGGCGCAGCAAGAAGGCCGCCTCCAGGAGCAGCGCCAGCGCTTCGCGACGGTCTTTCGCGATGCCTATGTCGATCTCGGCACCATCGAACACATCACACCGGAAGACCGCGCGCTCCTGGTAGAAGTGATCGACAACTGCCTGAGCGATCCCTCCCACCAGTACCATGCTCCCAACGGCTCCATCGTTGTCCTGCTCAACCCCGACGAGGAGACCTACACCCACCTGCCAGCATGCGATGGCGTGTTGCTCCTGCAACGCTACCGCTTGCAACTCCAGGACCAGGTTATGGCGGGCAAGAACGGAGATAGCAGCAACTAATGGACGACGAAACATACGAAGAGATCGAGATACAGGCGCCGGATATCGCCATTGATGATGCCGGTGACACACGGCCGGCCAGCGCCGTGAGCGACATGCTCACGGCATCGCGCCGGCGCTCGGCCAGGAGCGATATGATGAAGGCACACGTGGCGCTGATGGAAAGAGAAGTGATCCCAGCCGGGGAGAGCGAGCTGTTTCGCCTGGTCAAATACCATTATCGCGACTTGCAGAATTGGCACGAGAGGCACACCGGCTGGCATATCCAGCGCGGGAACAGCGCCGTGCGCCTGGCGCGGCACCCCAGCGCTATCACGTCGGGCTACATCCACGCGAACTGGAAGGACCCGCGCGACCTGGCCTGCCTGACCTGGATTCTGTGGTACGCCGAGAACCGCCAGCTCAGCGGCCGTGGCAGCGATCAGCAGTTCCTGCTCTCACAACTGGCGGAGCAGATCCAGGAGCAATCGGCGAACGCGATGGGCGAGGCGGAGAAGCTCGATTTCCGCAAGCTGCCCGACCGCTACAGCATCAGGCGCGCCCTCCAATACCTGGAAGATCTGGGCGGCCTGCAACTGGTCGATGGCCAGACCAGGGAGTGGGTCGAGCAGACGCACGAGGCCGATGTGCTCTACGAGTTCAGCGATGTCATCCACGCGCTGGTCTCCTCGCTCAACCTGGAAGATGTGCTGGCCGCGGCCCCTCGCATCAACGATAGAACTCAGGCCCTGGAGCCAGCTTTATTGGTGGACGAGACTGGCAGCGTATCCCCGCTCGCACGCGCGTGGCGCACGCTGCTGACCGGACCCGTCCTGCTGAGGTACGACGACCCCCAGGCCTTCGCGGCCCTCAAGCAGCATTCTGAACAGATCGCCAACGAACTGCTCGATACCTTCGGCTGGTCGCTGGATATCAATCGCGACTATGCCTGCATTGTACGCGGCAGCGGCACAGCGACGGGCCCTGTCTCAACGCTCTCTACGACCGGCGCGGTGGACCAGGCGGTGATGCTGCTCTCCGGCAGCATCCGCCAGCAGGTAGCGTCAGGCGAATGGGGACCGCCGGACTACTATGGCTGCCTGCGCGTTGCCACCGAGGAGATAACGGACCTCTTCTACCATATCCGCGAACGCTACGGCCACAACTGGGGCAGCACTGCGCGCGACAAGAGTTCGACCGCGCTGCTCAACGAGGTCTACGAAAAGATGCGCCAGATCGGCCTGCTGCGCGGTCCCGATGCCGCCGGGAACGTCCTGGTGCTCCCTACGACCGCACGCTACGCCGTCACATATAGCGAAGCAGGACAAGAAGTTAAATCGACGGTGCGCAGCCGGAGCAAGCGCGCAGCGAAGGGCAGCGCCGAGCCGCTGGCTATCGAGTGGACAAAATCATAGAATAGAAGGACAACAGGCGACAAATCCGTAGGGGAAGAGCACATGCAGCGAGCATTTGAGAATCTTATCACCTGGCGTGGATCGGCGGCGGAGGCCCTGATCCAGCAGGTTGAACTATTGCAGGCACAGGCGGGCGGTCCACAGGGCTATCGCCTGCGGCGCATCATCCTGACAAACTTCTGGCTCTATGGCCAGCAAGAATTAGAGATCCCGCACGGCAGGCTCTTCCTGGCCGGCGAGAACGCCAGCGGCAAATCAACGGTGCTGACGGCGGCTCTCCCCCTGGCTCTCGACGGCGACCTGCACCCCAACCGGCTCGATACCTTCGGCGGTCGCGAGCGGCATATCGAGTACTACGTGCTGGGCAGCGACAAATCGGCGACGCCCTTTAACTACGAACGCCGCACTTCGTATATCGCCCTGGAATTCGAGTGGTGCCATCCCGATCAACCTCCTTTCACCGCAGAACTGCGCCAGGTGTGGGAAAAGGGCGAGCGCGAGAAGGCCCGTTTCCTCACCATCGGTATCAGCCTGGCCGGCAACGTGAACGCCAGCAATCACATCCGCGCCATGCGTTTCCTGATTACCGATGGCTCGCGACTGGGTTACGATATCCCCACCGTCTCAGAGTCGGGCAACGGCGCCAACAGGGAGCGGCGCGCCTCCGACCAGGCGCGCTTCAAGCAGATGCTAGAGGGGCATGGTATCGTCTGCGAGACCCAGGACGAGTATGAGCGGCAGGTGGCCCGCTCCCTGTTCGGCTTCACGGAAGTCAAGGATTTTCGCAAGCTCATTGACCTGCTTCTGATCCTGCGCCGCCCGAATCTGAGCAGCGAGCTGAGCTTCTCGCGCGTCCACGAACACCTCAAGCAGTCGCTGCGTAAGATCCCCGGCGAGACAACACAGCGCGTCACCGGCACCATCGAACGTATCGATGCCATCCAGAGCGAGATCGACCACATTCAGGAGGCCTTCAACTCCTGTCAACGCCTGCACCAGGTGCAGCAGAGCCTGACATTGGCCGAAGCCAAACTGGCGGCCTGCGACTACACCGGCGCGCAACTGGCGGAGAACGGCGTTCAGAACCAGGCCAACCGGCTGCGCAAGGAACTGCACAATGCCGAGGATGAACACAGCAGGGCACTCGCGCGCCGCCAGGATCTGGTCGTCGAGGGCCAGCAGGTCAGCGGGCAGATCAAGGCGCTGGAAGGCAGCGAGGGGCTACAGGTAGCTGAGAGATTGACGCGCACGCGCACACGTGTCAAGGAGACGACAGAGCAGGCACGGGGCCAGGAGCAGAGCCTGCTAGTTGCGCGCCGCTCAATCAGTACACACGAACAGGAGCTGAAACGCCTCCAGGCGAGCTTCTCCAGGGTGCAGCAGACCAACGAGGAGCAACTGCGCGCCCTCGCCGAGACCGCAGAGCAGGAGGCGCTGTGGAATGTGGCCGCCCTTCAGCTACGCACCGCCCTGGAACGGGTCAGCACCATGACCCTGGATAGCCCATCTATGCCAGAAGCGCCCCCGGTCCACCTGCTGGGGAGCGCACAAGCGCGCGAGCGCCTCAAGTGGCTGCACGCGCTTGAGGAAGTCCACTCGCGGCGAGAGAAGCTGGATGCCGAGGTACAACACGCGCGCGCACTCGAAAACACGCGCTTCAGCGAGCTGGACGAGGCGCGCAATGGCTTTCAGAGCGCGCAGGATCGCACATATACCGCCCAGCAGGCGCTACTCCAGGCGCTCAACGAACTCATAGCCCACAGCGAGTTCGTCGCCAACAGCCCCCGCGCGCTCGAAGCTCCCGCCACGGAAGGGCTGGCAGAGGATACCTCCCTGGAAGACGAAGCGCGGATTGAGGGCCTGATCCAGCGCTTCGCCAGCGCCATCGGCTCTTACCGCCAGGCCATCGATGCGCTCGACCAGGAGCTGGGAGGCGCCGAGGCTCGCTTGCAAGATGAGCTTGAGGCGCTCCAGCAGAGCACTGGCAGCAAGACACACGAGATCGCCGAGATTGAGCACCTATACCAGCAAAAACAGGCGGAGCCCGAGATTGCTCCCCAGCGCAGCCAGCGTCGAAATAAAGCGCGCGCGACATTGGCCGAGCGCGGCATCCCGGCTCTCCCGCTCTACGCCCTCATCGACTTCGCCCCCGGCATTGACAGCGAGCAGGCCGGGCGCATCGAGCGCATGCTGGAAGACGCGGGCCTGCTCGATGCCCTGGTCGTCGCGCCGGCACAGGTCGCCTTCGCCGATGCCTTGCTGGTCGCCGAAGGTCTAAGCGACTGCCGCCTGGACGTGGCACAGGTGCAACAACTGGACGACAATGAAACGATCCAGCCATGGTTGCGCTACGATCCAGCCGCGCACGACTACCCGCAGAGCGGCGACTCCGACTGGGAAGCCATTACGAGAACTGTGCTGCCGGCCATCGGCTCCCACAACACTATGCGCCACGTGTCTGCCGAAAACAGCATCACCGGTCCTCGCATCATGCTCGACGAGGATGGCTCGTGGAGGCATGGGCTGCTCAGCGGGCAGGCAGGGACAGGGGCGGCCACGGGCTTGATCGGGAAAGCCAATCGCCTGCGTGTGCGGCAGCAAGAACTGGATGCCCTCAACGAGAAACGCGCCGCCCTGGCTGAGGAACTGCGGCTCCTGGCGGAGCAGATCGCAGGCGCGATCCAGCAACGCACCCGGCTACAGCAGGAACGCACACGCCTGCGCAAGTTTCTCCCTGACAGCGGACTGGAGCAGCGCCATGCCGAACTGCTCTACGCGCAGAAAACTCTGAGCGCTGCCCGCAGTAAGTACCAGCAGGCGCACCGCAAGACCCAGGAGGTGCGGCAGAGTCTGAACACGCTCAACATCCGCCTGGAGCGGGAATGCGTGGAGACCCCGGCGTTCGCCAGCGGCAAAGAGCGCGTCAAAGAGGCCATCATGGCGATGGTCACGCTCGAAAACCAGGTCAGGTCGCTGCAACGCCAACTGGAAAGTAGCGTGGAGACCTGGAAGGATTACCAGAATATGCTGCTAGCACTTGAGGATGCCAGAACGGAGGCTGAGCGTGTCGCCGCGCTCTGCGAGCAGTCCCGCAGCCAGGTACTCCAGGCCCAGGCGGAACTGGCGGAACTCCAACGCATGGCCGAACTGCAAAACGTGGCTGAATTGAGCGAGCGACTGCGCACGTTACGGGAGCGCAGCGAGTCGCTCTCACTGGAGTTGAACGACGCCATCGATAAGCAGGCGCGTACCGAAGAGCGCGCGCGCAACATGGCCGAGCGCCTCGCCGAGGCTGAGGATAACCTGGCGCGCGTCAGGCAGGTTCGCGTCGATAAACAGACGCACTTTAGTGACCTGCTGGCGTCATACGCCATGGCGCAACTGGCGCAGGCCTCCCAATTGACCCGTAGCGGGGACTACAACGGCGCGGCCCAGAAGATCCTGGGCGAGACCCTGCACGCCAGCGACGTAACGGTGCGCAAGGAGCAACTGGAGAATGCATGGCATGTCGCTCACAATGTCCTCACCAGGGTGTTTAACCAGGAGAGCCATGTTTTGCATGACTACGGCCCCGACCTGGATGACCAGGGGCGCATTCTTTTCCTGAAGGAGAACAGGAGCAGCCCGTTTGTCCTGCTTGAGATCCTGGCCGAGAAGATCGGGATGCAGCGCGACCTGCTGGGGCGGGAAGAGCGCGAGCTGTTCGAGGATTTCCTGCTACAAGAGATGGCCGAGGCCATACGCACGCATATCTTTGAAGCGGAGGAGTGGGTCCAGCAGATCAACAAGGTGTTGAGCGGCCTGCCGATGATCGGAGAGCACTACCTGCTTGAGTGGAAGCCGGCGTCCGACTTTGATCCGACGAAGCTGGGCAGCCACCTCGCGCTCCACTACAAACTCCTGCGCAAGCCATCGCAGACCCTGACCTCTCAGGAGTCGTCGACCCTGATGGATGCCTTCAAACAGGAGATTAACGCCGTGCGTGTGCGCCAGAAAGAGGACCCGACGCTGAATTTCATGGAGGCCCTAGAACTGATCTTCGACTACCGCGAGTGGTTCCACTTCGATATCTATGTAACGCCGACGGGAGGCCAGCGCCAGCGCCTGACCGACCGTGTAGCGGGCACACGCAGCGGGGCCGAGCAGTTGTTTGCGCTCTACGTACCGCTCTTCGCCGCCCTGGCCGCCCTCTACAAGAGCGCGGCTCCCGGCGCGCCCCGGCTGCTCGCGCTCGACGAGGCCTTTGATAAAGCCAGTAGCGCCAACACGCTGCGCATCATGGAGTTCCTCGCCTCGCAGGACTTCCAGTGGATCATGACCGGGCCGCGCATCGATGCCACTGGCTCACGCATACCGGTCAGCGCACGCTACCTGATGCTGCACGAGAAAGGCTCGCCGGTCGCTACCGCCTCGGCGTCCTTCTGGAGCGGCAACCAGACCACCCAGGAGAGTCAATCAGGAGAGCAGAACGACCACGATGGACGCTAGAGATGCCGCCCCGGATGTGCAGCGAGCCGTGGCGTTCTTCAGGCAGGCCGGACTCGCGCGCCTGCTGGAGAAACTGCGCGCGCGCTACATCCAGTTGGGGCGCGTAGGTGGCCTGGTCGTGCTGGAGAACAGTACACCGGGCGAGCGGCGGGAAATCGCCAGCCTGCTGGGACGCCCGGTACAACACGAGGGCGACCTGAAAGTGAAGCTGGCAGCTTTCGAGGCCGCGCTCCTGCGCAGTCGCTTTGCCTGCACGCTGCCCGACCTGCTCAGCGCCTTCTTCCCCGACAGGCCCCTGGTGACGCGTCAGGAGCAACAGGCCGCGCATGCTCTCCACCAGGAGCGCTTTCGAGCAGCTCTGAATGCTATCGCCACGGAGCTGCCCGAAACATCGCGTGGCCGGCGCTGGTTGCAGCAGGGCGCGCATGGGCGGGACTGGCTCTTCACGCGCTCTAAAAACGAGTCAGGCGCAGAGCAGGCGCGCCAGCTCGACCTCGCGCGCTACATTGCCAGCGCGCTGAACCAGTTACCTGCGCCCGGCACACACGAACGCCTGGCCCTGTTTGCCCAGCGCACCAGCGGGGACCCGCACATGCTCGATCCCGACCACGCCGCCGGGCGCCTCTTCCTGCTGGCTCTGGGTGACCTCGCGCAAGACGAAGCGGCACTGCCTGCTGCCACTACCCCTCAAGATCGAGCGCAGGCTCTGCGTCTCTATGCCTACGCCAGGTTGCTCGTCGACACGCTGTCGTCGAGCGTGGCGGTCTTCAATCTGGCGAGCGCAACATACCTGTCAGGGCTACCCGACCCGTTAGCGGAGGCCGCCGGTATACGCGTGCTGCTGCTCCCCCTACGCCAGGTGCTGGCCTGGCAAAGCGCGCAACCCGCCAGCAACGCCATCTACATCTTCGAGAATCCGCAGGTGTTCGAGGAGGTTATCGCGGGACTGAGTCAGGACGACAATCCGGGAGCATACCAGGCACATACCAGCAACGGGCTGGCACCGACGCTCCCGACCTTGATCTGCACCTCGGGCTGGCCCAGCGCTGCCGCGCTCATCCTGCTCGATCTGCTCATAGCCCAGTCGCCAGCCAACCGCCTGCACTACAGCGGCGACTTCGATCTGGCAGGCTTGCAGATCGCCGCGAGCCTGCTAGCGCGCTATCCGGGACGCTACCATCCCTGGCACTTTGACCCCGACTCCTACCTGCTGGCCATCCACGCCGAAGGCGCCACCGCCAGCGCAGCGGACCTGGCCGCGCTGGCTACCCTCCCTGATGTCTTCGCACCCCTGATCACAATCATGCAAGAGCAGGGCCGTTGGGCTTATCAGGAAGGTATTACACATGTGCTGCTGGAGGATGTGAAAAAGCCTGGCTAGGCAAACCTGAATGATTGTAGCATCGGCTGGAACTCTCCCTCGTTGGCCAGGTCAAAAACCTGATCGGCCGTGGCATATGCTATGGAGAAACCGCGAGAGTTCTGGGCATTGGCTGGATGGTTATCGGCGATGACCACAACTTTTACCGGTACGGGCGCCGTCTGGCCTTTGACATCGAGATTGCCTGTAGCAGCTCCCTGGTTCCAGGTCTCACCGCCAGTGCTGGTCGTTGAGGCTACACTGAGTCGATGATAGTTGCCCGATGTACGCGACTGAAACAGTTGCAGGCCCGCATCAACCTGGTTGGAGGGCGAGATGAAGCCGCCGGGGTTCTCCATCACATGGACGGTCAGGTAGGCGATCCCCTGCGGATCGGAGAAGGTAATGAACCCGGACTGGCTCTTATCGATCTTCCAGCCCTTAGGATAGCCAATCGAATAGCCATCGCCTCTATA
The DNA here is from genome assembly GCA_030854145.1 of Chloroflexota bacterium. Next base: position 6,185 of record JALYTT010000107.1, on the reverse strand, counting down.
GGTAGCCAGATTTGAGGCCGGGGCCGATGTTGGCTGAGCTGGAGGAGGAGTGGATACGGCCGGCGTAGCAGCCGCATTATCACTGCCACCACCACAGGCAACCAGCAACAGAGCGAGAAAAAAACCACAGATGATGGGCATAATCGGGAGCGAAGGTCTTCGCTTTCTATCGAATATCATGACGCGGCGTCCTCCAATTTCTAAAGGTCCATGATGGAGGCGATTCAACGCTATTCAGGCCTCCTCAACAGCTTCTATGACCCACAATGTAGCGAGGCGGGGCACGGTTGCTTCGCTATTATAACACAACAAGTATGAGCCTGTCTGAAAAATTCATGCATCCCAAAACTCGCCTGGTGAATGATAAGTGAATGCTATTCAAACGCTTCTCCCGCACAGGCATACTATGGTCAATGAATATGTATGTAAGCTCACACCCGTGATGCCGTGCATCATGGGACAAACAATAGCTATTCACTCGCAGGTGGAGGTGCATGATGACCAACAATCTCTCGTATTACCACATCGTTCTGGAAGGGACAAAGGCAGAGGCAGCAAACGCGCACGCTGAGAGCAGCCATTGGGGGGCTATCCTCTGCTCGATGGTGAGCCCATGTCAGAAGAAACCTCCATTAAGGTTGCATATTACCCGCGATATGTGAGAAAGTTATTGAGAGCACATTTCAACGCTGTTGTTTCCACTCAATACCTAACGCCGGATTCTTAAGGAGGTTCTCAGTGCGTCAAGCAGTTGCCACCACATGGTCCCGGTATCCCTGGCTCTGGTCATGGCTACGCGCCGACTCGCCCAAGCAACCCTTTATCAGCAGTCCTCGCGCGCGCATCTTCCTGGTCTCCTTTGCGATGCTCTTCTTCGAGTTGCTCTGCATCCGCTGGATTCCATCGTATGTGCGCTACTTGAGTTATTTCAACAATTTCCTCCTGCTCGCCTCGTTCCTGGGCATCGGCCTGGGTATGCTGACAGCGCGCCGCCAGCGGTTCTGGTTTCCGCCCTTTCCACTGCTGGTCGTGCTGATGGCCATCGTCGTCGGAGTAAATCGCTTCGAGCTGCGCATCAGTTCAACCGAGGTGCTCTACTATGGTGCCGGTGAACTCCAGGCCAGCACGGAAAACTTCATAGTCCTGCCCATCATCTTCGGGATGGTGGTGATCTGCTTCATTCCCCTGTCCCGCGCGTTCGGTCAGTTGTTTATGCAGGTTCAGCCGCTGACCTCGTACACGTTCGACATCATCGGCAGCCTGGTAGGCATCGCCTGTTTCTCTATCATTGCCTACTTCGCCCTGCCGCCGCTGGTGTGGTTCGGCATCCTGGCGCTGCTGATCCTGCTGCTGAGCAGCAAAAAAACGGTGGTAGCCACGGCCACGATGTTCCTGGTGAGCCTGGTCGTCGTCGGCCTGCTCCAGAACAATACCTACTGGTCGCCGTACTACAAGATCCTGCTCCATCCTATCAAGCCGAGTGGGTATCTCGTCGATGTGAATAATGCCGGGGGTCACCAGTCGATGAAGCCCTGGCAGACCAAGGAGGCTTTCTACCGGCGCGTGTACCAGCTCTTCCCTGGCAATACGTTCCAACACGCGCTGATCCTGGGCGCTGGCAGTGGGTCCGATGTGGCGACGGCGCTGGCCCTGGGCGTGAAGTCGGTGACGGCGGTGGAGATCGATCCAACGATCCAGCAACTGGGCGCACGCCTGAATCCAGACCATCCCTACAGTAACCCTCGCGTGCATGTGGTGATCAACGACGGGCGCGCCTTCCTACAAAATACGACCGAACACTATGACCTGATCATCTTCGCCCTGCCCGATTCGCTGACCCTGACCTCGAACAATACCAGCCTGCGTCTGGAGAGCTTCTTGCTGACGCAGGAATCGCTGGAGGCCGCCCGCGCTCATCTGACGAGCCATGGACTGGTGGTGCTCTACAACTATTATCGCCAGTCCTGGCTGGTCGAGAAACTGGTCGATATGGTCGGGCATGCCTTCAACAACCAGGAGCCGCTTGTCTCAACGTACGGTGGCTGGGGTCGCTCCGCCGTGATTATGGATGGGCCGAGACTGAATACGTTGCCGCCCGGAATGTTCGGTCCCTACCACGAGAATCCCGGCAACGGGACCCAGTTGCGCGTCATCGGCGAGGGCTTCTATCCCTTGACCTCACGCCAGGTAGCCACCGACGACTGGCCATTCCTCTACCTGGTTGAACACAGCTTCCCGCTGCTCTATATCGCCGGTCTCGTGATGGTGGCGGTGTTTGCCCTGGGAGGCACGCTGACCCTGGCACCCAGGGGCACGCTACGACGCTTCGACTGGCATATGTTCTTCCTGGGTGTTGCCTTTATGCTGCTGGAAGTCAAGAGCCTGACCACCTTCGCGCTGCTATTTGGGAGTACCTGGCTGGTCAATTCGCTGGTCTTCTTCGCAATCCTGAGTAGCGTACTGCTGGCGGTGCTGGTCAACAGGCACTTCAAAATCCGGCGCATTGGCCTGTTTTACCTGCTGCTGTTCGCCGTGCTCGTCGTCAACCTGCTCCTGCCACCCGAAGCGCTGCTGCTGGGCAATCCGCTGGCCCGCTACCTGCTGGCGAGCATCCTGGCCTTCACGCCGGTCTTCCTGGCGAACATCATCTTCACCAACGCGTTCCGCAACAGCGAGACGGCGGACATCGCCTTCGCCTCGAACCTGCTGGGCATCATGGTAGGTGGCTCGCTGGAATACTTCAGCATGCTGTTCGGCTATCGCATGCTGCTGATTCCTGTGATCTTATTCTATGCCCTCGCCCTGCTGCTGCGGCGCCCTCAGAGAGTAACAGAGGCCGCACCAGCGCCAGAGCCTGCGCTCACAAGCTGAGGTGTGACCCCTTATTGGAAATTGTGACATGCGCAGGCGATGGCTTGCCTGTACATGTCACGGTTTTTTTGCAGGATCATGGAAAAGGTGCGGGGCGCCTCTACGAAACGGCGCCCCGCATCTTTTTCTCGGACAGGTGAACACTACCCTGGCGCTATGACGAGGCCGGCCCTGGCGCGGGATTGGTAGACAGGACCAGCGGCGCTCTTGGCTGCTGCGAGAAGTCAAAGTCGGAGAGCACGTTGCCTAACTGCGAAGCGTTCTCGCGCACATCGGGGCGCGGGTCCGGGCGACCATCGGTCTTGGGGTCGATGCGCTGGCCGCTCAGAAAATCGTCCTCGATGAACTTTACGTAGGCATCGAAGCTCAGCGTCTGGTGGTCGATGTAGCCCTTCTTCGCGTAGGGGCTGATCACCATGCCGGGCACGCGCAACCCATAGCCGTTCTGATCAACAGTGGGCGGCACAACATGATCATAGAAGCCACCCCAATCGTCCCAGGCCAGGAAGATGGCGGTGCTGCTCCAGTCCGGTCCCTGCATGATCGTGTTAATGAGGCCCGTCACGTATGATTGGCCTGTGCTGACCAGAGCCGGGGGATGCTCGCTGTCCTTGCCATTGGGCACAATCCAACTGACGGACGGCAGCGTGCCATTCTTGGCGGCGGTGTAGAACTTCGAGAGTTGCTGAATGTTGCCCAGCTCGCCATCCTTCTTGACGGTATCGAAGTACGGCAGCGGGTTCCAGATCTGTGGCGTGCCTGCATGCTGTGGTTTGGGCGTGCAGGTCATGGCAGTATCGTCCTCGCAGTCAGGCTGCGTACCATCCGCTACATAATATCCCCAGCTTACACTATTCTTGTGCAGGAGATATGTCAGGTCGGTCCAGGCATAGTCAGGCCGCTGCGCCGGCGCGCTCGCACGGCTATTCGCTTTGACCTGGGCAGGATTTTGCAGCGCATTCTGACAGCTCATGGGGTCGCCGGCCTGGCTACAGCGCGCCGACCATTCGGACACCATAAAGAGGTGCTCCGGCAGGCTCCACGAAGCATTTGGCTCAAACATGCGGTCTTGAAGTACAAACTGGTTGGCATAAGCCCAATAGTTGGGGATCTCGCGCGCATCGTGGTAGCCCATCACATCGGGCGCACTCGTTCCACCGCAGGCGGGATCGAACGGATTTTTACAGGCCTTCTTGCTCCCCATGCGTTCCTGGGCGATAAAACCATCCATCTTGCCACCATTGATATCTCCGGTGGCATTCACCTGCCCATGCGGCCCGCCATGATTCAGATCGTTGGAATCATGAAACGGCTTGACGCACTGGTTGGTGCTGGGATCAGGCATACACACTGTTGGCACACCGTTCTGCATAGGGATACCGTTCGCGCCAGGATACGTGCCGAAATACGTATCGAACGAGCGGTTCTCTTGCATGATGACGACGATATGCTTGATCTTGTGAATATCTGCATTCTGCGTGGGATTGGCCGGGCCAGCGCACGCGATCAGGGTCGTTGTCGACAGAAATAGCGTGACAATGAACGGCAGTATCTTACGGGCAAAGCGATAGACTTCTGGTATACGCATAGTTGCCTCCGACTAGATTTAAGGAACATTCCTCTCTATTTATTCTAGCGGAGAGACTTCAAGAAACCCTCAAGGGGAGATACGCGTTTGGTCACGATAAGGGTCGCGCCTCGTCCCATTTCAACACAGAGTAACTTCAGCCGATCTCCTGAGCGCCAATCACAAGTTCACGAACGATGTCATCTCCGAAGGAGGGTGAGATGATGAAGAGCGCCTCGTCGGAGGGACTAGCGCGCACGGCCCCGGTATACTCTCCCACCTGTGTCGCGTAGCCAAGCTGGTCGTTTGCCAGGCCCAGAAAGAAATAGGCGGAGGCGTGGACCTGGCTTCGCAGCGCGGCCAGGAGGGAGGGGTAGGCTTCGACGGGCGCCGCGAAGAAGAAGACATCGCCGATCCGCAACGTCTCTACCTCGACGCCCAGCACATCGGGCGGCACAAAGTACGGCGATTGCAGCGAACGCATGATGCGCTCATGTCCGCTGCGACCGAGCAACTGGAGTCCGAACAGCAGGGGCGCGCTGCTATCGACCTCGCGAAAGGTGTGATCGGCGGCACACAAAGTCGGCTGATCGATGACGCGCGCGCTATGCAGCGCATCCACTGCACGCTGAGCAATGAAGGCTCCGTAGAGCTGGTACGCCATGGTACGATCTTCCGGGGCAGCGCCAGTATCCGGCGAGCCTGGCCAGGTGTGCCCCAGCGCGCCAATCATGATGATCGCCGTACCCCCCAGTTGTGCTTCCAGCGTATCAGCCGTGACTCCCGGCCAGTCCGGGGCAGCCTTCAGGTTCCCCGCGCCAAGCGCCGTAGGGTGAACACTGACATTGACCAGCGTTGCCAGCGTGTGCTTGCCATCACGGCTGACGGCCTGCAAGACGCGCAGTTCGCTATCCGTGCCCCAGCCGGGAAAGCTGGCCGTGTAGCCCGCGATACTGACGGTGCCAACTCGTAGCTGCGCCGGGGCGAGGGCGGCAACGGCCTGCGAGATGGCGCTGATGGTCTGATCATGGACGCGCGCCAGATAGCTGTCTGGTACGCCTCCCCAGAAACCCACTGTGTCGGGCGCGGCATGACTATGGGTGGAGGCGATGATGATATTGCGGACGGGAATGCCCAGGCGCGTCGCCAGGGTGGCGCGCATATCAGCAATGCCATAGGGGCCGCTCTGGTACGCGGCAAAGTAGCCCTGGGAGTCGAGTGCGGCAAAGACGAGGGTGTGTCCGGGCAGATTATCCAGGCTACGCACCGCGAGGGCACGCACGAAGAGCGGCTGCAACACCCCCGTAGAGAGGCGCACCGGTCCAAAACCATAGCCGCCAAGATACACGGGCTGCTGCGGGCTGATATCGGCTCTGGCCGCTCCCACAAGCACGAGATCACCGGCCTGCGCGAATGCACAATCAGAGCCTACCTGATGCCCAAACAGCGAGACTACGAACGAGGCAGAGCAGCAGAGCAAGAGCAGCACCAGGCAGCCACAGCTGGTACGCCAAACATAGCGCCGCCGGCGCCTGGGACGGCGCGGCGGCGAGCCCACCGGCCAGGGCGCGGGAGCAGGCATAAACTCAGGATCACGCGTACTCATGTTTGCAGTATAGCAAAAAAGCGCCGCTTTGCACAAGAAGCGCGCTAGATCAGCTTTAAGGCGAAAAGGATGCCCGTTCCTCGTCTCCGTAGGGGCGCCGTTTACAAGCCCGCGCATCAGGCGGGATTACCATCTCGCCTG
>JALYTT010000106.1 GCA_030854145.1 Chloroflexota bacterium | reverse complement strand
AGTCAACTCAAAATAAATCCTGAAGCCGCCCAGGAAGCCATCTCAGAATTTATTTTTCACCATTGTGATTGTTCAAAGTTGTCACATTGATCTGAGCTTACTTTGAACCATGCCTTAAGAAATGCAATGAACGTAACATATGTATTTTGGGTTCTCTTTGGTATATACTTTGTCTTTTTTTGTATCCTTGCACTTATGAGTCGTTATGCGGAAGACAAATAGTAGAACTTCAACAGTATGTTCATTTTTAGTGAAAGGAAGAGACTATGATGCATGAACACTATCTCAGTGAAGCACGCGAGCAGCGCATGGTCATCTATCCTAGCGTGTGGAAGCTGCTCTTCAATGCGCTACTGCCATTCATTTTCGTTCCTGGCTTCATTGACTTTGTGACTGGCAAGTATGGAACCATTCATCCATCAAATGACCTTGTTACGCTTGTCAGTATTGTCGTTATGCTGAAAATGATCGTTATGCTGCTCAGCATTCTTTTTCTGTGCTATGTGGGCCTGGTATTGGTTCTGTCAGCCTGCCGATTGCTGAGCCGGTTGCCTACGCTCATTCTCGACAAGGAAGGCATCCGTATGGCTCCTTCCCTGCTCTCATGGGAAACCATCAGGATCAACTGGGAGGAAATTGCTGCCATCTACTTTCGTAAGACGCCGTTCAAGACCTCGTTTGCCGCGGCTTTTACCTCATTAGGGTCCTCTACTGGCCTCTTTATCGCCATTGTCCCCCAATATGAGGATGGAGTCCTTGCCCGTCAAAATCGTATGAATAAAACCTTCTTTCGAAGGAGTCAATGGGCCGTCCCAGCAGGTATTTTCATTCCCTACCTACTTTTACCCTCCTCAAGGAAGAAATTTCTGGCCCAGCTTCAAAGCAGCTATCAGGTACAGATCGAGCGGTACACCATTCGTATTGGAGATGATGGAGGCTCCATAGATGCAGCATCTGATCGCTGACAAAAAGCAGGAAACAGGTCCACAGCCTATCAGGGGCTTTCTCTGGCTGTTGATTAGTGCAGACGAGCTGCTCCTGTTTGCTGGCTTCGTCGTGCTATCATGGCTGGCTTCCTCTGCTTTGCTCTATGCGTTGGAGGCCAGCCTCTTTCTGGTTGCGGTTGGTTTGCTGCACATGCTTCTGGTCCTCTTCGTCTTTCACGGAACTTCGCCGTTGAAAGAGCGCCTCCTCGCTTCATGTCGTCTCTTGCCTTCCGGGCAAGATCCTGGAGGTTTGAGCGCGCGGACACATTTTGTAGTTGCGGTGCCGTGCGTAGGACTTGTCATCCTGGGGTCACACCTGGGAGTGCTGGTATTTCCAGGTTACTGGTGGGACATGGGGAGCCGCTTCCTCTTGATGAGTGCAGACCTTTGCCTCCTTTCCCCAGGCGCCCTCAAGGCCATGACAGTGCAGGGCGAAGGCGCGCTGACGGTGCGCTGGTTTCTCGCCGGCTGGAGCCTGCTTATCTCCGGTTGGCTGATCGGTGGCCTCTTAGACTTTGACCTGGGCTTCTTCCCGCCAAGATTGGTTCTGGTGTGCTCGTGGACCGCGCTGCTTATTCTTTTGACGGTGTATTGGGCTTGCTTCCGCAGGTTCCAGCGCGAAGAAGGCTCTCCTGTAACCGACGCCTGAAACTACGTATGGATTTGGAAAGGATATAGGGCAATGCTGCAAGACATCCTTCGGGCGCTTCTAACCCTCTTTTTTGTGGTCATGGCCGCCGGATTTACACTGTATCTCATTCGCGCTGGTAACCCTAAGCGTCGAGAACAGCAAGCATATAGTCAGCCCAGGATAGTTACAGCGATAGGATTGCTGTTTTTGGCATTAGGGCAAGCAATCAGGGATATCTTCGCTATCCCTGCATTGAGCCATCGTTTCTCCCTTGATACAGTGAGCCTATTTCGCCTCATTGGAGGCGGAATCTCTCTCTTGTGCTTTGTCCTGGTTCTGTATGCTATGTTGCTTCAAATCAGGAGCCGGAAACTGGGAGACGACGACTTTTCCTCTTGACATCTGTTACTCTCTGCCATACACTCCAAAGAGCGTAGATGCACAACACGATCCAGGCAGGTCAACGGAAAAGGATAGCAGCAGCATGGCACAGCGTATTTCAGGGGAAGCGGGCGGCGAGAAACTTGTTCCCGATGGCGAGCCAGATTTTTCACAGCTTCCCCAACTTCCTCCCGGTATCTTTATTCCCGCGCCCGGCGCCACGCCGCGCCGCCGTACACGCTGGCCCGATGCCATCGATGTGATCTTCGAGAAAGACCCGGCCTGTCAGAATATCTTCGAGGCCCTTCTCTACCAGGGGGTCTGGGCTATCTTCTATCACCGCATCGCGCACGCTCTCTACAAGGCGCACATCCCCTTCCTGCCGCGCCTGATCTCGCAGTTCGCGCGTTTCGTGACCAACGGCATCGAGATTCATCCGGGGGCGCAGATCGGGCGACGCTTCTTCATCGATCATGGCGCCGGTGTGGTGCTGGGCGAAACGACGGTGATCGGGAATAACGTCATGCTCTACCACCAGGTGACGCTTGGCGCGACCGGCTGGTGGCGGCCAGGCCCCGGTCGCAAGCAGAAGCGCCATCCCACCATCGAGGACGACGTGACCATCGGCGTCGGCGCGGCCATCCTGGGACCAATCACCATCGGCCGTGGCAGCAAGATCGGCGCTATGGCCCTGGTGCTCGAATCGGTCCCCGCCAACTCAGTGGTGGCCGCCAAGCCCGCTGAATTGCTGGTGAAAGGCGGTGCCACCCTGGCGAAACACCAGGAGTTGACCCAGGGCTGGGAGATGGATTACCAGATCTGATAGTTTTCGCGCTCAGTACGTGGCCAGCGTCTCAATCACCAGATCCCAGAAGCGCTCCACCTCCAGCCCGTAGCCCACGCGGGCATTGGCCTCTTTGCCCAGCCGGCCATAGACATCGCACACCATGCGGCCGGAGGTCCACTCGCCCCTGGTCTCGATCTCGACGTGCATGCTATGCGCGTGCAGGATCGTGGGGTCCACGACGGCGGCGACCGCGCAGGGATCGTGCAGCGGAGGCGCGGGAAAGCCATAGATGTTGCGGTAGGTCTCTCCGAAGAAGCTCATCAGGTCGGCGGCGAAGGTGGCGACCGGGCGCTTGATGGCGCGCAGGCGCGCCAGCACCTCCTCGTTCACCAGCGCCTCGTGGGTCACTTCCAGGGGCGAGACGGTGATCGGGCGGCCGCAGGCGAAGACGATGGCAGCGGCCTCCGGGTCGCAGTAGATATTGAACTCGGCGGCGGGCGTGGTATTGCCCAGTCCGATGGCCCCGCCCATCAGCGAGATGGCCTTGATCCTGGGCACGATCGCCGGTTCGCGCGTGATGGCGGTGGCGATGTTGGTCAGCGGCCCGGTCGGCACCAGCGTGATATCTCCATCCGAAGCGAGCAGCAGATCGATGAGTAGCTCCACGGCGTCGCGTGGCACGGTTTCGAGCGTTGGCTCAGGAAGGCCCGGTCCATCCAGACCTGACTCGCCGTGAATGCTGGCCGCGTGCTGCGCCGGTCTCACCAGCGGGCGGTCCGCGCCCCTGGCAACCGGCACATCGCGAATGCCCGCCAGCGAGCAGACCTTGAGCGTGTTGTATGTCGTCTTCTCAACCGTCTGGTTGCCCGAAACAGTGGTGATGGCTAGCAGATCAAGGGCCGGGTGATGGGCGGCCACAAGCAGCGCAATGGCATCATCGTGGCCGGGGTCGCAATCGAGGATAATCTTCTCTCGCATCTAAAATCTGTTTCCTTCGTTGTTGTATTCGCAGGGATCAGGTGAAGCGCCTGTGAATAGACTAGCACATGTGGCAACTCCCCATCTTGAGCGTGTGCCAACAAACTCGCTAACAGGACGTTGACGAGGCTCGACGCCCCTATTACAATGTTGCTATAATGGCTCTGAAACTAGAAAAATCACCATAGCACCGGGAGACACAACCATTGACAGCGACAACTCGTGGCAATCTGATTATCGGGCAATCCGGCGGCGCGACCGCCGTCATCAACGCCAGCCTGGTCGGGGCATTTGAGGCGGCGCGAGCGGACGCGCGCATTGAGAACATCTATGGCATGCTGAATGGCATCGAAGGCTTCCTCAAGGAGGATCTGGTTGACCTGCGCCAGCAGCCTGGCGACCTGTGGAATCGCCTGCTGCATACACCATCGGCGGCGCTTGGCTCCTGTCGCTATAAGCTGCAAGAGAACGACCTGGAGCGCGTGCTGGCCCTCCTGCGCAGATACAATATCCGCTACCTGCTCTACATCGGCGGCAACGATTCGGCCGATACCACGCATCGCATCGCCCTGGCTGCTCAGCAGGCGGGCTACGATCTACAGGCTATCAGCGTCCCCAAGACCATCGACAACGACCTGCCCTTCACCGACCACTGTCCCGGCTACGGCAGCGCCGCCCGTTTCATCGCGCTGGCCACCATGGATTCCAGCATGAACACGGTCTCCATTCCGGGGCACTATCCCGTCAAGGTCATCGAGACCATGGGGCGTGACGCGGGCTGGCTGGCAGCCTCCTCGGCCCTGGGCAAGCGCGAGGAGGACGATCCCCCGCATATCATCCTGCTGCCTGAGCGCCGCTTCAACGCGGATCGCTTCCTGGCGCAGGTTGAGGCGGTGCAGCGCCGTGTCGGCTACGCCGTCGTGGTGGCGGCCGAAACTATCCGCGATGAGCAGGGGCAGGCGCTTGGTAGCGCCGGGCAGGTGGGACTGGATGCGTTCCAGCATCCGCTTTTGAGCGGGACGGCGCAATATCTGGTAGAATTAGTAATGCACCATCTAAAACTGCGCGCGCGCTTCGATAAACCCGGAGATCTACAACGCATGGCCTCCAACAGCATTTCGCATACTGACCGCGACGAAGCCTATCTCGTGGGGCAAGCGAGTACGCAGGCCGCGCTGGCCGGCGACAACGACAGGATGGTGACCCTGGTGCGCCAGGAGGGAACCGGCTATCACTGCATAACGGACCTGGTGGAGCTTGCCAGAGTGGCAAACGTGCAGCGTCTGCTGCCTGCCGAATACCTGGATGCCAGCGGCACGATGCTGACGTCGCCATTTTTTGAGTATGCGTTGCCGCTGATTGGTGAGCCGCTGCCGCATCACGCACGCATTGAAAAGGTAAGGTAAGACAACGATGCCACTCAGACGAGCGATCCTGATCGTGTTAGACGGGGTAGGCGTGGGCGCCAATCCTGATGCCGGCGCCTATGGTGACGAGGGTGCCAGCTCCCTTGAACACTGCGCGCGCGCCATCGGTGGCCTGGAACTGCCCAATTTGGGGCGCGTCGGCCTCGGCAATATCACGCCCATCCAGGGCACACCGCCGCACGCCGCCGCCAGTGGAGCCTATGGTCGTTTGATAGAGGCGGCCGCCGGCAAAGATAGCACCACAGGACACTGGGAGATGACCGGCGTGGTCCTCCAGAAGCCCCTGCCCACCTATCCGCGTGGCTTCCCACCTGAGGTCATCTTCGCCTATGAGCGGGCTATCGGGCGCAAGGTCATCGGCAACAAGCCCGCCTCCGGCACCGAGATTATCACCGAACTTGGCGCGGAGCATATGCGCACCGGCTATCCCATCGTCTATACCTCCGCCGATAGCGTCTTCCAGGTGGCGGCGCACCAGGAGGTGATTCCGCTGGAAGAACTGTATCATATCTGCCAGATTGCTCGTGATATGCTTACAGGAGAGCATGCCGTCGGACGCGTGATCGCGCGCCCCTTCGTGGGTGAGCCTGGAGCCTTTAAGCGTACCGAGCATCGTCGGGACTACTCGCTGGCCCCTATGGGAACCACGCTGTTGGATGTACTGAAGGCCGCCGGCAAAGATGTCATCGGCCTTGGCAAGATCGAAGACCTCTTCGCCGGGCGCGGGCTGACAGCGCGCGACCATACCGAGACGAACAGCGCCGGTATGCAGGATGCGCTGCACTGGATCGAGCGGGATTTTTCAGGGCTACTCTTTGTGAATCTCGTCGAATTCGATATGTTGTGGGGCCACAGGCGTGATAGCGAGGGCTATGCCCAGGCCCTGCGTGATGTAGACGCCTGGTTCGGCAAGGTGCAGCAGGTGTTGCGCTCCGGCGATGCCATCTTTTTTACCGGCGACCACGGCGTCGATCCCACCTACAAGGGGACCGATCATACCCGTGAGATGGTGCCGATGCTGGCCTATGGCGAGCCGGTGCGCGCCGGCGTGAATGTTGGCGATCGCCCGACCTTCGCCGACCTTGGGCAGACGCTGGCAGAGGGCCTGGGCGTTGAACCTCTGGCCGCTGGAACGAGTTTCGCACATCTGATAGGATTGCTATGACCGAGATACAATACAATCACACGTATCCAGTGCTTCATGGGGAGCGGGTCTACCTGCGGCGTCCCATGATGAGTGACGTGAGCAGCGTCTTCAATTGGGAGCGCGACGACGAGGTATGGCGCTATGACCCGCAGCGCCCGTACTCGCACACCCTGGCGGAGTTCCTGCCCGTCTTCGAGCGTAACTACGTTCAGGGCAACGGCCGCCAGTTCTGGTTTATCATTGAAGATGAGCAGCATACGCCCATCGGCACGATTACCTACTTTAACATGGATCACCGCCTGGCGCAGGCCGAGGTCGGACTTGGCCTGGGCGAGAAAACGCGCTGGGGTCAGGGCTACGGCCCGGAGGCTATTCGCACCCTGGTGCAGTATCTTTTCAACGCGCTTGGTCTGGTCCGGGTCTATGCCGAGACCGCGCAGGCCAACACGCCGGCCCGCCGGGCCTTCGCTAAATCCGACTTTACTGAGGTAGGCCAGATCTACGATCCCCGCAGCTCTGGCGCGCCATGGGTTTTACTTGAAATATGGAAGAGGAGGCAAACCCCCGGACAATGAGTACAGCACACACAATTGTTGATCCAGATATATTCAGTGCCTACGATATACGCGGTATCTACGGGCAAAAGATGACCGACGAAGTGGCCTACCGCATCGGACGCGCGGCGGCCCAATATTTCGAGGTGCCTGAAATCGCCGTGGGACGTGACATGCGTCTCTCATCGCCCCAACTGGCCGCCGCCTTCCTGCGCGGCATCACCGATCAGGGCGTCAACGCGGTGGACCTTGGCATGCTCACCACCGATGGACTCTACTTCGCCGTGGGCAAGTTCAACTACCCGGCCGGCGCGATGATTACCGCCTCGCACAATCCGGGCAAATACAACGGCATGAAATTCTGCCGCGCCAATGCCTTCCCCGTCAGTATGGATAGCGGCCTGGCAGATATTCGTGACCTGGCGGTCAGCGGCGATTTCCAGGAGCCGACCCACCAAGGGACGGTCACGCAGCGCGATATCATCGATGATTATGTCAATCACGCGCTGTCATTTATCGATGTGAGCAAGATCCGCCCGCTCAAAGTCGTCATCGACGCCGGCAATGGCATGGCGGGTATGATTATGCCGCGCGTATTCAAGCGCCTGCCCTGCGAACTGGTGCCGTTGTACTTTGAACTCGATGGGAATTTCCCGAACCACCCGGCCAGCCCCATCGAGCCGCAGAACATGGCGGATCTACAGAAACAGGTGCGCACGGTAAGCGCCGACCTGGGGGCCGCCTTCGATGGCGACGCCGACCGCATGTTCCCGGTAGACGAACACGGAGACATCGTCGATGGCTCGATGGTTACCGCGATTGTGTCGGAGAGTATCCTGCGCAAGCACCCTGGCTCAACCATTCTCTACAATCTGATCGTCTCCAAGAGCGTGCCGGAACTGATCAGCTCGCTGGGTGGCAAGCCTGTGCGTACACGCGTGGGGCATTCCTACATCAAGGCCCAGATGCGTGATCTCAACGCCATCTTCGGCGGCGAGCACTCCGGTCACTTCTACTTCCGCGACAACTGGTTCGCCGATTCTGGCCTGATCGCCTTCCTGCTCTTGCTGGAACTCGTCTCAATCGAGAACAAGCCGCTCTCCGAACTGCTCAAGCCGCTGGATAAGGGCGTGCGCAGCGGCGAGATCAACAGCACAGTCAGCGATGTGCAGGGCAAGCTCAAGGCTCTCGAAGAACACTATGGCAGGCAAGCACAGTCCGTCGATCACCTGGACGGCCTCACGGTAAACTTCAGTGACTGGTGGTTCAACGTCCGTCCCTCCAACACCGAGCCGCTGCTACGTCTGAATGTCGAGGCCAGCAACCGGGACGAAATGCAGCAGAAGCGCGACGAATTGCTAGCATTCATTCGCCAACCGTAGGGGCGCCGTTTACAAGCCCGTGTTGCGGGAGGTTCGTATGTTGCAACACGGGCTTGTAAACGGCGCCCCTACGCCCCTACGCCCCTACACGTTTGAATTATCTACAACCTTACTGGGTAATCCTGCCCCTGGCTCCCATTCTGATAAAGAAAGTATATGTCGAGGTTCTTCAGGCCGGCGGGCGCCGCAAAGGCTACATGGCCTCCTACACCTCTGGCTCCGGCCCTAAAGCTGGAAGGCAGCGTGCTATCAAATGGTGGGCGCATGTTGCCATTAAGCACCAGGCGGACATAATTATAGCCTGGGCCAGTCCCTGCCGCGGTACCGTTGGGATTATCCACCGTAAAGTTCAGCACGTAGATCTGCTGGCCGGCTTTACACTGTACGCCTTTGTAGGAATACTGCACTCCGATGCTATGCAGGTGATAGGTTATATAGAGTCCCGGCTGCGACCAATCATCATAGGAAATAGTCAGCGATTGTGGGGCCGTCCTGTTCGCGTAGCGACCGGGATTAAAGGCACCGGTAAAGGGTATTGTCACCAGCAACTCATTTTGTGTGCTAGATCCTAATTGCAGGGCCGCCGCGTTGATTTGTACTCCACGAGGAACCGGGAAGTCGAGCCAGCCGGTCTCGCTCTTGCCAGGGTCTGGACCGACCGCCAGTTGCGCTACGGTAGGGGCAATCTGGCTGGCTCCTGGTATGAGCAGGTGGGCTGTGTCATAATAGACCACAGAGGCCGGGTCAGTTGATGTATTGGTGACACGCATATTGAGGCGTATCACCGCTGGGCCTGAACGAATAGTATCATCGGCAAACGTGGTAGCGTATTGCGCATTGAGGACGGTAAAATTTAAACCCGCGTAAGCGGCCGTGCGCTGAATATTCAAGACAGTGACCGGGTCCTTCTGGATGGGGGGCGCGGCTGTCGAAATCTGTAAACTGCGTACCCAGTTCCAGGTCACCAGGCCAATCGTGCCCACGATGAGCAGCAGGACGATCAATAGTGCGCTGATCACGATCCACGACCGGTGCCTTCTTTTCTCTTTGCGCAGCCGCCGGCTGATGGTTGAAGGTCGTGCCCCATCCAGCGGTTGCGAGGGTGGCTGTATTATAGGAACCATTGTATCTTTTTCAGGCATTCGTTACTTCTCTCTCCCTCTTCATCAGATAGCATCTCTAGATAACATCTGTATCCCTTCCATTGTACCAAGTTATGGCGATTCTTGACAGTCTTTTTAGCGAGTGTTAGCATGGACCGTAGTTAAAAATAAAAACACCTCGTATTTTTATATCGCATTACAAGGAGCAAACAACTCGGTGAAAATTCACGAATATCAGGCCAAGGACATCCTGGCGCGCTATGGCGTCCCGATTCAGCCGGGGCGAGTGGCGTCTACGCCGGAGCAGGCTGAAGCCATTGCCCGCGAATTTGGCGGGCCGGTGGCCGTCAAGGCCCAGGTGTACGTTGGCGGACGTGGCAAGGCCGGCGGCGTCAAACTGGCCGATACCCCGGAACAGGCGCGGGAAGTGGCCGCGAAGATCCTGGGCATGGACATCAAAGGGCTGACCGTCGAAAAAGTTCTGGTTGAGGCCAAGTTGGACATCAAAGAGGAATACTACCTCGGTATTATACTCGACCGTAAGACGCAGACCCCCGTTGTGATGGTCTCCAAAGCTGGCGGTATAGATATCGAAGAGGTGGCCGCCACCGCTCCTGAGCAGATTATCAGGCACCAGATCGACCTGCGCTGGGGCCTGCGCCCCTTTGAGGCGCGCGACATCCTGGTCAAGGCCAACCTGCCGCACCAGGTGATCGGCAAAGGTGGAGCCATCCTCACCCAGTTGGCGAAGGCCTATATCCAGAGCGATGCCAGCCTGGCGGAGATCAATCCACTTGTCCTGACCGGCGATGGCCGTGTGGTGGCGGGCGACGCCAAGATTATCGTCGATGACAATGCCCTCTACCGCCAGAAGGAATACGCTTCATGGGCGGAGTCAGAGGAGGCCAACCCGCTGGAGTACGAGGCGCAGCAGGCAGGCCTGACCTATGTCAAGCTCAATGGCGATGTCGGGATCATCGGCAACGGCGCGGGCCTGGTGATGACCACGCTCGATATGGTGGCGGCGGCGGGCAGAAAGCCCGCGAACTTCCTGGACATCGGCGGCGGCGCCAGGGCGGAGACCATGTATAAGGCGCTGACCTTCGTGGCCCGCGACCCCGATGTCAAGGGTATCCTGGTCAATATCTTCGGCGGCATCACGCGCGGCGAAGAGGTGGCCAAGGGCGTGATTATGGCCCAGAGCGAACTTCCCGCCGGCATGCCGATTGTCGTGCGTCTATCCGGCACGGGCGCTGAAGAGGGCAAAGTCATCCTCAAAGACGCCGGACTTGACTGGGGCAAGGATATGCGCGATGCGGCGCAGAAGATCGTCGCGGCAATTACAGCACAGGAGCGAGGGCAGCAGGCATGAGCATTCTACTTGATGAGAAGACGCGCGTCATCGTACAGGGCATCACCGGGCGCGAGGGTAGCTATCACACCACCCGCATGCAGCAGGCAGGCACCACCATCGTCGGCGGCGTCACACCGGGCAAGGGTGGCCAGAAGGCGGGCGACTTCCCCATCTTCGATACCGTGGCCGAGGCCAGGGCCGCGACTGGCGCCAACGCAACCTGTATCTTTGTGCCTCCAGCCGGCGCCGCCGATGCCGTGATGGAGGCGGCGGCGGCGGACATCCCCTTGATCGTCTGCATCACCGAGTTCATCCCCGTGCTCGACACGGCGCGCGCGATGCTGGTTGTGCGCGAACACGGCGCCACCATGATCGGGCCGAACTGTCCAGGGCTATGTACACCGGGGAAGGGCAAGATCGGCATCATTCCCTATCAGATCTTCACCCCCGGTCCCGTTGGCTTCATCTCGCGCTCCGGCACGCTCACCTACGAGGTGGTCTCCCTGCTCACCGAGGCCGGCATCGGACAATCGACCTGCATTGGTATCGGGGGCGACCCAATCATCGGTTCGACCTTCATTGATCACCTGCGGCACTTCGAGCATGATCCACAGACCAGGGCTGTCGTGATGTGCGGCGAGATTGGGGGCAGTGACGAAGAGGATGCCGCAGAGTACATCAAGACGATGAGCAAGCCGGTGGTGGCCTTTATCTCCGGCCGCACCGCGCCTCCCGGAAAGCGCATGGGACACGCCGGCGCCATCATCTCCGGCAATACCGGGACGGCACAGGCGAAGGTCGCGGCCTTCCAGGCGGCGAAGGTCCCGGTCGCCGACACGATCTTTGACATCCCTGGTATGGTCAAAGAGGTGCTTGCCACGGTCTCCTGATCGCATAATCCATGCATCACGGTTTTTGGGGCGGGTGCGCCGCGCATAGGCGCATCTTGCCTTGATCACAATTGAGGAATACCCATGACTACCGCGCTCATCTATGATCCAATCTTTCTAGAGCACATCACGCCGCGCCGGCACCCGGAGCAGCCCCTGCGCGCCGAGCGGGCTATCGAGCTGCTCAAGGCCCTCGGTTGGCTGGAGCGCGCTGGACTGGTGCAGCTCGCGCCCCGTGCCGCCACCGGGGATGAACTGGCGGCGGTCCACTCCCGCGAGTATATCCAGGAGGTGAAGACGGCCGTGGAGCAGGCCGCGGCGCAAGAGGCGGCGGGCGGGCGGCGCTCAAGTTTTTTCGCGCCGGAGACCTTTGTCTCCGCTCGCTCATATGAGGCGGCCATCACCGCCGCCGGGGCGCCGCTGACGGCTATCGATGCTATCATGCGGGGCGAGGTGGACAACGCCTACTGCCTGGTTCGCCCTCCGGGCCATCACGCGTCGCGCGCGGATACCATTGGCTTCTGCCTCTTCAATAACGTGGCGGTCGCCGCCCGCTACGCGCTTGATCGTCACGGACTCGAACGCGTGATGATTATCGACATCGATGTGCATCACGGCAACGGGACGCAGGACATCTTCTACCGCGATCCGCGCGTGCTGTTCTTCTCGATCCACCAGGCCCCGTTCTATCCCGGCACCGGTCACTCAGACGAGCGTGGCGAGGGCGAGGGTCTTGGCACAACCATCAACGTGCCGCTGCCGGCGAAGACCGGCTACGAGGCCTACGAGCCGGTCTTCCGCCAGCTCATGGCACCCGCCGCCGACCGCTTCCAGCCGCAACTAATC
Source organism: Chloroflexota bacterium (assembly GCA_030854145.1). The sequence goes on along the minus strand of JALYTT010000106.1, from coordinate 3,372 downwards.
CTGGTCTCCGCCGGCTTTGACGCGCACTGGAAAGATCCGCTGGGAGATATGTATCTCTCAACGGCGGGCTATGGCAGGTTGACGGAATTCATCGTACACCTGGCGCAGACGCTCTGTGCTGGGCATGTAGTGATGGTGCAGGAGGGGGGCTACGATGTGCAGGCGAATGCCGCGTGCATTGCGACCTGCATAAATTTCCTGCTCGGCGATGACGCGGCCGTGGATAGTCTTGGCCCGCCGCCGGTGCAGTCGTCCCGCATCAATATCGACGCGCTGATCGCGGAACTACGGCGCATTCACAAACTGACTGGCTACCGCATGCGCAACGCGCCCAAGCCTGACATTGAACGCCTGAGGCGCGAGATCAAAGGACCTGACGCCTGACATTTCGTGGAGGGAAGCATGTCACGAGGCTCTGACAAGGTACGACTATTGACAGGCGGCGATCAACGGGTCGTTGAACGTTTACTGCGCATGACCGATTACGCCTATCAACGGTTCACATTTGAAGAACTCCCCATGCTCCTGGCCCACTATCCCGCCGCTGCCATATTCAGAGGCACGACACTCACGAGCTTCCTGCTCTCGCAGACCGTGAATCCCCCTTCCGCCTGGATTGGGGGTTTCGGAGTTGCCTGGCCGGAGAACACGCACGCGCTTGATCTGTTCGATACGTTGCTGGCCTATCTCACGCCGTCCCTGATTGCGCGCGGCACTCAGCATCTCTACTACTCCGGCAACGATGTGCAGAAGGACTGGCTGCGCGATGCCCTTTTGAAACGCGGCTTCTTGCTGCATCGTTTGCTCTACGCCTACGATAAATTTGATTACCACATTCCAACGCAGGGCAATCAGCAGGTTACCATCCGCCCAGTGCGCGTGGATGATATCCCCACGCTGTTGGCGATCGACGAGGCCTGCTTTGAGCCGCTCTGGCGCTACGACGCCGTTTCATTCGCGGATATCGCCTCCACGCATCCCTACTTCGTCGTCGCTGAACTGCATGGCAGGGTCATGGGCTACCAGTTCAATGCGCTTGAGGACACATCTGGCTACCTGGTGCGTATCGCCGTTCAGCCAGCGGTGAATAGCCAGGGGATCGGCGCGCGTTTGATGGCCGAAGCCGTGCGCTTCTTCGAGGGGAGGCGCGTGACGCGGATTATGTTGAATACCCAGGATGACAACATCCATGCCCACCGGCTCTACGAATGGTTTGGCTTCATTCGCATCCAGCAAACAGGCTTCACTCTGCGCAAGATGTTGTAAGGCCGCGGTTACCTGAAGCCTCTTAAACGAAAAACATCCAGCGGCTCGGTCTTATTTTTCACGTTAATCTGCCCGACAAAATCAACCAGCACTTGATCGCGCACCCGCGTGAAGGTCGCGTGATTGAGGTAGATATCATTGTCCCTGGCGTTTGACTGGAGCCGGTTGGCCACGTTGACCGTATCCCCAATCGCTGTATAGTTCTGGATGCGCTCTCTGGAGCCTATATTGCCTATCATCGCCAGGCCGCTATTGACGCCAATGCCGAAGGAGACCGGGATCTCCGGCGAAAGATGGCTCTGCTGGCTCATCAACGCCTGGCGCATCCTCCAGGCAGCGCGAACTGCTCGTAGGGCGTGATCCTTCTGTTCCAGGGGCGCGTTGAAGATGGCCAGGAAGGCATCGCCCCAGAACCCGGTGATCGTCCCTTCCTCCTCCCATACCGCCTGCACCATCAGATCAAAGTGTGTGTTCAGCAGGGTCATCACCTTTTCAGGGAGCATGCGATCGCTGATCTTCGTAAAGCCACGAATATCGGCCGAGATCACCGAGATCTCTTTGGTCTCACCGCCCAGGTTCAGAGCCTTGGGGTCGTTGATGAGTTGCTCCACTACCTTCGGGTGAACGTAGCGGCCAAAGATGCGCTTTATCTCCTTGGCATCCGCCTGTGCCTTCTTCAATTCTGTGCGGTCATCGATCACCAGCGCCATCCCAATGTGCGTACCCTGCTCATCGCGCAGCGAAGTCACGTAGAAGTTCAGGTTCACCCGGCCGCGCCTGGGAATCTCGCAATCCAGGGAGTTGGGCACAATCGTGCCATGCACGTGCAGGGTCATGGCACTTTGCAAGAGTGCGGCCAGGCCAAGCTCCGACCGCTGCCTGAATGCCTGCTGGTAGTGCTTCCCTACCGCGTCCGCCGGATTCATGTTTAAGATGATCCCAGCGGCATCATTGAACATGGTAATCATCCCGGCGGAGTCGGTGGTGATAACGCCGTTGGCAATAGAGGAGAAGATGTTGTCCATGTAGCTCTTGTCTTCATTGACTTTGCGCAGGGTCTTCTCAAGGTCGGCGAAGAGCCGGGCGTTATCTATAGCGATAGCCGCCTGGTGGCAGAAGGCGAGTAACAGGTCAAGGTTCTGCGAACTGAACAGGTTCCTGGTAAAGATGCTATCGACATAGACGGCCCCGATGCGCTTATCGCGCACCGCCAGGGGGGCGCACATGATAGAACGAATACCGATCTCAATGATACTGCGCTGCTCCATCAGGGAGGCGTCGGATTGCGCATCCGAGGTGAGCAAAGGCTGACCAGTACGCACGACGCGGTTCACGGTGCTCTGGCTGATCTGGTGCTCGAAGGCCTGCTGGTCGACGGTCTGCGCGTTTTTGTTGCGCGCAATCTTGAATTCAAGCTCATTTGTCTTCTCGTTCACCAGCATCAGGAAGCCGCGCTCAGCTCCGACAACGTCGATAACCTGGTCCATCACCAGTTGCAGCACTTGATTAAAATCCAGGGTCGAATTCAGCGTGCGCGCGATCTCGTAGAGCGTCCCCAACTCATCGCGCTGGCGGGTCAGGGCGCTGATGCTGGTTTTCAGTTCGTCGCGTTCGCGTTCAAGGTTGGCGGCAGGAGGGGGAGATGCTGATGAGGGCGTTGGCGGGGAAGAGGATTTGGCAGGCGCCTGCCCGTTCTGCGGTGTTTGTAATGCTGACAACTTCTGGCTGAGCCGCCCCAACTCCCAGTCGGCCCGGCGGCTGACCTGGAGAGACCGGCTCAGCAAACTCACACGCGGATTGCTGCTCTCGTTGACATAGGTGCTCTCAATCGCGACCTCTAATGCACGCGTGTGCTCGTGTAATGCGCTGGAAATACGTTTCAGTGATTCACTGATCGTGTGCAATTCATTTGGATCTGATGATACCGCCAAGAAGTCCCTCCTCCTGAAGACAATCTGCACGCAACCGCGAGTTTTTCCCTGGACACACCAGCAATCAGCGTGCTACATTGTCATACAGACGTTCGCGTCGATACATTATAGCACGTGAATTGTTGCCACATGGATCGCCCGGTTACATGGATCGCGTAGGGGCGCTGGCTTGCCT
>JALYTT010000547.1 GCA_030854145.1 Chloroflexota bacterium | reverse complement strand
GAGCAACCTGCTCGAAAATGGCGACACGCTGATCGCCGGCTCCCTGGGCTTCTTCAGTGGCAAGATCGTTGAGATCTCGCAGCGCGCGGGCGCGCAGGTTGTGAACCTGGAGACAGAGCTGGGCCAGCCGCTCACGGCCGAAGCGCTTGAGCAGGCCTTCAAGGCTCATCCGGGCACCAGGATATTTGCCACCGCCATCGCCGAGACCTCCACCGGGCTGCTACAACCAATGGAGGAACTGGAGCGCGTGACCCATGCCCACGATGCACTCTTCGTCGTCGATGCCGTCTGCGGCCTGGGCGGCGTGCCCATGCATACCGATAAGCTGAAGATCGACGCCTGTTACGCGGGCAGCCAGAAGAGCCTGGGCGCCCTGCCCGGCCTGGCCCCCGTGACTCTCAACGCGCGCGCCGTGCAGGTAATCCAGAACCGCCGCAAGCCAGTGCAGAGTTACTACCTGGATCTACAACACCTGCACCGTTATTGGAACGGCGACCACACCTATCATCATACCGCATGCAGCAACCTGGTCTACGGGATGTACGAAGCCGCTCGCATCGTGCTGGAGGAAGGCCTGGAGGTGCGCTGGGCGCGCCATAAGCTGCATGGCGAGGCCCTGCGCGCCGGCGTGCAGGCACTGGGACTGCCCATCCTGACCGCCCCCGGCTACGAACTGCCTGTGCTGACCGCCATCAGGCTGCCGGACGGTGTCGATGAAGTCGCCATCCGCGATTCCCTGCTCCACGAATACAGCATTGAGATCGGCGGTGGCTTCGGCACCCTCAAGGGCCACCTGATCCGCATTGGCTTGATGGGTTACAATTCTTCCCGCAAGAACGTCGATACCATTCTGGCGGCCCTGGAACATGTGCTGCCTCGCTGCGGCCTCCAACCAACCGCCGGAGCCGCTCTCGCCGCCGCCGATGCGGTCTACAAACAACACTCGTAGGAACGTAGACGGCCCCATCCCGCGTAGGGACGGGCGCAGGCCAGCGGCGCCCCTACACCAAATGCAATCCTATCCCGTGTAGGGACGCTGCTGGCCTGCGCCCCTACACACCTTTCATTGAGAGGGGAACTATGCCTTTCGAACAACCACAAGCCATTCGCACAATCTTTTTTGACGCGGGCTTTACCCTGCTCCGTCCCTATCCTTCCACCCCCGAAATCTGCCAGCAGGTCTGCCAGCGACTCAACCTGCACGTGCATATCGATGCTGTGAGAGATCGCATGACCGACGCGGAAGACTATTTTTATCGCCAGGCGCGTTTGAACCGGCACACCTGGGCCAGCGAGCAGGCCATCCACGAATTCTGGATCGGGTACTATATGAACATCCTGCGCCCATTTATTGAAGAGCACGATGAGTCGCGCCTCTACCAACTCTCAGAGGCCATCAGGCGCGAGTTCGAGGAGCATACAAGCTGGCAGGTCTACGCGGATGTCGTGCCCACCCTGGAGGCCCTGAAAAAGCGTGACTACACCCTGGGCGTGATCTCCGACTGGGGCATCGGCCTCGGCCCCATCCTGCGCAAGCACCACCTGACCAGATACTTTGACTTCTTGCTGGTCTCGGCGGTAACACGCTACGCTAAACCTTCACCCCATCTCTTCGACCTGGCTTTACAACGCGCCAATGCCGTGGCCGACTACACGGTCCATATCGGCGACTCCTACATTCACGATGTCCTGGGAGCGCGCACCGTCGGCATGCTCCCAGTCCTGCTTGATCGCCAGCAACATCTCTCCCCTGATAACGTCGATTGCCAGCTTGTGCATTCACTGACAGAGCTGCTCAATCTGCTGGAAGTCCCAACCGACGCGGGATCTTCTTCATAAACAATATCAGCACTTTCATTCATAGCAAAGAGTAGCTATAATTACTGATAAATGTGTAAATATTCATACATTTAATGGTATAATTGTCAGATAGAGCAGGTGGCTTCGTGAAATCGTATAAGTGAAGAGAAGGTGGGATGGCAATGAGCACACTAAAAGCACAACATACCTCCAGCTCCCTGCCTCCTACCCTCGGTGAGCCGTTGCGCTCCGTGCAGCGCACCGATGAACTGCTGCCACGCACCCTCTCGCGCGTTGACCTGCTGACGATTTTCACGGCTATCGTTTTTTTCATTACGTATATCCAGGGTACACTACCGAATGGAAACCTGGGGATCTATATCTACTGGCTGACCGGCGCGCTGGCACTTTTTCTCCCCAGCGCCATCGTCGTGCGGCAGTTCAACCATTTTATGGCCGTCGACGGCTCTATTTATGTCTGGACGCAGCGCGCATTCGGGTCGCTGTGGGGCTTCTTCGCCGGCTTCTGCTCCTGGTTCCCCGGCATCCTGGTGCTTCTTTTTATTAGCAGCCTGGTGACCTCACTAATCCAGGACACTGGCATACTCTTCGCCGGTCCCCATGCCCGCTGGCTCGCGGAACCCTGGCAGCAAGGTCTGGTGATTGTGCCCTTTCTGGCGCTGACAGGCACACTGGCTCTACTGCCCCTGCGACCAATTATGAGACTGGCGCAGGCTACTCTGCTGCTCTACGGCGCAGGTGCCTTGCTCATCGGCGCGGCGGGCGTCACCTGGCTCCTTCAGGGACACGCGCTGCATGTACCCACGCTGAATGGAGATGCGATCTATGGCCAGCAGAGCAATATCCTCTTTAGCGCCATCCTGTTCACGCTGCTCGCGCTTGGCATCCCCTGCAATGTGGCCGCCGAGATGAAAAAACACGACGATTGCAACTCTATCCTGGGTCCAGGGGTGCCGCTGGCGGTAATCGCCTATCTCCTGGGGCTGTTTGGCCTGCTGGTCGCCACTCTTCAGGGTCACAGCACATTGGCAACGCCGGTCCTCTCGCTGCTCAATAGTGTCTTTGGCGCACCCCTCACCATCGTGGTGGCGCTGCTCTTCATAGCTTTCGTGCTGATGATCGCGGTGATCTGTAATATTGCCTTCTCGCGCACCCTCTTCGCCTTCGCGCTCGACCATCGCCTGCCGCTACGCTTCGCCAGCATGAACCGCCACGGCGCGCCCAGCTTCGCAATTAGCATCCAAACAGGCGTCGTTCTGCTGATTGCGATCTACGGCGCTTTTATCGGACCATGGCTCTATGACGAGGGGTTGGCTCACACTCACCGGGTCTATACGGTGACGATGGCATCGCTCTCCATCCTCTGGTGCATCTCCATGCTGATCCTCTTCCTCGACCTGCCCGTGCTGCTCTATCACTTTCGAGACCTCATCGCGCAACACCCCACCATCCTGGCGACGCCACGCTGGCTACTCTATCTCTGCTGTGCGGTAGGTGGTCTGGCAAGCCTGGTGGCCATCTGTATCACATTCACGATCTCATACGATGAAGTCCTGATCCCCGACCGCGACTGGGTCATCTACATGAGCATCAGCACGCTGGTTCCGCTCTTCATCGGTCTGCTTGGAGCCGCGTACCCCCGCATGCTGCGCGGGCTGCATGAGCAAACTGCCGTCGCCACGGAAAACGCGCGCCTCTATCACGAACTCAGGGAGGCCTATGCCAGGCTGAGCGAGCTTGACAAGCTGAAAGATGCCTTTATCGCCACCGCCAGCCATGAGTTACGCACGCCTCTGACCGTCGTGCAGGGCTATCTCGAACTGCTATGCCAGTTGGAGAATCTGGACCCGCAAACGCGGCGCAGCTTTTTGTATAAAGCACACTACGCCTGCGAAGAACTGGTGCTGCTGCAAGCGAATATTATGGATGCTAGCCAGCTTCATGTCGATGCAGCGGCGCTGCACCTCACGCGTATCCCGCTCAAAGGCATCTGTTCTGACATTGTGGAACTTTTTGAGCCATGGATACTCAAGGAGCAGCGCCAGGTGGAGGTCGATATCGCCCCTGAGATCGTGGTCCAGGCCGATGAGATGCGCCTGAAGCAGGTCCTGCGCAACCTCTTTGCCAACGCGCTACGCTATTCCGCCGAAACGACGCCGATCCGCATTGTTGCCACCGTGGAGGAGGCACAGTCTATGGCGCGCATCAGCGTGATTGACCGGGGAGCGGGCATCCCTCTCGACAAACAACAGGTCATCTTTGAACGCTTCGTGCGTCTGGAGCGCGATATGCACGGCCTGCACCGGGGGAGCGGCCTGGGACTCTCCATCACGCGCCAGCTCGTCGAGGCCATGCAGGGTACGATCACCCTCACCAGCAGCGGGATAGCCGGCGAAGGCTCGACCTTCTCGTTCACCCTCCCACTGGCGCCCTCTCCCGCGTAGAGGTGTAGGGCGCAGGTCAGCGGCGCCCCATAGACATGAAGTTAAGCCGCATTGAGCGGCGAATCCGTAGGGCGTGGCTTGCCTCGCCAGTCAGCGCACACGCCCTGCG
>JALYTT010000546.1 GCA_030854145.1 Chloroflexota bacterium | reverse complement strand
GGGTGCCGCCCTGATAGTCTTTGGCGCCGTTGGGATCGACCCAGCCGGTCCCGCTGGTCACCTCAAACGGCGCGCTCTGGAAGGACATATTGTGTACGTCATCGTAGGTGGTGAAGACAATCGTATCATAGCCTGCCCCAGGTCCCGGTGTGCGCGTCTCGACCGCGCGCCCCACGGTGTCGTAGAAGGTGCGCGCGATGGCCGTGGGATACAGGCTGCTATGACTGTCTACCTCGAAACAGGGCAATGTGCTGCTGCTGGTACAGGACGCATTGGTGCTGGATTGCGTCGTATATGTGTTGCTCTCCAGAGGCACCGTCACGGTCTGGGTGCGGTTGCCATTGCTATCATAACTGTAGGATGTGCTCGTTGTCTGCCCATTGATATCGGTGGCGCTGGTTGGGATCATGCCCTGCGCGTCATCAAAGACGCTGCTGCTGCTCTGTCCCAGCACATTGGTGGCGCTGGTCGGCATGCGCAACAAGCTATCATAGCCCATACACGCCGTATAGCGCCCGGTCCCCCAACTGCTGCTCGGCGGCGCGATGGTGGGGGGAGTCGTCAGCGTGCAGCCATGACTGCTGTAGAGCGACGGATTGGCGGCCGCGAAGGCGTCCACGGTCGACACCGTGTTGCCATAGGCGTCGTAGCCTTTGTAGGTGCTGATCGCCGTCCCACCCGGGTTCGTGCAGTCACTATAGCTCTTGACAGTCGTAGTCCAGCCAGCGGCGGGGCTGGGAACGCCAGACGGCCGACCCTCATCATAGGTGGTATCCTGACACTGCCAGACATGTCCGCTGCTGTCAGTAATCTTGCTGTGGATGACCTTGTTCACATCATAGTACTCGTTCGAGTTCACCGTCTGATCCACAGGTTGATAGGTCCACTGTTTGGTGATGGTCGGCGCGTTGGAGGCCGTGATCACCTCTTGCAGCAGATTGTGGTAGCCACCAATCTGCCCGTTGGCGACCGTGAAATCATCATAGGTATAGTCGTGCTGGCTCCAAGGCGCATTCGCATTGCCGCTGCCCGTGCCTTCGTAAAGGATGGTCCTGGTGCGCTCCATCATCACGATACAGGAGGAATAGATGGTATCGCCCACGACTCCATTGCAGGAGTTGTTATCGGGCCCCGTATAGGTGTTGATCGTGCGCTGCACCAGCGCGCTATCGACGGCCGCGTTCCCCTGGTAGATGTCTTCCTGGTACATCGAGCCCGAATTATAGTTGCCGCCATCCGTCTCGTACGTTCCCCAGCCTTTGGTGCTGAAGTACGAGCCTACCGTCAGGTCTCCGGCAGGGCTGGTGGTATAGACGACATTGAAGCCGTGGTATTCCCCATGGTAGAAGTCCATCCAATCCTGATCCAGCCCGTGCGAATTGGCGGGAATCCAGTTATCGCCGACACAATCAGTATTGCCGGTCGCATCGGCCGGACAGTTGCTCCCCGTCTTGGCAAGCCGGTAGCGATAGGTGGTGGTGGTCGAGGCGGGCAGCGCGGTGCTATCCTGTCCCACCGTGGTGAGCGAGGTGACGACCTGGTTGCTCCAGGCGCGGTCATCTGGGTAGGAAAAACTGCCATTACAATCGTTGTATGTCGTGCAGTGCAAGGGATCGTAGCGATTATCGCCATCGCTGGTCTTGGGGGTGCCATGGGTATTGGACAAGGCTCCCTGGTAGGCGATCGTGCCACTCGCGCCTGTCGCCAGGTCGTGATAGCTACTGAGATAGGACCAATAGCTTTGCGCGTTGTATTGCGAGTTGCTGCCAGGAAATTTCTGGGTCGTGTCGGAGTACGTATCGTGTTCCTGGGTATAGCCAAGAGTAAGAGGCTTGAGCGCGTGCCCGGTGCCGTTTTGATAGGCCGTTGGCTGCACGTTCGTCAGCAGATGTTCCCCAGCACAATAGGCCTGCTGCAAGTTGATGTTATAGCAGTCTCGATACGGCTGATCCTGGTAGCTGAAATCATAGCGGTAATCGGGATGCCCCGTGCCATCATCTTTGCCCACATAGCTGGTCACCGTCTGCAGCGAGAGCGTCGAGAGGATCGCGGGAGGAGAGACGCTGCCCCTGGCAATCGGATCGTCACAGCGCAAGGTGGTCGAGGTGCCATCGGGAGGGGCGGCCGAGCAGTTGTATTTGGTGCCATAGGCAGTCGTCCAGTTGGTGCCATTGATCGCGATCGTGCGCGGGCCGCGATAGAGGAAGTCCACCGTACCCACCACGGTATCCAGGTTGTTGACATGGCTGCTAAAGCCATACTGGATCTGGCGGATCGCTGAATCGCGCACGGTGGAGGAGGTGATGGTGCAGGAGGTATCGGTCCCACAATCCTGGACGTAGCTCACCAGCATGGTCTTATAGGTGCCGGTGCCATTGTGAGGGGCAATCATGCGGTCCAGGTTGTAGCCATACACGACAGTGCCCTGTGTGGCATCGTGACGATAGACTAAAGAATCGGGCGTGCAGCCAAACTCGTAGAAGGTCCCCGAAAGGTCCCACACGTCAAAACAACTCTGCCCGCTGACGGCCGGGTTGGAAATTTTCAGAATACGCAGGTGCGAGGTATGCTCGGTCTGAAACTGGTTGGCCGTCGTTTCCTCGATCAGCCGGTCACTAATGTTGTCGACGCCGCTCAAAAAGTACCACATCTTGGGGTCCGCGCTGGTCGACGGATACGGTGTAACACTGATGGAACCCAGTTCAAGCGACCAGCCATCGCCGACATTACCTGCGGTCGATTTTGAATCATGGCGTTCGTTAGGACCGCTACTGGAATAGGACAGCGACAACTGCGGGCTAAAACCGGCGGGACCAGGAGCCACCTGGATGGGGTAGCCATAACTCATCTGCCCGGCATTGCCCCCGACCGAGGCCAGGTGAGGATGGGGCGGACTCGCGTTCTGCGGGTCTCCTGACAGATCAAAGACGCCGGCCGCCAGCACGGTGCTCTGTCCAGTGAGCGTGTGGGCGGTGGGATTGTTCTGCAACGGGATCGCAAAGGCCGTCTGCGACTGTTTGGCCTGCCGGGCCGCCTGGAGCAGGCCGGGCCAGACCAGAGAGAGCTGGTCCGCGTCGAGGTCGAACATGGCCAGTTCATGGATCTGATAGTGATAGATGAAGGTCACAGGCGTGCGCACCTGGATGCCGGAGACCGGGTGCCCCTGGCCATCAAGGATCTGCACCTGGTAGAGGCCCAGCATCGCCTCACCGGCGAACGCGTGGCCATGCACCTGGCTGATCTGCACGGTGAGCGTGCCGCTCGGGGGGCTGCCCCCGGAGACGGTGGCATGCGAGAGGTCCAGCGAGCCTGGTTGGAGGCGCACTTCGAGCCGCTGATCGCTGCCCACCACGTCAAGTGGTGTGCTTCCGGCTGTGGCCGTCAGGAACCCCGCGTTGAGCGACATGCGGATGGGCGTCATCTTGGCCGGCTCGGTGCTGGGAGGCAGTTGTGCCAGACTGGCCGCCGCATGACTGTTCTTCGAGACGGGCACGGCCGGACTGCTCTGAGGCCAGGCCAAAGGACCACGATACGTGCCGCGATCCTGGCGGCCATCTTTGAGAAACTGCTGAAAGGTCATGCTCGCCTGCGGCGTGGGCGGTTTCGTGGCCGCGTACGCCGGTGAAATAAGCGAAGCCCAGCCAGTGAGGATATCCGAAAGCAGGAGCAGTGCAATGAGAACAAAGAAACAGAGGCGCAGAGAGAGGAAACGCAATGGCATTCTAGGGGGGGGCGAATGTGGAAATCGATTAAAAATAGAATGTGCTGAAAGAGGAACGCGCGACATGACAGGACCTCCGTTTCCTATAATAAAAGGACGGCACCAACAGAGAGAGGGGTATCAAGGCAGTCAGGTGTGATTGAACGAGCCTGGTAACGAGTTCCCTCCATATATTACACAAGCAATGGTAGAAGTATATAGAATGAACGCGATACTTGTCAAGGCCTGACAGGACCAAATTGCGTCGCGTGCAAAAATTTCTTCTTCTGCTGGACACATACTTTGTGGAAAGGAGAGGGGAGATGCAGGAAATGAGGGAGTGCAAGGAACAAGGGAGGTGAATCATAGATGGAGCAGGCGAGCAGGCATCGGGAGAGGTAGATGGATGCCAGGGAGCGAAATGACTCATAACTATAGCGCGTGGCATTACCGGCGGGCAAGAGGGGCGGAAGCTCGACCTCTACGCAGACTGCGGCACATAAGATCGTCTTTGTATTCCCGGGATAGACACCAGCACACCTGGGCAGAGCCAGTCAAATAGGCGTGAACGGAAGCCCAAAAAGGGGCAAGTTCCGCGTGTCCGTAGGGCGTGGCTTGCCTCATAGGCGTGAACGGAAGCCGAAGCGGGCCGTTCTTCCGTAGGGCGTGGCTTGCCTCGCCAGTCAGGCC
>JALYTT010000545.1 GCA_030854145.1 Chloroflexota bacterium | reverse complement strand
TACACACTCCCATAGATCACCTGTATACCGAAGAACTGATCGCGTTTTTAGAGCGGCATGGAGCACGTGTCTCCTGCTGCTCGTCAGGCGAATACGACGCCTGCCTGCCGGATGGAGCGAGAGCGCGCAGACCCTATAGCACCTATGATGTCACATTCCCCGCAGGCTCAAGGCGCATAGACAGCCTGTCCCTCATGTGGACGACGCCCTTTACGATTATCTTTCCTGACGGGGCCTCCATCAAGGCGGTAGAGCAGCACCCTCTGGACAGGCATGATGAGGGAAAAACTATCCTGTACCTGGCTCGGCCATGATCACTATGCCTCCTAAAGCAGGCAGACCGTTTATGCTACAAAGAAGGCACCTTCATCTTCTCAGGCAGCTTGCTCCCCTTCACGTGTATAAAAATGCTCGCTTTATGTGTCATACCGCCAAATAGTAAACACCCGACCAATAAATTTGGGACTTTCTATCTTGTCAAACAGAAAGCGATACTCTAAAATACAGTGGATGTAATCGATGCTTCGAGAGAAATCGCAATACGCATAAATGTCTTCTAGCGTATCTTACAAGGAGGTAACGTCTATGCCCTTCGCTCCACCCCCTTCCACTGGCTCAAATGATGAAATTCTCTTCCCCAAGGATCTGCTGCGCGAGGCCGCGAGCACCATTTTTAACAACGCCATGCATGCCAGCGAGAACCACGGCGCCCTATGGAATACAGTTGAGAACTGGATTCAGGCAAGCGCTCCCAAAGACACGTTATTCCTGCTTGGTGACCTGGTCGATGTGCGCTCCTACTTGACCAATGTATTGCAGCCACATGCCGAGCGCCTGCGCGCCTCCTACGATTGGCAAATGAGCTTCGCGTCGGCGCTCATGCAGGCCATAGACACCATTGAAACTACCGACGAGCAGATTGCCGCCAGTTTTGATGGCACGTCCTCTCCCCAGGGAACGCAATCGACTTCACACTTCACTTCTCATTACCGACCATGAGAGGAGCACACTATGGCAACTGTCGATGATTTCGTCAACGCTATCCAGCAGAACCTGGTCAATCCCTTGCAGCACATGCCGCTGGCCCAGATTCATCAGCTCGATGGGCTTCACGATCAAAGCGTTATGGACTTTCAGAACGCCATCGGCAAGCTCTACGCGCCGCCCGGTCCCTTTGTGGGCAAGACCGCCGATAACGTTGCCGACCTGGTCGGACGCTTTCTGAGCACGGAAGGCCAGATCAGCCAGTATGACAGCGGCGGACATTCCCAGCGCATGGACCAGCTTGTACAGCTCTGCCAGCAAGTGGTAGCCGACCTGAAGCCACTGCTCAATACACTACACAACTCACAGCCATTCGCCCTGGCGGGACAAACGATGCTCGCCGGCGAAAAGGTAGAGGCCCCCATCACGGCAACCGGACCAGAGGACCCGGCAACGCTTTTGGGGCAACTCATCATCCTGCTAATTGGCGGTACCGTGTTCATGGTAGCAGATGACTATCAGAAGTTCCAGATGTTGCAGGCCTGGCATAGAGTCACCCAGTGGGAAGATGACATGACCCACCTGGGCCAGCAACCTGAGCCAGCGCTGCCACCAGACCCATCGCAACCAGTCGCGTCCGCAGCCCTCGCCGATGCAACATTCATTGTCAACAGCATAGATAAGACAGTGCAGCATATCATCCAAACCCTGGGAGGTGAAGGAATCAACGTCTCCGAAGGAGAGGTCTTGGATCTATTACTCCATGATGAGTTGACGGTAGAAGAAATTCTGGACCTGTTCAGGAAGCGGGTGCAACTGCGCACATATCTACGGACACATAAACTTAGCAACTATACAAACAAAGAGCTTATCGACTGGCTCCGAAAAGGGTTTACCTTTGAGCAAATAGCCGCTATCCTTCAGGCAAGGGCCTATTTGATCGATGCCAGGGGCTCGGCACCTTATACCCAGGCCCAGATTGAGACCTATGCTAGAGCAGGGTTAAGTGGGCAAGATATCATTGATGCACTATTGTTAGGTATTCCGCCCACCGAGCCTGCCGATATGATCAGACAACAACTCGCCGCTGCGAGAAGTCGTATTCTGGGGCCGGATGGAAACCCGGCCGATCTGGGAACGGTTCGCTCACACGAGAGGCGCACTATTCTCCTGCTTGCCAGTGAAGGGTATACGTTGACCGTTATTCCGGAGGGTGGCAATACGAGGAAGTCTGATGTTATCATCCAGGGAATAGGGGCTGTAGAGCTGAAATATCTCAATGTGCAGCCAGGAGATCCTATGAAACAACTTATGGAACAGATTCGTAAATCTATCAAAGGGACTCCTCAGGCCGACCACATGATTATCGACGGACGAGATAACGGTATCACTGAGCAAGAGGCTGAAATTGCTGTCGCGAACATGGCTGATAGTCTAGATAAGAAACACGTCAAATGGGTTCGTATCATTGGCTTCGATTACGATATTACGATCAGCATACCCGATTTTACTGTGAGCACAAACCCATAGCAAGGATTTCAAACAGGAGGTAGACACATGGCAGACTCTGTTGACATTTTCATCATGGTCGATACCACCCTGGAGGAGCTGGTCAGTACTGTGGAGGCATTCTTGGAGGTCTCCGAGAAGTCCAGTTCTTCTGATCTTGGGGAGCCCTGGTACGAGTTGATCGAGCCACATACAACTGTCATGATTGGCGAAAGCGACCAATTGGACAACCGCGATGATCTCCATTTTGAGGATTACCGCTACTGGATCCAGATGCGGACATGGGGCTTTGAAACGCTCGATGAGGATAGACAGTGGGAGGATAAGCGCCTGTTTGGACTCATGCAGCATCTCAAAGCGGCCTACCACTATGAGTGTGCTCTGATGCTCACCGACAGCGCGGGACGAAAGATCATCGCGTTTGAGCCAAACCGCCATTGGAACCAACCAACGAGCGGGAATCACAGAGCACAAGCACAAGCCTTGCCCTCGCGGACTCGTCTCTATGTGGGAGGCGACCGCACCTGGGAGCACCTGCTTGCCGATTTGACTCCCTTCATGCAAATCTTCCAGGACAATCTCTCCCAACCTCTTCCTGGTCAAGAGAGCCACAACGGCTATCAATTTTACCTGCCCTCGATGAACATCACGGTCTATCACAATAACCGGCCAAGCTTCCAAGGAACCTCTCTAGAAGGGGTCTTTGCCTGGCTGCAAGCAGAACCTCGGCTGAGCCTGCCTGACGGTCTGGAGACACCTGGTGAGCGCAGGTATTGGATGTACTGGTACTCCCAAAAACTCTTTGAGCACCTCCAAGAGACACAACACTATCGCCTGCTCTGGCTTAGCGAGGATGATGGGCACGTGATCGAGCGGTTTGGGGACGAGAATTGAGGAAGGGGAAGTCGTCCGGTTGCCAGAAATCCTACAAAACTTGCAAAGAAAGGCCAAAAAGGATACAGTAGCGGCATGATATCGGTGAAAGAAGCCCGTCTGCTACCACAGGAGAAACAGGCGCTGCGGGAAAGCTGACGTGTTCTGATAAAAGGTATGTCTATGTCGAAGAAATCCAAACGCACGAAACGATTACCGGGGAGGGTTGCACAACCGCAGCTCCTTGAGCGGCAGATCAGCCAGGCCCGGCACCACATCCTCCAGGGCGACTTTGCAGGTACCATCGCCACCTGCGAGCCGCTGCTTCGCACTCTTCCCAGGCGCTCACCTCTGTACGTTGAGGTCCTCACTCTCCTGGGATTGGCGCATGGCATGCTGCAACATTATGAGACAAGCTACGATCTTTTCACTGAAGCCGTGACCATCGATCCTACGAACGCCGAGTTATGGTACAACCATGGACTGGCCTGCCGCTATACAACACGCCTCGGCCAGGCTGTAAGCGATTTTGAGCGAGCAGTCGCACTCTCAAAAAACACGAGCGGTGACATGGCCCGCAAGTTCGCGACACAACTAGTCACCAGTCACAGAGAACTTGAGCAGGCCATGCAGGAGCAGGGAGAGCATATCACGCGGGAACAATTCATCGAGCGTGAGACAGCCTTCATGCAAGCTATGAGCCTGTCGCGGCGCGGCAAGTGGCAAGAGGCAGAGCAGACCTTTCGCCAGATCATTGAAAAAGGGGGCCACTTACCGCAGTACTGGGGGAATCTGGGGATCAGTTTGATTATGCAGGCGCGCTATGCAGAGGCGGAGGCGGCCCTCAAAAGCGCGCTCGACATTGATCCGCAATACGCCCTGGCACGCGACAACCTGGCAAAAATTCCCGCGATTCAGCGAGCGGGTGGACCTCTGGGCATCGAGTTGCGAGACATGTCTCAGTCACAGAATGTCAAACAATCGATAGCCTTTTACAAGCAGAACAATAGCGATGCATCAACCAC
>JALYTT010000105.1 GCA_030854145.1 Chloroflexota bacterium | reverse complement strand
GCCACGCCCTACGGATTCGCCGCTCGCTTTCTGCAAGCGATGCCTTCACTTGACGCTTATTGGGGCGATGGCTTGCCTCGCCCCTACGCGGGTCGGAGTGCGCATAACGGACCATAGCATACGCGACTGCTATGGCCCTGACGAAAAAACCTGAGTTGACGCTTGCCATCCAAAGGTGTTAAAATATATCCTAGTAGACAAGTCGGATTAATAACAGAGCCTGGCACGACATTCATGAAATACACATAGATTGTCTGGTGAGGACGAGAAAGGAGCTAGCCATGATGTTGAGGGTATCCACAAAAGGCGAGTATGGTGTGCGCATCATGGTTGACCTTGCTCGTCATTACGGCGGTCGCCCGCGCTCATTGAGCGATATTTCGCAGGCGGAGCAGTTGCCGCTGGCGTACCTGGAGCAGTTGGTGAAACTGCTGCGCGAGGCTGATCCCCCCCTTGTGCTGAGCACACGCGGTGCGCATGGCGGCTATCGTCTGGGCCGCCGCCCGGAAGAGATCCCTATGGGTGAGATTGTGCGCGTCCTGGAAGGACCGATTGCGCCTATGATCTGCGCGACCGAGGGTGAGATGACGCAGATCTGTGGCTTTCTCGACTCGTGCAAGACCAAGTATCTCTGGGCCAAAGTGCGCGATGCTGTGGCCCAGACGCTCGATACGATGACCCTGGCTGATCTGCTGAGCGCTCCCGATCAGGGAGGCGCTCCCGTGCATTTCATCGCCATTTCAGATATTCACGTGGCGCCAAGCGCCGCGTCATTGTAAGGAGGACGTTTTACATAATGGCATCAGAACTTGTGATTAAAAACCTTCATGCCAATATTGAAGGCAAGCCGATTTTGCGTGGTGTCAACCTGACCGTGAGGCAGGGTGAAGTGCATGCCTTGATGGGACCCAATGGCTCCGGCAAAAGCACGCTGGCGAACGTTGTGATGGGTAACCCCAAGTATGAAGTGACCGACGGCGAGGTCTGGTTCAAGGACGAGAATATCCTGGAGTTTTCCCCCGACCGCCGTGCGCGTATGCGCCTCTTCCTGGCCTTCCAGTATCCCATGTCCATCCCCGGCGTCAGCGTGGCCAACTTCTTGCGCCGCTCGCTCGAAGCCGTGCGCGAAGGCAACAAGCCGCTGCAAGAGGGCGATAATCCTACCGGCAAGGCTGTGAAGCGCAAGACCATCCCGCCCCGCGAGTTTCGCACGCTGCTGCAAGAGAAGATGCGCCTGCTACGCGTAGATAACAGCTTCATCAACCGCGCCATCAACGATGGCTTCTCCGGCGGCGAAAAGAAGCGCGCGGAGATCTTGCAGATGGCCCTGCTTGAGCCAGAGATTGCCTTGATGGACGAGACAGACTCCGGCCTGGACATTGACGCCTTGAAGATCGTCTCGGATAGCGTGAGCGCGTTGCGCGGTCCCAACCTGGGTATCCTGCTCATCACTCACTACCAGCGTATGCTGAACTACATTGTTCCCGACTACGTGCATGTGATGTTCGACGGGCGCATTGTTAAGTCAGGCGGCAAAGAGCTGGCCTTCGAGCTGGAGGACAAGGGCTACGAGTGGCTGCGGCCTGTCGTTGAAGGGAACGAGGTGGGCGTCAATGGCTAACACACTGGCGCTGGGCTTCTCGCGCGACGCGGTGATCGAACTGTCGCGCCAGCAGCAGGAGCCTGAATGGATGCTACAGAAGCGCCTGCAAGCCTGGGATATCTACGAGAAGACGCCGAACCCGCTCGGCCGGCGCGGCGACCTGGGTACGCTGCAAACACTCTCGCGCTTCAAATTCCAGGAACTCAATCCCTATGTTCAGACGACGGCCGATGGCTCGTTGCCGGCTGTTGTTGAGCAATCGCTGCACGCTGCCACAGTTGATACGCGCGCGGGTTTGATTGTGCAGCGCAACTCCGCGGTGGCACGCACTGAACTTGACGAGGAATTGAAGAGCAAGGGCGTGATCCTGACCGATCTGCATACCGCTGTGCGCGAGCATCCCGACCTGGTGCAGAGCTACTTCATGACGCAATGTGTGCCGGTCGAGACCAGCAAGTATACGGCCCTGCATGCCGCCTTCTGGAGCGGCGGGATCTTCCTCTATATCCCTAAAGGCGTGGAGATCGAAGTCCCGTTGTTGGCTCAGATCTGGATCGATGCCCCCGCCACCGCCGTCTTCGCGCACACGTTGATTATCGCGGACGAACTGAGCAGCGTGCGCTACGTTGAGGAGTACAACTCGGCTTTCGACGGCAATACACCTTCGCTCTTGAACGGTGTCGTTGAGGTCTTTGTAAAGAACGCCGCCCGTGTGGAGTTCAGCACGATCCAGGACTTCGGCCTGAACGTGTGGAACATCACCCACCGGAATGCCATCAACGAGAAAGATGCCAGCATCACCTGGGTGATGGCTGACCTTGGCAGCAAGCTGACCTTCGCCGATGTGGGTTCAAATCTGGTGGGCAATGGCAGTGCCGCCGAACTGGTGGGCGTCTTCTTCACGGACCACGACCAGCGCTTCGCCATCAACACGCTGGCGAACCACGTGGGCCTCTCGACCAATGCCGAGACGCTGGTGAAGGGCGCGCTTACCGATGAGTCGCGTGTGGAGTTCAATGGGATGATCCGCGTGCAGCCGCATGCGCAGCAGACGGCGTCGTTCCTATCCGATCACACCCTGCTGCTCAGCAAGAAGTGCCGTGCCGAGGCCATCCCTGGCCTGGAGATCGGCGCCAACGAAGTGAGCGCCAGCCACGGCGCCACCACTGGCCAGATCGACGAAGAGCAGCTCTTCTATCTGATGGTGCGCGGCATCGCCAAAGACGAGGCAGAGCGCATTATCGTGCAGGGCTTCTTTGAGCCTGTGTTGCAGCGCATCCCGCTGGAGAACCTGCGTGCCCGCCTGCGCCGCAGCATCGTGCGGCGCATGAGTGGTGCCTACGAGACCGAGGCCGACACCTGGGTAGATGCTCAGGAGCGCTGGGAGATCGAAGGCGTCGACGAGCACGCAGTGAGCTTCAATAGCGCGCCCGAAGAGGAAGAAATCAGGTTGAGCGAGGTATAAAATATGGTTGGGCCGTCCCTAGCGGAGGCCCAACTAATTCTAAGGGACCTGCCAACCTCTGGCGGGCGCCACATACAAGAAATCAGGTAGCATATGCAAAAGGCTGTTGAGGCGCGCAGTGGCATGCGCGCCGTCGCCGATATTCGCCAAGATTTCCCGATTCTGGCACGCCTGGTACACGGCAAGCCGCTGGTCTACCTTGACAGTACCGCGAGTTCGCAGAAGCCCCGCTCTGTCATCGAGGCGATGAGCGTGTACTACGAGAGCTACAACGCCAATGTCCATCGCGGGGTCTACGAGATCAGCGAAGAGGCGACGGCGGCGATGGAGAAGACGCGCGTGAAGATGGCGCGCTTTCTCAACGCGCGCCAGGGCAAGCAAATTATCTTTACCCGCAATACGACCGAGAGCATCAACCTCGTGGCCTATAGCTGGGGCGGCGCGAACATCCAGGCGGGCGATCTGATCGTCCTGACCGAGATGGAGCACCACAGCAACCTGGTCCCCTGGCAGTTGCTGGCCCAGCGCACGGGAGCGCGCCTGGAATTTGTGCCGGTGACCGATGACGGCCTGCTGCGCCTGGATATCTACGAGCAGCTCTTGCAGCAGCAGCCCAAACTGGTGGCCTTCACGCATATGTCGAATGTGCTGGGAACGATCAATCCCACGCAGCAGATGATCGCGCAGGCGCACGCCGCTGGAGCCATCGCGCTGATTGATGCGGCACAGAGCGTGCCACATATGCCGGTAGATGTGCAGGCGCTCGACGCGGACTTCCTATGTTTCAGCGCGCACAAGATGCTGGGTCCCACGGGGATTGGCGTGTTGTATGGCAAGCGTGACCTGCTGGAGGCCATGCCGCCCTTCATGGGCGGCGGTGATATGATTCGCCGCGTTAGCCTGCGCGAGTCCACCTGGAATGACCTGCCCTGGAAGTTCGAGGCCGGTACCCCCGCAATTGCCGAGGCCATCGGGCTGGGGGCGGCGGTTGATTATCTGAACGCGCTCGGTATGGAGAATGTCTTACGGCACGAGCAGGAGATCACCGCCTACGCACTGGAACAACTGCGTGCTGTGCCAGGTCTGACGATCTACGGGCCAGAGGCCTCCCGGCGCGGTGGCGTGATATCCTTTACATTGGGGGATGTTCATCCACATGACCTGGCTTCAATTCTTGACCAGGAGGCCGGCGTTGCCATTCGCGCCGGACATCATTGCGCGCAGCCTCTGATGGAGCGCTTCGACCTGGGTGCGACCGCGCGCGCGAGCTTCTATGTCTATACTATGCGCGAAGAGATCGATGTGCTGGTACAGGGGCTGCACAAAGCTCTGCAAATTTTTCGATTATAGAATGCTCTACACGCGGTGAGGACAAAAGTATGTCAATGGATTATCGAGAGTATATCCTGGATCATTATCGTGATCCACGCAACTATGGGGAGCTGGAGCATCCCACTATCCATGCCGAGGACTCCAATCCGTTGTGCGGAGATCAATTGAGCATGGACCTGCTGGTGGAGGGTGACCGGGTGAAGGAGGTACGCTTTAAGGGGCGCGGCTGCGCAATCAGCCAGGCGTCGGCCTCCATGCTCACCGAGATGATCGAGGGCAAGACAGTGCAGGAAGTTGTCAAGCTTGGCAAGGACGATGTGCTGGAGGCGCTGGGTATCTCGATCAGCCCCGCGCGCACGAAATGCGCCTTTCTGGGCCTGCGCGTGCTCCACCGAAGCCTGGTGATGGCCGGCTTAGAGCGCCAGCCGGCAGATGAAGATGAAGGATAGGGATGCCATGCGCTTAGAGGACCAGGTCGCGGTGATCACCGGCGTCAGCCACGCGGGCCAGGTAGGTTTCGCGCTCGCCTCCGCCTTCGCGCGCGCTGGTGCCAGACTGGCCATTAGTGCGCGCAGCAGCGAGCGCGTGGCTGCCCGGACACAGGAACTCCAGGCTGAAGGCGCCCAGGTTGTGGGTATCGCGGCCGACCTGACTACGGAAGAGGGCGCACGCGCGCTTGTGCAGGGCACTCTGGAGGCCTATAGGCGTATCGATATCCTGGTGAACCTCGCCGGTGGGCTGACAAAGTATGGTCCACCCCATGAACTCTCCCTGGCCGATTGGGAGTATGAGCTAAACAATAACCTGCGCTCCGCGTTTCTCTGCACGCGAGCTGCCTGGCCAAACATGGTGAGCCAGGGACGCGGCAAGATCCTCAACTTCAGTCGCGCGGGCGGCGTGCAGGGGTCCGGTGCCATGATGCTGGCCTATAACTGTGCCAAGGCCGGCGTGGATGCGCTGACGCGCACATTCGCCAAGGAAGGCAAGAAGTCAGGTATCTATGTGAATGCCATCGGACCCGGCCTGATCGTCACGCAATCGAACATTGAGGCGCTGAAGCCCTCACCCGAAGAACTGAGCAAGAAATGGGTGAGCATGCAGCAGATCGTGGATGCCGCCCTCTTCCTGGTGAGCGCCGAGAGCGATGGCGTCACCGGCAGCATTCTTGCCGTGCAGGGTAGGGGCATATAAGTGGGCAGGTGGCTGAAGAACAAAAACACAGCAAGAGGTTGACTATGGCGGATTTCGCGAATGTAGCCAGGATGGACGATTTAGCCGATGGCGAACTGCTGGCAGTGGAGGTAGATGGCGAGCCGATCTGCCTGGCGAAGGTGGATGGCGCCGTCTACGCGTGTACCGACAACTGCACCCATATTAGCGGCCCCCTGAACGAGGGCGAACTCGATGGCCCGGTGCTCACCTGCCCCTGGCACGGGGCCCAGTTCGATGTACGCACCGGCAAAGTGCTGCGCGGCCCCGCCCGGCAAGATATCCAGACATACCCTGTGCGCCTGGAAGGCGATGGCTCGATTACTGTGAGCCTGCCGGACGAGGAATAATTAGAGGAACGTGGAGCATAGCTGGCCCTCGATGCTTGCTGATGACATGCAAGCATCGAGGGCCAGATGCAACTGGTCGTGGTCGCCGGGTCAGTTACTTTCAGGGCGCATTGTCAAGAGCAGTCGCCGGGCCTCGTCCTCGGAGCGCGCGATGCTGATCTTGATATTTAGATGACGCAACACATCAGGATTATCTACAACTCCCACGGCTTCCTGCGCCAGGGCGACACAATCCGGGAAGCGCGCCTTGACAATCATAGCACAATAAAAACGTCTCCGCGATAGGTAATACGGGCTATTTCTTAGACGCGCCTGAATTAGCTATCCCAGGTAGGGAATGTACCCGGCACAGTGGGCTCATCTGCCGATGTCATGTTAATCGTCAGTAGAGCGATGGGGTGGCCATGGATGTTGCTGGGTCTTATCGCTGTACCCGGAGAACGTTTTGGCTTCCGGCTGTGGCGACTGTTGTTGGCTACTGAGCAATTCCGCGCGTTGGTAGAGGGTCTGGGCGGCGCGCCCGGCGTCGAAGTTTATGGCTTTGCTGGCTTCCGGATCGTGTGCGATGGCTTCGAAGCGAGCGGCGATGCCGCGAATCGTCTCCGGGTCGGTGATGTTGCCCTGGCGCACGGCCTCGTAGGTTCTCTCCAGCACATCCTGTCTCGGGATTTTCCGCACTGGAGGCGTTGCGGCGGGCCTGGCGGCTCCCGCCTGTGGCATGGGTTGGACCGGCGCTGGCGGCGCCTGCTCCGGTGAGACCGGAGCAGGCTTCTGCGATACTCTGGCCCCCGCCGGCTTCTCCTTTTGCTCCACGATAGGGGGTGTCTCCATGGTATCGAGATCGACAATGTTGGGTAAGCGTGGCGTCACCGTCACATCATGGATGCGCACCCAGTTGATCTGCACCCCCCAGGAAGCAACGTGATCTTGCATACGTTGTACCAGTTCGCTGTTCACCTCATCCCAGCGCGAGGAGAAATCCGCCACGAGCTGCGTATGTGCATCCTGACTCCAGGCCATAAAGTCATTGGGCGTGAAATTGCTTACTACCGCCTGGATCGTCGCCACGAAAAGCTTATGGAGCGTCTCCTGCCAGTTGTGTACCTGGATGATCACCAGGTGCGCATCTTCCGGCAAGAGCTGGTAGGCGATCGTTGCCGCCAGGTAGACATCCTCTGTACGCGAGATATGCATCGTCTGCGGCGGGCACGACCAGTGGACCTCACGCGTATCTAATTTCTCAACCACGCTTTCCCACGGCAGCCGGAAATTGGGGCCGGGAAACAGCGTGCGGCTGTATTTGCCAACTGAGTAGACGATATGGGCCTCTCCTTCCGGGACGGGGTGAAAATATAGTCGCACCAGCAGGAACGCCAGCAGGCAGAAGCCGATTAGCAGGATCAGGCTTGCCAGGGGTCCAAAAACGGTAAAGCAGCCTGCCAGGACGAAGAGCAGAAAGCCACCTATCATAGCAAGCGACCAGAGCACATTGTTGGCCCCGGCATAATAGAGCATGATGCTATAAATGAAGGCGATAGCCACAAGAACCAGCACGACAGGCAAGAGGCCGACAGGCGAGAGATACGCCCGACCCTGGAG
Source organism: Chloroflexota bacterium (assembly GCA_030854145.1). The sequence goes on along the minus strand of JALYTT010000105.1, from coordinate 8,437 downwards.
AACCGGGAGGAATGTTAATAAGAATGTCAGCCCGCCAAAGAGTAACGGGGCCACAAGTGGGGAGACCTGGCGCCCAAGCATGAGGAACGATTCTAGCTTCGATGTGTAGGCCTCATCGAGATCGTCATCTTCGGTCTCCTCCTGCTCTTCCAACACCTGAGCGGGAGCGCCAGGATAGGACACATCTGGCTGCTGATCAGAGAGGAGGTCATCGTCAAAATCTTGATCTTGCCAGATCTGTTTTGTAACCTGCTCCTGCTCTGGAGCACCGGGGTCCGTCCATTCCGATGACATATGCTGCTTCCTCCCTCTCATCACCTGTAGATGTACGATTATACATCGTCCTTGCCATGCCTGGGTATGCAGTGTAGCGTTCCTTAGATCTGTGTACGCGATTACCCCTGCACCCGTTTGACACCACAGGACCCGCATCCCCCACCGCTCCTGGTGCCACAGCTTCCACCGCCGCCACAACTGCCACATCCTCCACTACCACAACTCCCCCCGCCTCCACTACCGCATCCACAGCTTCCACCATTTTTGCTGCCGCAACTACTGCACCCGGATTTTTTCTCTGGCGCCTGGTTAATGGGGACCTGGATGGTGACACCGCTCTCAAGCATCACTTCCGCTGTCTCCTTTGGCACATTGATCGAAACAACTTTGCCGGGACCACTGGGGGTCGTGAGCATAGCGCCGATCTGCGGCATGAGTTGCTTGGCCTGGATATAATTTTCATTCTCGTATGAGAGGCAGCAGAGTAGCCGCCCGCAGACGCCTGAGATCTTGGAAGGATTGAGCGGCAAGCCCTGTTCCTTCGCCATCTTAATCGAAATGATTCCGAAGTCACTGATCCACGAGCTACAACACAGAGTTTTCCCGCACGGCCCGACGCCGCCCTGGAGTTTGGCCTGATCGCGCGCCCCGATCTGGCGCAGTTCGATGCGCGTGCGGAATGTCGCCGCCAGATCACGCACGAGCGCACGAAAATCCACGCGTTCATCAGACGTAAAATAAAAGGTCAGGCGGCTGCCATCAAATGTGTACTCTGCCTCTACCAGCTTCATCGGCAGACTGTGCTGTGCGACACGTTGGGCACAGCGCACCAGCGCATCTTTCTCCTTACTTTTGAAAGAGAGCATCATGCGCAGTTCGTCCTCACTGGCCAGACGGAGCACCGGCTTTAGCGGGTCACTGAGATCGATTTCCGACATCTTCTTTGAGGCAATGACCACTCTGCCAGCCTCTACTCCGCGCACGGTTTCGACAATTACAAATTGACCCGTTGTATAGCTCAGCCCCAGAGGATCAAAATAGTAGATCCGCCCGGCGGGACGAAAACGAATACCAACGATGGTAACCACGTTCTCTGTCGTATTAGCTGTTAACATGACTCTCGTCCTGCTAGAGAAGGGAGCGGCACAACGCTGTGCTTACCCGATCTTCTACCTGCTTCCTTGACTACATCTCATTTGTCAGCAGAATAGCCTCTGCTACCTCGCGCATGGACTTGCGATTGTTCATGCTGGCCTTCTGGATCTTGCGAAACGCCTCCTGCTCGCTCAGCCCCTGTTTCTCCATCAGCAGCCCCTTGGCGCGCTCAACTACTTTGCGTGTCTCCAGTTGATCGCCCAGAGTGCGTGCCTTCTCTTCCATGGCGCGAAACTCGTTATAGCGCGCCAGCGCCACCTCGATGGCCGGGGTGACTTCACTCTCGCGCAGAGGCTTCACAATATAGTTCACCACGCCGGCCTCTTTGGCTCGCTCGACTAATGGCTGATCCCCGAAGGCCGTGAGCAGCAGCACTGGTGCGATCTTTTCCTGCGTCAGGGTTTCGGCGGCGGTGATGCCATCCATGTCAGGCATGCGTATATCCATAATGACCAGGTCAGGGCGCAGCTCACGGGCCAGGTTAACGGCGCTCTGGCCATCCCCGGCTTCACCGATAACCAGATAGCCCTGCTTGGTAAGTACGTCCTTGAGATCCATGCGTTGGATGGTTTCGTCGTCGGCAATAATAACGCGTGTTGGCATAGAAATTCCCTGTCTGTGTAATTAAACCTGCCGTACCCAAGTCAGTTCCGGCGACTCTCCGAACTTACTCGCCGTTCCGCCTGGGCACTTAGCTACTGAGAGTATACCATAACCATACATGAGAGTCGAGACACTATTTTTCGCATAGAGATCGATGCCATCTACCCCTGCAGGCTGGGCGCTATGCCACTTGCAAGCCTGCTGGTTTCTCCATCAAGCCAGCTATGATCCTTGCCTCGTGTGCAATCGATTGCAACTGTGCGGGCGTGATCGACTGACGACCATCGCAGAGGGCGCTGTTGGGATCGGGATGCACCTCCAGGATGAGTCCTGCGGCGCCGGCGGCGATACTGGCGCGCGACATAGCGGGAACCAGCTCGCGGCGGCCGGTGGCATGACTGGGATCGACGATCACCGGCAGGTGGGTCAGTTCGCGCAGCAGGGGCACGCAGGAGAGATCAAGAATGTTCCGCGTCTGGGTATCGAAGCTGCGGATGCCCCGCTCGCAGAGGATGACCCGTGGGTTGCCTGCGGCGATGATGTATTCCGCCGCTAATAACCACTCGTCAATAGTGGCCGAGAGACCACGCTTGAGCAGCACAGGACGACCGGCGCTGTGTCGTCCCGCCGCCGCCAGCAGGGGGAAGTTCTGCATGTTGCGACTGCCGATCTGCAAAACATCGGCGTACTGCGCCACCGTCTCGACCATCTCCGGCTCCATCACTTCGGTGACTATTGGCAGCCCGGTGGCCTCGCGCGCCTCGGCCAGCAGATGCAGACCCTCGATACCCAGCCCCTGGAACTGGTAGGGCGAGGTGCGCGGCTTGAAGGCTCCTCCACGAAGCACACTGGCTCCGGCCACTTTGACAGCGCACGCGGTCGCGAGCAACTGCTCCCGGCTCTCCACCGCACACGGTCCGGCCATGATTACAGGCGGATGGGCGCTCCCAATGGTGACGCTCTCGCACGTGCGCGGATCGCCGACCACTATGTTGCTGCCCTCGCTCTTGAAGGCCCTGCCCGCCAGCTTGTATGGGGTAGACACAGGAATCACTTGCTCCACGGCCCGCTGCTGCTCGATAGCCGCCTGGGCCTGGCTATCAAACATGGTATGATCGAAAGCGATTACTTCGCGACCATCCATCTGGATGGTGTTGACCGGACGTTGATTGCCGGTGCTCTGACAAAGCAGGGCCAGCAATTCGGCCCGTGCTTCACTACTCGCCTGACTATGAATGACAATAATCATGATACCTGTTCCTCTTTCTCTCTTTTTGCATTTCGTATGGACGTGGGCGAGGCAAGCCTTCGTTTCTGTACCCCGCGCATACCTCCATGAATGTGACAAACAAAAAAGCAGAGGTATGAACCTCTGCTTTTCCAGCATGTTGGTGGATTTTTTTGCTCAGCCGAAACGGCCCACCATCATGCTGGAGGGCTAAACCAATAATAAAACGCGCAAACGACGAAGACCAGGACCGCCGGGTCTCCCTGTGCGGCATCTCTTGTGGATGTGCTGCTCTTCAGTTGTTGTTGCGTTTGTATACTGGGCATATTGTTATTCCATGTATATCACGTTGCTAACCGGCGTTTCAGTCGGTTGGTATCTACTATAGAGTATAAGGACCCTATGCAAATGTGTCAAGTCCTGGCCCACGACCAGGACGAATATCCGTCGTCGACATAGCCTATTTCTTGCGTTGCTGGCGGCGGTAGCGCTGAAGCTCCTGGTACTCCTGGTAGAGATCGTCGTTCGATCCTTTGATCCCTTGTCGTGTGCTAGATGACGCGTCTCTGGAGCTTTCAGTATCTTGCTGGCGATTTGTTGCTGTGTTGCGGCCTCGTTGAGCTTGCTGGGATGCCGAACTGAACGAGGTTGGCACGAGGTCCAGACGCGCCAGGACGATCAGTAACACCACCAGAATGAGCAAGAAAACGGCTGTTGAGGTTGTGATCGTGACCGGCGTATTAAAGATCGGCATCTTAAAGGTAGGCACGAGCACGCGTTCTATGTGCTGCGATATAAACAAGGCCTGCAAGCCAATGCCGACAAATTGCGCAGCCAGCATGTAGATGAGGATGCCGATGATATGGCGCATCTTAAAGGGACTTGCCGGGCGCGCTGGTACAGGGCGCGCGCTACTGGCCGCTTGCTTAGGTTGCGGGGACACTGACGCTTTCCCATCTTTGGCTATCACAGGCGCCTTGTTATGCGTTGCGCGAGCGATCCTGGCCTGTTTGCTATCGACCGACTGCGGCTGTGAGCTTTTCGCCACGGAAGAAAAGAATCTGGGCAGCATCCTTGGACGAGGAGTCTGCGTCTCCGCTGCGGTCGTCATATCTTGCTGGTTTGCAGAAGAAGACAGGGCAGGGACATCGCGCTCAACAGTATCCCGCGCGGCTCCATCCTCCACTCCATTCTGGGTGGAGGCAGGAGTGATGAGTACAGGGCGACTGCGCCCCGCGCGGTTAGAGCGCCTCTGGGTAGATGGACGGCGGTCAGAGTCCTGGGTCATGCTTGGCCTCCCGAACGGTTCTCCTGGTTATCCTTAAAGGGATCGTAAGACTCGCTTGGATTATTGTACTGATCCTGGTTGCTGCCCGATTCAGGAGGGAGATAGCTCGTCCTTGGCGCCGCCTGGGCCTCCTCCTGCCCTTCCACGTTGGCCGGATACGAGGGCGACGAAACCGGGTACGATATTGACGGCGCAGGCTGCATTTGTGCCTGGGGTACCGGCTGTGGTTGCGGCTGGTACATAGGTTGTTGCGGCTGGTACGCGGGTGGCTGTGGTTGATACGCGGGTGGCTGTGGCTGAAACGCAGGTTGCTGCGGCTGTGGTTGTTGCGGCTGGGCCGGGATTGCCGGGGCCACAGCCTCAAGCGCCGCGATCCCTGCCCGCGCGATGTCGTCATCGCGTCCAGGCGCGTTGCCGCCGCTCACGCCGATACCGCCAATAGTGGCCCCGCCCGACCGGATGGGCCAGCCTCCGGCCGCCATGACGAAACGTCCCTGCGACATGGTTGCCATACTGGAGGCGAAGCCGGGAATGCCGGCCCCCCATTGGGCTACCGCATCGGTTGACTGGTTAAACATGACCGCAGTCGTGGCCTTGGCGATGCTGATATTCCCCGTGGCCCAACCATAGGGCGCCATCATGCGTTCAAAAAGCACAAGATGGCCCCCGGAATCCACAATGGCAATACTGACAGGGCTACGTAACTCCCTGGCGCGCTGCTTGCAAGCTTCCGCTACGCGACGCGCCATATCCATTGATATACTCACGCGGATTGCTCCTTCTCGATATGGGTACCTTTACCCCTTATGTGTGTGTCTTCATTTTCAGACGCTCATGCTCGTGTTGTAAGGGATGGCTATGGCCCCACTGCTTGCGACCATTGTATCGCACTCTCAGATAAGGCGCAATAGTGAGAAGAGACTATCCCTACACCATCCGTACGCGCTCCTGTCTCCAGGCGAGCGTGCTATATTTCTCTGCGACGAGCTGCCGGGCCAGGGCGTATTCGGATTCGCTCAATGCACCGGGAACGAACCTGGCCTGCAAGGCGGAGCTGAAGCCGTCGCGGAAGGCTTGCGCGACAACATCCCATGAGACGCCCGGAGCGAACGCGCGCAAGGGCATGGTCTTCTGGCGATAGAGGGCTAATGCCTGCGCGCGTTCGACCTCATCGGGAAAGCTCAGCAGCGAGTAGAAGTCGGCGGAGCGATCCTCGAGCGGCAACGAGCCTTGTTGGAGCAGAGCATCGTCGCGCCAGACCTGGGCGCTTCCCACAAGTTTGAATCCGTTGCTGGTCAGATCGGCCTGTGTTGAGGAGGCAAAGCAGGCCGCCGAAGGATGCTTAAGTGCGCGCCCATCGCTTAACTCGGCCTGCACGCTCAGCAGCGCCAGGGCCGCGAGCAGGCCCTGCGCCAGGTGAGCATAGGCGGCTACCACCCCGGCCGGGATGTTGTAGCGCTTGCTGATGACGATGCTGTACGTGAACTCATCGCGGTGATAGACGGCCCGTCCACCGGTGGGACGACGTACCAGTGCCACACCGCGCTCCTGGCAGGCGGTAACGAGAATCTCCTGCTCAACGTTCTGGAAACGCCCCAGCGAGATCGCGGGCTGGGACCAGCGAAATACACGCAGTGTCGGCGGTGCCTGGCCTCTGAGATGATGGATGAGAACCGCTTCGTCAATGGCCATGTTCAGCGCGGCATCCTGGATGCCCGTGTTCAAAAAACGATAGGCTTCGTACATTGGTGATTCCTTGCTTAACTCCGTGCCTGCATTTTCCACCTGGCGCGCTGGCTCTCCCTGACCTCTTCAGAGGTGGGTGTATAGTTTGCCAGGAAGGTATCGCGGAAGGTGCGGAAGGTGCCGGCGAAGATCGCGGCGCGGATCTCACCGGCGAGACGCAGCATAAAGCGAATATTATGAATACTTCCCAAACGATAATAAAGCTGTTCTTCAGTGCGTGCCAGGTGGTGGACATAGGCGGCACTGTAGTGGCAGCAGGTCGCGCAATCGCAGCCCTCCTCGATAGGCCCGTGCTCGGCCCGGAAGCGCGCGGATTTGATATTGACGCGCCCAAAGCGTGTGAAGAGGCCACCATGGCGGGCCACGCGCGTCGGCAGCACACAATCGAACATATCCATCCCCAGATCGACGCCCATGACAAGGTCTTCGGGCGAACCGACACCCAACAGGTGGCGTGGCTTGTCACGCGGGAGTTCGGGAGTGACATAGCGCAACATTTCCCACATCAGCGCTTTGGGTTCGCCAACGGAGAGGCCGCCGATGGAGAGGCCGGGAAATGGCAGGCTCCCGATGAAGCGCGCGCTCTGCTGGCGCAGTTCCGGCTCAAAAGCGCCCTGCACAATGCCGAAGAGTGTCTGCTGGCGAGCGGGCCGGTGTGGTTCCCTGCTGAACACATCCAGGGCGCGCTGTGCCCAGCGGTGCGTGCGCTCCATAGCCTCCCTGGCGGCGCCGGCATCACAGGGATAGGCGGCACAGATATCGAGTGGCAGCACGATATCCGCGCCGAGTTCGGCCTCCAGGCGCATCACGCTTTCAGGCGTCATCAAGTGCGGGGAGCCGTCGAGGTGCGATTTGAAAGAGACACCCTCTTCGCTTAGCTTGCGCAGGTGGCCCAGACTGAAAACCTGGAAGCCCCCGCTATCGGTCAGCAGCGGGCCATCCCAGTGCATAAACTGGTGCAGCCCGCCGAAATCATCGATCAGCGCGGAGCCTGGCCGCAGCATCAGGTGATAGGTATTGGCCAGGATGATCTGCGCCCCGGCCTCGCGCAACTCCTCCGGCGAGACGCTTTTGACGGTGGCCTGTGTACCGACCGGCATGAAGATCGGCGTGTGAATCGTGCCGTGAGGCGTGTGGATCGTTCCTGCGCGCGCCCAGGAGGCATCGGAACTCTCGGCATCGATTGTGAAAGAAAACGCTGGCATGTGGGTCCTCAAATCCATGAAAGACATATCATCCATATTTTCGCATAGGCGTCAAGCTGGTTATAAAGGTGCCTGGTATGGTGTAAAGAATAGCTATGAAGATTTCATAAAAAATACTGAAACATCTACAAATTAATGAAAAAACCTCTTGCAAATCGCGGAAAGATAGTGTATGCTTTCAGGCGGTAATCCGATATCGGTCTCGCATACAGTGCTCGTCAGAACATTGGTCCCGCGCTGCTAGGGGTGACAGACAGACTGGTGACAACTGCTAGGATATGGACCTGGAGGAATACCAACATATCACAAGGAGGTCCCTAGTTGAACTTCGACGACAAAACCCTTAAGTGCCGTGATTGTGGAAACGAGTTCGTCTTCACAGCAGGCGAACAGGAGTTCTACCAGTTAAAAGGTCTGATGAACCAGCCTGGTCGCTGTCCTACCTGCCGTGCGGCTCGCCGCAATACGTCCGGTGGGTCAGGGAACCGTTCGGAACGCGCTCCTCGCGAAATGCATACCGTTATCTGCGCAGAGTGCGGCGCCGAGACCCAGGTTCCATTCTTGCCCAAGAATGATCGCCCTGTCTATTGCAGCCCATGTTACGACAAGGTTCGCAGCCTGACACGCAACTAAGCAGGCGTTCGAACTGCTGCCCTGTCCCAGCCCTCGTCCCCCTGGGGAAGCCGGCCACTGGCCTGGTCGAGGGTTGGAACACAGAAGCATTCATCAGTACAAGACAAGACCAAGGTGTGTTCTTGGCCTTGTCTCTTTCTTTTATCCGCATTTGCGTCCCGACCTGCGTAGGGGCGAGGCAAGCCATCGCCCAATAAGCGTCAAGGTAAGGGCAAGAATCGATGGGCCGTCTCCGCGAATCCGTAGGGCGTGGCTTGCCTCGCCAGTCCGCCCGCAGGGCGCTTCCTGGTGACGGGCGAGGCA
>JALYTT010000544.1 GCA_030854145.1 Chloroflexota bacterium | reverse complement strand
CCCGTGGCGGCCGCCACGGGTGAGGCAAGCCATCGCCCTTACGGAACCTATTGGCGCTTAAATATCGTTGCCAGTTTCATGGCAAGCATCATGTCGCCAGTGATTTTGACCTTGCCGGTCATAAATGCTGAGGTCGGGTCCAGCTTCCCCTCCGCAATCGAGACCCAGTCGTTACCACTCATGGTCATCGTGATATCCGGCTTCTCAACCCCCCCAGGAATCAGTTCACCGGTCCCATTGTTGATCTTGAAGGCCCACACGCCTGCCTGATCTCCGGTAATGTTCCACTGGTATGTCTTGTTCATCCCTGCCGCTGCCGCCGGGTTGAATATCTGAGACATTTGCTCAAAGCTCTCGGCTACTGTCATTGCTCGATCTCCTTTTTTTGATTGCAGGAAAGACCCCTGCTGGCACTGTTAAAAGTATATCAGGCGGCGATGGAAGATGTCCAGGTAAACGCTGAGCGTGCTGAACATTCCCTCTTGCTTCTGATGTATGTGATAATCTTGTGATGTGGTGATAGATGCCTGTTCTAATGTATAGCGCTATGTATGCTTATGGGATTTCCTCTGCAAAGGCAAGAGAATATAAAACGTTGATCCTTCTCCTTCTTTGCTTTCAACCCAGACGCGCCCTTTATGGCGTGTCACCAGTTCTTTTACCAGGTACAGGCCCAGGCCTAAGCCGCTCATCGATTTATCCAGGTTGCTTGCCCGCTGAAAACGCTGGAAGATGAGGCGAATTTCGTTCGCCGGAATGCCGATCCCCTGATCTTGCACCCAGATCAGCGCTTTGTCCGGCTGTTCAGGGGTGCGCTGTAATCCCACCTCGATTTCGCTGCCATTGGGACTATATTTGATCGCGTTACTGACCAGGTTGTTCACAATCTGCATAACTCGCTGCTCATCGAAGTACCCCATCACGCTATCGGCCGCAGCAAGACCCTTCGCTACCAGTTGGATGCTCTGCCCTCTGGCAGTGATTTCCTGACTTTCAATGGCCTTTTTCAGCGTGGCATGCAGATCGTGCCAGGCGCAATCTAACGATAACTGGGCGTTTTCAAGACGCGTCAGGTCGAACATCTCCTCAATTAAGCGCGTCAAGTGATCACTCTGCGTGACAATCTGGGCAATAGCGCGCTGACCGAGTGGGCTCAAGCCCTTTTCCTGGGCCGCTAGCATGTGGAGTATTTCCGCGTAGCCCATGATTGCCGTGACCGGGGTGCGCAGTTCGTGACTGGCAAGCGAGAGAAAGGCGTTCTTTTGGCGTTCGATCATTTTCTGGGCGGTAATATCCTGGAAGACGATGACTGCCCCGGTAATGGAGTGCTCTTCATTGTACAGGGGCGCACTGGAACTCAGCATGATCAGTGTGTTGCCATCCGGCTTTACCACGACCGTTTCTTGACTGCCGGCGATCTTTCCGAAGAGGGCGTTTATGACCACAAAATCCCACGGCAGCGCCTGCCGGTCATAGACATCATCCAATGAGGGGTTCCGGGCATGCTGGTGGAACGAGACGCCGACAAGGTTTTGTAAGGGGATGCCGAGTATCGTGGCGGCGGAGGCGTTGGCATAACTGATGTTCCCATCAGTGGCCTCTACCAGGAGTATGCCTTCGGGCAACTGATCGAGGATCGCATGGAAGCGTGCGCGTTCGTTCATAAGCAATGTATGTACATGTTCGGCTTGCTGGCGCGCTAGCAGATGCGCCGTCACGTCACTCCCATGAAAGATCAACTGGACGATGTGCCCGTGTTCATTACGTATTGGGTGCAGAGACCAGTTCCAATACACGCGGTCACAAGTGAGAACGGGAGCAGCGTACTCCTCTGTTTGATAGGGTATGCCCGTCTCAGCAACTGTGCGGAAAATAGCGATCAAGTCCGCTGCACCCGCCGGATACGTAGTAGGTAGCCATCCGGTGAGGGGCTGTCCAATAACGGTTCTGGCGTCCCAGGATGGAGCATGATGCATTGCCAGGAAACGGCAGAAGAGCCTGTTGGCAGCCAGGAGACGCAGGTCCCTGGCGTCGAAGAGCGCCTCTCCCGCGGGAACGTGCTCAAGCATGATAGCTGCATACTCGTCCATTGTTACATCTGCCTGACTATCCATATGCTTATGGTTTCTCTCCCCATGCTGTGAGTGGTAGCATGAGGCCGCGGAAGTCAGCTTGCGCCATTTCGAGTTGCATCTGCTTGTAGAACTGGTTCATTTCTTCCTGCGTGGCGACTCCCATCCTCACGATAAAGGGCTGGAACAATTTGAAGACGATGCCAGCATCGTGGCGAAAGCCTTCATGCGCCTCGGTTCCATGAGAATAATCAATCACGTGTGCTTTGTAGTTAACGTTGACGCAGCCTGCATTGAGCAGAAAGCGCCCCAACATCGGCAGAACGCCGGTAAAGCGCCCACTCTGAGAGAAACTCTCTCCCTGGAGTTTGAGCGCGCGTATAAACATAGCGTTCAGGTTCTCCAACGCGGGACTGTTCGTGAAGTACCACCACTCGCTTTCGGTGAGACGGATGGTGCCTCCTGGCCGGGTGATGCGCCCGACCTCCTGCATAAGCGGCGACCAGGCCGCTGCCGGGAGGAAATTAAGGAAGCGCGCATTGACCAGGTCAAAGGAGTTGTCAGGAAAACTTAGCGGTTTCTGGATATCCATCACCTGAAAACTGGCATTGTTCAGACTCTGCACTCGCGTCTGCACATTGGCATAGTTGATCATCACGGTGCTGACATCGATTCCTACGACCTCAATCTCTGGATAGGTGGAGGCAACTTCCAGGGCCCACCCTCCAGGACCACAGGCAATATCGAGGATACGGTGGATAGCGGAAAAATCAGATCGCTCGGAGAAGAGTCCACCCATCCCTTGTGTGATGAGGCGATCTTGCCCAAGCAGACGCGCCATTTCAGCCACATTTTCCGGATCGTTAAAGTAGGTACTATCACTGTTAGATTGCTCGTCGTGTGTTGCCATTCTTAAGACCCCTTTTCGTGAAATGTTCCTCAGCGCATCCTGACATTAAACAGGGATGATCTTCGTGGGAAGTCTCAATGATCCGACTCAACCAGTCATGGTCCATCTGTAGTCATATATCGGCTTTTGCTATCAATTGCAATAGCTGCTTTGTGCCTGTGTTACACGTTAGCATAGCAGCGACCTGCATATATGTCAATCATTATAGACACCTATGACAGAGATACACGTAAGCTCTTGACAAGACAAAAAATAGGATCTATGCTTGACATGCTAGGCAAACTAACACCATGTTTTAAAGAACATATACTTTTCTCGTAGTATGTCAGTAGTCCCTCCTTTATTGTGTAACACTTAGCAAAGGTTTCTACAGGTTATTAACAGACATGTTAACAGAAAAGTGAGGACATTTCTATGGAATCTCCTTTCTCCCGCTCCGTGAAGCTTTCATCTGGCTCATGAACCTCCTATTTGCCTCATGATCCTTTTGACTGTTCTTTACGTGTCCTTCTGACCGGCGTTTTTATTGCGCTTGTTGCATGGCTTATGGTTCCTGCTCCTGTTACACACGCGATGCCACTCACTGATTGCAGTAGTGAACCCATCTGTTATGGTGTCGGGACTTGGTACGGGGCAACAAATGGTGACTCAACAGAAATCGGGGTCGAGTTTGTAACGTGTGGTTATTGTTCTGGCCAAATTTCTAACGAAACCTGGCTGTCGGATGGAAGTAACACACAATGTGTGTTGCTTGGTGTTCATACGAGTTGCTGGATTGAAGCAGGATACGGTACTTATGGCCCAAATTCAGGGGACAACCAGTACAATTGTGTTCATAACGGACGTGCCAACTGTTACTTTTGGGCTGACGTGCGATACAATGGCGGGTACCACGAACATGCTGTAGGAAACATACCATCAGGTGATTATGGAGGCTTCGAACTCGTAGAAATCTACTTTAATCCAGGGGTCCATGACAATTGCGGAAGCAATCTAAGACAAGGCCACTGGACTATTAGCATTTATGGTCCGACGAATGACAACTGGACACAATCCTCTACATGCAATCCGATGGCGGCAGAAAATCCAAAGGATTACATTACCATTGGAGAGGAATTACACAACTCTGGTGCTGAGTCTCCATCTACTATCCTGATTGACAACTTTTGGATGGATGGGAACTTTAACTGGCAAGGGCAGTTTAGAGACTTTGACACACGAGAGCAGGATAATCCCCCATATTCTGGCTGGGTGAATAATACCCCGCCCTCACCAGGGAATCCAGGAGAGTGGAATGTTTGTACTCAGGGGTGCTTTGGACATTAGCGGATACACATGATGAAAGGAGAACTGCTCATGTTTCGTAGTTTTATCGGGAAAACCATCATGGCCATATTCCTTGTTGGCGGATTGGTGGGATTATTCCTGTCGCTTAGTAC
>JALYTT010000104.1 GCA_030854145.1 Chloroflexota bacterium | reverse complement strand
ACCAGACCATCGCCGCCGCGCGCGCTCCCCGCCCCACCTGAGCCATCGCGCAATTGATATTTCGTGATGCGCATCGGATAGGCATACTCGAAGGCTTCGACGGGTGTATTGAGCGTGTTGCTCATATGGCAATGCACTCCTGAGAGTCCATCCAGTCCGGGACCTGCCCCCATGCCCCCACCCATCGTCTCATAGTAGGCGAATGGCCGCCCGGTGCGCGGATCAATGCCGCCAGCGGTTATGTTGTTCATGGTGCCCTGGCTGGCGGCCGGAATAACGTCGGGCAGCGCGATGGCCAGGGCCCCGAAGATGACATCGGTGATGCGCTGCGAGGTCTCTACGTTGCCCTGCGCGACGCCAGCCGGTGGACGTGCGTTGACGACGGTGCCTCCGGGCGCGATGACCGTCACGGGTGCGAAGGTGCCGTGGTTCACCGGCGCATCGGCTGGCATGAGGCAGCGCACGGCATAGTAAGCGGCCGATTTTGCTACTGCTGCCACTGCATTGACATTACCGCGTGTCTGCGGACTGCTGCCGGAGAAGTCCACAATGATCTGGCTTCCGCGCACCGTGACCGTCGCGCTAATCGAGACAGGCTCAGCGCTCATCCCATCATCGTCCAGGCTATCGGTGAACTGATAGCTGCCATCGGGGATAGCCGCGATGGTCGCCTCTGTGATGCGTTGCGCATACTCGATGAGCGCGTCGATATGCGTCTCGACCATAGGGAGTCCCCAGCGCTCGATCAATTCCTGCATGCGCTGGGCCGCCGTACGATTGGCCGCGACCTGGGCCGCGAGATCCCCACGCCGCTCTTCGGGCGTGCGGATATTGCGCAGGATCAACGAGAGCAGCGGCTGATTTGGCTGGCCCGCTTCCCACAACTTGATCGGGGGAATGATGAGGCCCTCCTGATAGATCTCGGTTGCCAGCGGCATCGACCCCGGCGACATGCCGCCGACATCGGCATGGTGCGCGCGATTGGCGGCAAAGCCTAGCAGGCGCTGCTCGCCAGCGATCTCAATGAAGATTGGTGCAATCAGCGTGATATCCGGCAAATGTGATCCCCCCAGGAAGGGATCATTGAGGGCAATAATATCGCCAGGGGCAAAGTGGTCGAAGGCGACCAGAGCGGAGGCTACCGAATCGGGCATAGCGCCCAGGTGTACCGGAATGTGCGCAGCCTGCGCGACCAGTCGTCCTTGCGCGTCAAAGAGTGCGCAGGAGAAGTCTCGCCGCTCTTTGATGTTGGGCGAATAGCTACTCAACATCAGCACTGTCCCCATCTCTTCAGCGATGGCAGTCAAGGCGCTGCGAAAGATCTCCAGGCTGATCGGGGTTACCGTCGTTGTATTCTGCATGAACCTACTCTTCCTCGCTGCGCTCAATGATGAGGTTGCCGACACTATCAACCAGGGTATACCAGGCAGGCGGGAGGACCGTGGTGGTGTCGTACTGGACAATCACTGCCGGGCCAGCCAGCACCACCCCAGGCACCAGTGCGGATCGTTCGTAGATAGGTGCTTCATAGCATACCGCGCCATCAGCCCCGGCAAAGTAGACAGGTCGGTGCGAGATGGGCGTCGCGCTTGCATCCTTCACCATCTCTCGTCGCTCCAATACGGGCTTATCCGCCAGTCCGCGGGCTTTCACGCGCACGTTGACGACCTGCACACGCTCATTGGGATCATTATAGCCAAAGCGCCTCTGGTGTGTCACATGAAAATCAGCTACCGCCTGCTCGACGCTCCCTGCGAAGGGGATCGCCAGTTCGTAGGATTGCCCGGCATAGCGCAGATCCAGATAATGCTCAATCTGAATCTTCTCTGCTGCTAGCCCTTCGCTCAGCAGATCGTGGCGTCCCTGCTCCTCCAGATGTGCCAGGACCGTGACCACATCCTGCTGTGCCTGCTCTGCCGGGAGCATGACGGTGCGCACATAGTCCCTGAGGATATCTGCGACCAGCATGCCAAGCGCCGAGAGCACACCAGGAACCGCTGGCACCAGCACACGGGGGATGCGCAGGGCCGCCGCCAGTTCACAGGCATGCAGTGGGCCAGCACCACCAAAGGCCACAAGCGCGAAGTCGCGGGGATCAGAGCCGCGCTCGACCGAGATCACGCGCATGGCGGCCTCCATATTGGCGTTGACGACCCGAATGATGCCCAGCGCCGCCTCTTCTGTTGTCGTCCCCAGGCGTTCAGCAATGCTTTCCACAGCCTTGCGAGCGCTCTCTCTATCAAGCTGCATGCTACCACCGAGGAACCTATCTGGCAGCAGGCGCCCAAGCACGATATTTGCATCAGTGACGGTCGCTTCGGTGCCACCAAAGGCGTAGGCCGCCGGCCCTGGCCTGGCCCCCGCTGAAACCGGCCCCACACGCAGCGCGCCGCCAGCATCGAACCAGGCGATACTACCACCGCCTGCGCCGACGGTGTGAATATCGATCATGGGCAGCTTCGTGGGGTAGCCGCCAATCGTGCCACTGGTGGTCTCGCTAATGGTGTGGTGGTGCATCTGGGCGACATCGGTCGACGTTCCGCCGATATCGATGGTAATGATGTGCTCAAAACCGGAGGCCCCGGCGACAAAGGCCGCGCCAACGACGCCTGCCGCCGGGCCCGAGAGCAGCGTGCGTGCAGCTTCACGGCGCGCGGTCCTACTGGAGATAGAGCCGCCATTCGACTGCATGATACGCAGTGTGCTCTGCTCAGGCAGGTCCATCTCCAGGCGCGCGAGATAGCGGTCGATTAAGGGACCAACATAGGCATTGAGAACAACCGTGCTCGTGCGCTCATATTCACGAAACTCCGGCAACACATCGGACGAGGCCGAGACGTACAGGCCAGCCGCCCGCAGTGCCCTGGCGACGATCTGCTCGTGCGCGGGATTGGCGAAGCTGAAAAGCAGCGAGATCGCCACTGCCTCTACACCCGCCTCTTGCAGCGTCTCGATAGCCGCTGTAAGCGAAGCTTCGTCAAGCTGCACCAGCACCTGCCCGCGCTCGTTCAATCGTTCGACCACCTCGACCCGCAAGGAGCGTGGCACCAGCGGCGGCACCTTCCTGGCGCGCAGGTCGTAGAGCGAGGGCCGCGTCTGCCTGCCGATCTCCAGCACATCGCGGAAGCCGGCAGTAGTCACCAGGCCGGTGCGCACGCCCTTCTGTTCAAGGACCGCGTTGGTGGCGACCGTCGAGCCATGTACCAGCACGCCCAATCTATCCAGGACCCCCAGGTGCCGCAAGCCTTCCATGATGGCGCGCGAGGGATCAGCGGGCGTCGAGAGTACCTTATGGACGCTGAATGTACCCCCGTGCAGGAGCGCTATATCAGTAAAGGTTCCCCCAGTATCAACTCCAACCAGTAGATCCGCCATCTCTCTTCTCTCTTACTTTAGAGCTTATACACACCATATGCCGTGCCTTGCAGAATCTGCTGACCGAGATGAGAGCCTTGCTCTTCGTCAAGCTCGTCGGCGTCGATCATTTCCTGGAGCACCTGGCCGATGATGCTGCGCCCGCGCACCGCCGCCGCCCAGTGCATTTCGGGGACGTGGATGCCGTCTGAACTATACATGAGCTTGCTGGCGGGGGCGATACTCAGTGCCTGGCGGGTAAAGGCCAGCATCTCCAACCTGTCGACAAAGGGGATCATGTAGGAGAGATCGAAATACACGTGGGGGTAGATCGCTGCAAGATAGGCGCCGAGTTGGCTGTATGGGTAACTCTCGTGCAATAAGACCACCGGCATACCCTGGTAATCGCGGCGTTCCAGCACGTCGCGCAGGTGGAGGGGATTGCCCAGGAGCATGTTTGTATCGCCGTCGCCGTAGCCCGTGTGGAACTGGATGGGCAGCCCCTGCTCGGCCGCGTGCTGGAAGGCGATGTGCAGCAGGTAATCGAGCAGCGGCTTATGGCTGATGCGCAGTTCGCCTCGCTCTACTGCCTCGGCGTGTGCCTGGGCAAACGATTGCGCCGCTTCATCTTTGCTCCATTCAAGGATGTTCAGCCCGGTGCGATAGGCGACGATGCTTTTGAAGCCACAGTAGCCATGTTCGCGTATGGTGCTCACTGCGAGCGTATAGCGGTCAATAACCTCATCGAAATCAGCATATTCAAGGAGAAGCCGCTGCATCAGCGTCTCCAGGCGCAGCAACTTCGCCGTGCGGCAATGGCCCAGTTGTCCCATGCGCTCAGGCGTAAAGCTATCCACGCCAGCGGGGAAGGCCGCGTCGACCACCAGCGTATCGATGTTTGCTACCCGCCACAGCCGTTCCAGCAAGCTATCGACATCCAGGCGATTGCGCGCCTCAAGCACCGCCTCTTCAGTGCGCTCGCAACCATAGCAGATTGCTGCCTGGCGGATCAGCCAGAGATAGTAGACGGCATTGGGGATATGCTGCTCCGCGAAGCTGGCATCAGTCGCCTCCGTAAAATATCCGCGGAAGCGCACAGCATCCATCCGCTGATCCAGTAAAACCGGATGGCAGTGATTATCTACAACGGCGATACCAGTTAAATCAAGCATATGCGCTCCTTCCACAATTATGGTTGTTGATACGGCAGCTTTATGATGAATGTGCTGCCCTGCCCCGGAATACCTGTGCTCTTGATGGAGAGCGAGCCATGATGCCGGGCCACGAGGTCCTGGACGAGGAAAAGCCCTAACCCCAGCCCTGTAATGTTGCTCTCCTGAGCGTTTTCCGCGCGATAGAAGCGCTCTACCACGCGTTTTTGCGCCTCTAACGGGATGCCTATGCCTCGATCTTCCACGCTCAGCTCCACACCTTCTCGCGCTTTATCCTTGAGCGCGACGGTGATTGAATCTCCCTGAGGGCTGTATTTGATCGCGTTGCTGAGCAAGTTCGTCAGGATCTGCTCCAGGGCCCGTTCATCAGCATGGATATGCATGGATGTATCGGGTGTGGCATCCTCAGGCAGCAATGAGACAGGTTCTTCATTGACGATAAGATGAAGCTGGTGATTGGAGGCAAGCGGCAGATACTCTCTGAGCATATGTCTCATAAGCTGGACGAGGTCAATATCCCGAATTTCGAGCCTGAGATGGCCCAGGTCCGCCCGGCTGACCTCCATCAGCGTGTTGACGATGTGTTCGATCCTGATCGTCTGATGTTCAATATTCTCCAGCCCTCTGAGCAGGTGGTCCATCTGTTGCAGCGTGCTTGCTTGAGCGATGCGCCGGCGCAGGAGTTGGGCCTGACCCCGGATGGCTGTCAGCGGATTTTTCAGTTCGTGGGCGGTGAGCAAGAGGAACTCCTCGCGCTGAGAGAGTTGTGAGCGTACATGGGTAAGCTCCTCGTGCGTTTGCTGGGAGGAAGCCAGCAGGGACGTTTTCTCGATTGACATACTGACAAGGCGTGCGAGGGCTGTCAGCAGGTCGATGCCCCACTGCGGGAAATAGTCGCCTGTGCCAAGCGGGCGGTATCGCTGGGCCCCCAGCAGGCCGACTGGGCGCCCATTGAGTATAATAGGAGCGTAGATGGCGGCGCTCAAGTTGTGTGGATTGCTATGTGTATGGTCGGCCGTGAAATCCAGCATCATGGTGCGCCCTATATGCAGGGCGTGAAGATAGGGGAGCGCTGCCTGGCGCGACATCAACTGCGCCCCGATTTCCAGGTCAGCGAGTTCGGCCTGCCACTCTTCATGACTTCGCTGACTTGTGCCAAACATGGCTATGAGCCGGAGTCGCCCCGTCTCCTCGTCAATGCGAAAAGCGATACTGTTATCGACCGGTTCCAATTGAGGGATCAAGGCCGCGACTCGCCGGATGGACTCGTCGATATCCTCGATGTGCGGCGTATTGAGTAGCGCATCGAGCAGTACGCTCAAGGCTATCTGGGCATGCTGTTCCGCACTCGCCTGGTCGCTGATATTTTGCGAGATGATCACCACGCCTGTGACTGCATGGGTGCTGGAGAAGAGCGGCACAGTGCTGACCAGGAGCGCACGCTGCGCATCCAGGTGAACCAGCGCGTAGTAGACATGCTCACCGGCCAGAGCGCGCACTACGCAGGCCTGCAAGGCAAACTTGTGGGAGAACAGATAATCGGGGTTCCAGTGTACCTGTGCCATGCTGTTGTAGCGTAAGAGTTCTCCTCGTGCGTTCAAATAGCAGATGCCCTCGCTGAACGAGTTCAGCAACACATTGAGATCATATTCGTGAATATCCACCCGGCTGTATCTCCTCAATAGTAGGACATAGTATCAATGCCATGTGATTATATGCCATTTCTAAAAAGAACGAAAGTCCCTGCCTGTGTTATGCTATTGTAAACGCTAGATGTTTGCTGTTGCTCACAAGGATAGCACCTGTCATGCTTGTTGCTTATGGCCCAGATGGGCGCCCGCTTGTTGCCGAGGAGGCTTCTTTAACGGAGTTGCAGCGCTGGTCACACGAGCGCCTGCTGCACTGTCCCAACTGCCGTGGTATTGTGCATGTGCGCGGCGGCCCCGAGAAGCGCACCCAGCTCCATTTCGCGCACCAGAAGGGCGAGTGTGCCTGGAGTACAGAGTCAGAGTCCGTGCGGCATATGCGCGGCAAAGTGGTGCTGGCCCAGTGGCTGCGCGAGCAGTTTCCGCGCGCTACGGTGACCCTGGAGGAGCGGCTGCCTGAACCGAACCGCATTGCCGATATCTTCATGCAGCATCCCGATGGGCGGCGCTGGGCGCTTGAGTTCCAGTGCGCACCCCTGGACCTGGCAGAATGGCAGCACCGTCATAACGCCTATCGCCAGGCAGGCATCATCGATACCTGGATCATTGGCAACAACCGTCGTGAGAAACAGGAGGCCTTCATCGAAGCGGTGCTAGCGGCGGCCCGCGAGATCATGTTCCTCGATCCGCTGCTCACGCCTCCCCATATCTGGTTGCGCTGGCTGCTCTCAGCCAGTGTCGTGCAGGAGTGGCAGCGCACCACCACGCGGATGCCCCTGGTGGAGGGCAGGGTAGGCCGTTTGGGCTATGCTGCGTCTCTGATCGGTCGTTTGTATGATGTGGCGCTGGACGAAGAGGCCCGGCTCGTCCATCCCGCTCGCTCGTCCATGGAGAAGCGCTTGCACTTGCTGCAAACGATGGCCGGCGCCTCGTCGCTTGTTGAGACGCTGCTCACTGCCTATCTACGTGATAGTGTAGGCGAGGAGGCCCTGCGCGTGGTCATTCTCCCGCTGATGCGTGCCTATATACGTGACCCTGATCTGCTACGGCGCTACAACTATGGCCGTGGTGCTGGAGAGCAGCCTCCTGATGAAGAGGATCGGCGCCGTGTCCACAAAGCCTGTGCATGGCTGGCCTCCCTGGCACAGCGCGGCTATGCTCCCATAACAGTGCAAACGCTGGTGAAAGAGCTGCCCTTCGTTGGCCCGTACGCGGCTTTTGCGCGCTATGCCGAGATGCTGCTCGCCATTGCTTCACCCGCCTAGAAGCCTCGTCGTCGCTCTCATTTTCTGATATTGTACACTATAGGTAAGGGACTATGAGTTTCAGCGCGGGAAATGCTTCTCCGTTTGAAACTAATAGCCCATATTGAGCGTGTTGTTAGAAGGATGTTTGCAGTAGGGCTTAGTACAGCAAACGATGTCTGGCTGAATATTGCCAGACAGGCAATATAAGAAGGAAGGTAATAAACTAAAGATGAACAACTTTTTGAAAGGCATGCTAGTTGGTGTTGGAATTGGACTGCTAGTGGCTCCCATGCGGGGTGAAGAGATGCGCCGCCAGTTAAGCGACCGTCTCGACACAGTGCGCGGTTATCTGCCAGAGAACGAGCAGATGAACGAGTACGTTCAGCAGGTCTCTG
The DNA here is from genome assembly GCA_030854145.1 of Chloroflexota bacterium. Next base: position 8,214 of record JALYTT010000104.1, on the reverse strand, counting down.
ATCGTGTGACGCAGACGGCCGGTTCTATGAAGGACTATGCGCAGCAGGCAGCGAGCAAAGTGCGTGATACTGCTGGCGACCTGGGTGACATTGCCCAGCGTGCTGGCACCAATGTCAAGCAGACCACCCAGGACGTTGCGGATACGACCAAGCAGGCCGCCAGATCCACGAAGAATAACGTCTCCAACAGCCTCCCCGGCACTGGCACCTCTACCACTACGAACACTAATTTCTAGTTACACTGGTAGTGCAAGTAGCCGAAAGCACAGGCGATCCCACACGGAACAACGAGGTTCAAGCAGTGGGATCGCCTGTTGTGCGTTATTCGGCTAGCGCGCGATGCGCTCAATTTTCAGGTTCATGGCCGCGAGCCTGGGCACGATATTGCCATAGCCGCGCTCAAGAAAATGGATACCGGTAATCGTGGATGTGCCACGCGCCGTGGCCGCCGCGATCACGTAGGCCAGCCCGGCGCGCAGGTCTGGTATCTCGATCTCGTCCCTGGAGGCGGTGAAGGGCGTCGGTCCGAGGATGATCGCGCTGTGGTGATAATTCATGTCGCGATAGCGACACGAGCTGCCACCCAGGCAGTGCGTGGTCAACTGTGTTTTGGCCCCCAGCCTGTCGAGCGCCTTCAAGTAGCCGAAGCGCTTTTCGTAGACCGTTTCGTGGATGATGGAGATCCCGTTGGCCTGCGTGAGCAGAATCGCGAAGGGCTGTTGCCAGTCGGTTGAGAAGCCTGGATAGACATCGGTTTCGATGATCGCGGGCGTGAGTGGCCCCTTACGGAAGAAGCGCATGCTCTCGCCGCCGATGAATTCGACGCCACCCCCGACCTGCTGGTAGTAGGAGAGGAAGTTGCCGAGGCTGTCTGGACGGATGCCGTGGATCGTGACATCGCCGTCAGATGCGCAGGCCAGCGAGGCCCAGGAAGCCGCTTCGATGCGGTCGCCCAGCACCTCCATGCGCGTACCCTTCAGTTCCTTGACGCCCTCAATGCGGATGTCGCGTCCCGGCGAGGTGAAAATAATCGCGCCCATAGAGCGCAGCATCGTGATCAGCTCGAAGATCTCCGGCTCGATGGCCGCGTTGGAGATCACCGTGCGGCCCTCGGCCAGGACACTCAGATAGAGGCAGGTCTCGGTTGCGCCTACGCTCGGATAGGGCAACTGGATATGTGTGCCCTTCAGCGGCTGTACGCGGTAAGCGATGTAGCCCTCGCTGGTCTCCTCGACCATCCCGCCGAATTGCTGGATGGCTTCCAGGTGAAAGTCTACCTTGCGCGCGCCGATCTGGCAGCCGCCGATGACCGGCACCGAGACGCGATCAAAGCGATGGAGCAGGATGCCCAGCAAGAGGATCGGCGCGCGATTGCTGCCCGATTGCGCAAACGGCACCGTTGAGGTATTGACCGTCGAGGGATCGATCAGCAGGGTTTTCTCGCTGCTATGCTCAACAGTGACACCAATCGAGGTCAGCATCTCTGCCGTGATCTCTACATCGCCAATGGGTGGCACGTTGGTCAGCGTCGTCGGTGTGCTGCCGAGCAGTGCCGCGACCATCGCCTTGGTGACGAAGTTCTTCGCCCCCAGGCATCTGATCTCCCCCTCAACCGGGTAGCCACCTTCGATACGATAAGCGTATTGTGTTTGGGTCGGCATGGTATGGTGTTCTCTCTATTCCAAAGACGCTATCAGGTACTAATTTAATGGGTTACTGGGAGACATGCTATAGAAGCCTCTTCCAGATGCTAAGGAATTCTAACATTATTTTGACGGGCTTGTCTAACAGGCCCGTCAAAATAATGAAGAATGTCCCTGCCTTGCAGAAGAACGTTTCCCTTTGCAGACGAATGGGTTGGAGTCAGTATAGTTTATGCTAATACTTATAGAAATGCTGGCGCGTCTCCTCCTCCGGCGTTTTATCTTTGAAGAAAGCGGCCTCCGCGCGTTTCACCGCGAGGTAGGAACTGGCCAGCAGTGGGCCAAGCGCCTCCATCAGTACCTGATCGTGCTCCAACTCGTTCAGAGCCTCGTCGAGCGTGGCTGGGAAGCGCTGGATGCCGCGCTGTTCACGTTCCGCGTCGCTGTAGTTGCCTGGATCGATCTCTGCTGGCTCGTCCGGATTGATGCGATTCTGGATGCCGTCCAGGCCCGCTGCCAGTACAGCGCCCATTGCCAGGTAGGGGTTGCCACTGTGGTCGGCGCTTTTCAGCTCCAGGTTGAGCGAGTCCGCCTCGCGCCCCCAGAAGGCCGAGGGCACGCGAATTGCGCCCTCGCGGTTGTCAAAGCCGTAGACGCCATAGGCCGAACTCCAGAAGTGCGGCAGCAGGCGGCGGTATGAATTGGGGCTGGCGCAGGTGATAGCCAGCAGAGCGCGAATGTGGTGCAGGACGCCGCCGGTGAAATATTTGCCTGCCTGGCTTAAACCGCCGCGCTCAGCCGGGTCGTAGAACAGGTTCTTCCCCGGCTGTTCGCTGTTCTCGGTGCCCCACAGACTGAAGTGAATATGCGCGCCGTTGCCAGCCTGGTCGAGGAAGGGTTTGGGTGCGAAGCTTGCCAGCAGGTCGAAGCTGCGCGCTACCCCGCGCACGGTTTCGCGCACAAGGCAGACGTTGTCGGCGGCTCGCAGGACATCTGCATGGTGGATCGAGAGTTCCTGCTGCGCAGGACCAAGCTCGGCATGGTAGAGTTCGATGGAGATACCCTGGGCTTCCAGCGCCGCCAGCAGCATATCAACGACCTCGGCCTGTTCATCCAGACCGATGCTACTGTAACATAGGCTCTGGTCGGCGGGCACATAGGTATCACCCTCGGCACACGCGAAGTAAAATTCATGCTCAACGGCGGCCTCGGCGTGCATGCCATGTTCCGCCAGCCGCGCCGCCATACGCTTGAGGAAGGTGCGCGGGCAGGCCTCCCATGGCTGGCCATCCAGGCGCAGCATATCGCACATCATGCTGCCAGTATTCGGCACATAGGGCAGGATCACGAAGGTCGCTGGATCGGGGATCAGGCGGAACTCACCCACTGGTCCCATGCCTTCGACGGAGGAGAGCGACTCGACGCCCGTAAATGCCTGCATGGCCAGTGTCTGCCCGATGCCTTCACGCATCCGTGAAGCCAGCTTTGCCGCGTGCGTGGCCTTGCCGCGAATGATCCCGCCATTGTCGCAATACAAGAAGCGCACGAGCCGCAGATTCGCCGCCTCTGCCTGTCTCACTACATCATGTATATCCATACGCTGGTCTGCCCTCCTGTCTGCTAGTTATATCTACACAGAGAGGCGCGCTATCGGCTGCCGGATCACGGTTTTCACCTTCTCCGGGGCCGCACGGCGTGGATCGCTCAGGTAGATCTCATGGTGTTTCTGCACAAAGTCGTAACCCTGATCGCGTATGAAGGCGTGGAGCCGGACAATGGTTGGACCCTCGGCCGCGTACGGACCAAGGTGCATGATCTGCGCGCCAGGCCCCTCGTGAAAATATTCCAGGCGCAGCTTTGCCAGAGCAGGAGTAGCCTTCTTGTGCTGTACCTGGGCCAGCACTCGCTCGAAGAGGGTCGCTGTTACCTCCTCCGGCTGCATGATCATCATCGTCCAGAGCCAGTCCTCTTTGCGGTCGACACTAAATTCCCGCATGTCCGGTACCCACCACAGCCCCTCAAGGGGCATCACCGCGTAATCGAGGATCAGTTCCTTTTTGATCAGAAATTTCAGGCCATAAGCCACTCCATATAATGCTTCGACCGCCTGCTGGTATTCCTGTGAGGTATTGGGGTCGCCTACCCCATCGACCATAAGAAACTGCATGTCAGGGACATCCACAAGCGCAACATCTTTCGCGGAAGGATTGTAGATGTGTTTCAGCTCTTTCTTGAGATCAACCTTCGCCATTACTTTTTGTGCTGAGGTCGATGCTGTTTCACCCATAGCTTGTTGCTCCTGGTTCGCATGTACATTTGCTACGCGCGCTCTTTTTCATCTGAGATGATTGGTTGAGCAGCGGGAAGGTAGTGGTGGTCAACAAAGCGATCCCACCCCTTTTCTGTTTGCGACTCGACCGCCCAATGAAATCCCTGAGTCTCATCGGGCCAGTAGACGTGACGAGCTATGCCAGCAGGCATCTGGGCGATAAACCCAAGCGCTTCGGGATGAATATCTGTGGCATCCGTCAGTTCTCCATTGGACTGTTTTCCGCCCCTTTTTCCATGCTGGTTTCGTACTTATGTTATCCTCCAAACCGTTATATAAACCGTATGATTATAGAGCAGTGATTACTTTTACCTCTGCCTCAAGTATAGATAAAATGTTCCATAGTGTCAATCTTAGAGAGGATTTTGCTGTCCTATCTCCATTGATAGATATTTGTGTAAACTCAGCAGTGGCCTTACATTCTCTCGTCATATATAATGAATGCGCATCCAGATTGTTGTGAAAGAGAGAGAAATATTTTATGTCAGATCATCAGGCCGATACACACATCCAGAGCGAGGCCGCCTCTACGCTTGCCCCACATACCACTCATAAACCTATTGCATCCTTTGCAGGTGAACTGTTAGAGCGCTGGGATAGCCTGATTTATGCAATTGTCGGAGTCTGCTTTTTCCTGGGCGCGTTTTGCGCGCTCGGCTACACTTTGTGGCACTTTTGGGTGTTAATACACGCGTTACTAGTTAAGACTGAGGGCTTTGACGCGACAAATGTTGCCCAGGCGATTATTCAGCTTATCTCTGATCTCCTGCTTGTGCTGATCATCATGGAGGTGCTTGGCACCGTGATTCATTATCTGAAGTCCCACGCGACCTCGCTGCGTCCGTTCCTCTTCATTGGCATCGTCTCCGCCACCCGAGGCATCCTCTCGATTGGCGCCAGGCTCTCTGTTGGAGAGGGCAGCACAGGAGGGGCGTTCACCAATTCTATGATCGAATTAGGGGTGAACGCTGCTGTGATCCTGGCATTGGGTCTCACGCTCAAATTGCTGGGCAAGCTGGTGGGGGATTAGCGTTGCTTCACCTGGCGAAAACAAAGTGGGAAGTTTGTGAATAAAGCAGCTTCCCACCTTGGATTGTAATGCATCTGTAAAACTACATTGACACGGTCGAACGAGCAGGATTTTGCCTTAGAGCGTAGGTAGGATAAGCGTATCGAGGCCGAACTTCCAATACATGGTGTCGGTCTCGATCATCTTCTGCCCAGGATGATACTGTTGCCAGTTCAATATCGACCACACAGGCTGAGTCAAGCCAACATACTTCATGGCTGCATCAAGCTGTGCTATTTCTTGGGGCGAGAAGGGCCGGATGGTAGCATAGCTCTCGAACAATGCGCGATAAAGTTCAGGGTTGAAGACTGCCCAGTAATCCGAGTCCTCGTCCTGGTCAACAAAACAGAAACCGATCACGGTTGAGGCAAAATCTATGAGAGCTGCGCTGACACCAACCTCTTGCCAATCAACAAAGGCCACCAACTGCTCACCCTCGAAGAGACAGTTGCTGGGACATAGGTCGCCATGTATGATGCTCTGCGGGAGTTGTGCGGGCTGAAAGTGCTTCAGAGATTCAAAGATATGTAACGTCTCATGTAATGGCTCAGGGCCGTACATCTCAACTGCTTTTTGTACAGCTTCTGGCAGATACCAGGCATCGAGCCAATGGCGCTTCTCAGGCAGACCGTCGCAGGTGACAAGATGCAGCTTTGCCAGGTGGATTCCGACCTCCTGACAGACTGCCTGAGAGAGTTCAGGCTCCCCTCCCGGCAGTTTAGGCAATACCAGGGCATTACAATCGGAACTGCGATAAGCTACGTCTCCGGTGGGCGATTGGAGATAGTAGGCAGTTGCACGAAACTGTTGTTCTTTCAGCCGCTGGAGGAAAGGAAGGCCGTTGAGTACATCTTCAATAGTTGTGTTGACGATGATCTTGAAGAGATACTCACCTCTGGTCGTAGTCACCAGGTAGTTCTGGTTGGTGCTGTGAGGAACACGTTGATGCTTGCGTACCTCGCCCAGATCGAAGTAGTGCGCGATAGCAGCCAGTTTTTCTTCCTGGGTGTGTTCAGGTGTGTTGGTCATAGAAAACTTCCTATCAGCTATCTTGGTATGCATTCCTGCGCGAAGATCTGCACCGGTGTTAGTTGCGCGGCATCTGGCATATATAAGATGATCTCCTGCGCCCCGGCCTGTTCGTACTCTGTCAGGCGTGTACGGATCGTGTCGGGGGTGCCAATCAGCGCCTGTTCGCGCAAGCGTCCTGGTTTCACGTTGCGTTCCAGGGGTTTGCTTTTGGCCAGGGCCTCCGCGTCTGTCTCGGCGATGGCACAGTTGAACATGACCGTGCGGCGGATACTGTTGTAGTCTCGCCCGACATCCTCGCAGTGCTGCTTGAGGATGGCGAATTTGCGCGCAATCTCCTCCGGATCAAGGTTTCCGACATTGCAGGCATCGCCGAATTGCGCGACGAGTTTGAGCGTGACTTTCTCGCCCCCACCGCCGATGAGCAGGGGAATATGGGGCTTCTGTATGCCCTTGGGCTGGTTGATGGCGCCGCGTACCTGGTAGTAGCGTCCCTCGAAGGTGGCCTCTTCGTCGCTCCACATCTTCAGGATGATCTGCACCCCCTCGCGCAGCATACGCAGGCGTGTAGGGGCGTCCGGGAAGTCGTAGCCGTAGGCACGGTACTCGTGCTCGTGCCAGCCCGCGCCGATGCCGAAGTCTAAACGGCCATGACTGAGCACATCAACCGTGCTCGCCATCTTCGCGAGCAGGGCGGGATTGCGATAGGCGTTGCAGGTCACCATCTGCCCGATGCGCACGCGTTTGGTATCGCGGGCCAGCGCGGCAGTACTTGCCCAGCATTCAAAGGTGACCTCCTGGGTTGGCGTGGGAACCGTGTGAAAATGATCAAAGAGCCAGACCGAGTCATAACCCTGTGTCTCGGCCTCCTGGGCCACGCGCGTCATCGTCTCATAGGCCTCGATGGGGTCAGTGATCCCTACCAGGTCCATGCGCCAACCCTGGGGGACAAGCAAGCCAAATTTTAGTGCCATATGCGCACCCTTTCTGTATGGTGTATAGTTGGAGGAACGAATATGCTTTCTCTACACATTAGATGGTATGATCAAAGTTACGTCAAGTCACCCCTACGCGGATCGGGTCTAAATAAATAGGAATGAAGAAAGTTGCTGATGTCTGAAAAAATCTTATCCATGCTCTATGAACTGCTCAAAACGCTGGTCTGTATTTTTTTTAATACGCTCAATATCCTGCTCGCGGGAAATATGCCGCCGTTGGGTACCGCCTGTGTCATTGTTGAGGATGAGGGTCGCTTCCTCATTGTGGAGAAGAGGCGGGGTACGTGGAGCTTCCCCGGTGGTTTCATGCGCTGGCGTGAGACGCCAGATGCAACTGCGGTGCGCGAATGCCAGGAAGAGACCGGCTTACGCCTGCATGTCAGTGGCATGGTTGGCTTCCACGCAGAATCCAGCACCGGCTTTACCAGTGTGAGTACCCTGACCCATGTCTATTACGGCGAGGTCGTAGGAGGCAAGCTGCGCGGTAGTATTGAAGGGCGACCGCGTTGGCTGGATGAGACAGAATTGCGCGCGCGCCTCGTCGGACAAAGCGCGGCTATGTTCGCGGAATATGAACGCTGCCGGACCCGGCCAGGGAAGGTGAATGCGCGACATGTCTAGGGCGCAGGCCTCATCTACTCCAACAAATTTGTTGTCAAGACGCTTTCATCTATCGTAGGGACCCGATTTATCGCGTCCGGCGCAATGTATTGCCTGAATCCGTTGCAGGATATAAATCATAAAATACCCCGGACGCGATAAATCGGGTCCCTACGGAGAATGATGAGGCGCTCTTCGGCGAATTTGTTGGAGTCAATGCACTAGCCAGCGCCCCGTCCCAATGCGAGAACAATACCTGCCTGTCACGTCGAGTAGTGGCTGAAGAAGTTCCAGATGACCACGTTGGCATCGATCACATGGGTTGTAAAGCCCAGGCCCCGGTCAAACGCGGCTCCGGGCCATGTGTGATCGCCGTCGCTCACGCGATAATGCACGACGCTGGTGCCGTTAGCGCAGTGGGTCCATTCGATCCCTGTCACATCCCCCTGCTGGAAGAAGACCTGGCCTGCACCGCTGCACCTGTCATGATCGAGCCACACGTTCAGGTAGACCTGTACCGCGGCCATACCGGCGGCCGGGTTGCCT
>JALYTT010000103.1 GCA_030854145.1 Chloroflexota bacterium | reverse complement strand
TCGCCGTCCTGGTGCTGACAGGGACGGCGAGGCAAGCCACGCGCTACGGGTCGGCCATGTCGTGCTAAGAGGTCAATGGCTTCCATACCTGCACCGTGCCATCCTGGCTGGCGGAGGCGATCAGCGTGCCGTCGGGTGACCAGGCGATCTTGAAGACGACATCGCTGTGGCCGCGATATTGTTGCTGGGTCTGGCCGCTGCTGGCGTCCCAGATGCGGATAATGTTGTCGTCGCCGCCGGAGGCGATGCGTTTGCCGTCGCGCGACCAGGCCAGGGCATAGGTCTGGCTGGCGGAGGCGGGCGCGTACGTTACGAGGGTCTGACCGCTGCTGGCGTTCCAGACCTGCACAGAGTTATTGCTGGTGACGGGACCATTGATACCGGCCGAACCGGTGCCTGAGACGATGTACTTGCTATCGGGCGACCACACGACCTCCCAGACGGGCGCCTTGTGGCCTTTGTAGGTCAGCAGGTGCTGGCCGGTGCTGGCATTCCAGACCTGCACAGTCTGATCATAGCTGGCGGATGCTATGCGTTTGCCATCAGGCGACCAGGCGACGCGCTCGACGGCGGCGCTATGACCCGTATAGGTGACGATGGCCTTGCCGGTGCGCACACTCCACACTTTGACGGTATTGTCCTGACTGCCCGAAGCGAGGTACTGGCTGTCGGGAGACCAGGCCAGCCCTTCGATAAAGTTACCCTGGCCTGTGTAGGTCGCCAGGAGATGGCCATTGGTGGCATTGAATATATACACCGAGCCGTCGCTGCCGGCCCCCGCCACCTTCTGCCCATTGGGCGACCAGGCGACCACGAAGGCGTAGCGCGAGACGGTCGCCTGCCAGAGCATATGACCCGTTTTGGCATCCCAGGCCTGCGCAGTGCCATCATCACCGCACGAGACCAGCCGCGTGCCATCAGGCGACCAGGAGACGCCGATAGCACCTCCAGCATGGCCCGTGTACTTCACCAACGCCGTGGAGCTTGTTGGCACCGATGGCGTAGGCGTAACCGCCTGGGTGGCGGTTGCTGCGGGCGCAGACGCGGTAGGAGTGGCGGCAGCATTCGCGCCGCCACCGGAGCCACAGGCGACAAGCAGGAGGCACAGGCCGCAGCACAATATCGTTAGTATGCGATGCACGATGGTTTTCCTCTTTCACTAATGGTTGTTGCATCGAGCATAGCATGCACGCAGGCGAACGTCATTCGCCAAACGGCGTATCTTAGTGGACCAACACGTTGCGTGCGATGGGTGGAACGGGATATAGCAACTGCATAAGCTTGAACATAAGGAGGAGGCAACAGAGGTAGGGGCGCCGTTTACAAGCCCGCGCACCTCTGATGGCATCACGATCTCGCCGGCGAACAAGCGGGCTTGTAAACGGCGCCCCTACCCTTACTGCTTCTGTCATCTCGAATATATGAGATGTGGAAAGCGTTCCGTGAGCGCCATGGCTCACCTGTCAGAGGGCCGTGCGCATTCAGGCAAGCATGTGCAGCATTCTGGCTCTGGCGATGGCTTCGGTGCGGTTGTGAACATTGAGCTTGCTATAGATGTGCTCCAGGTGCTTCTTCACCGTGCCCGGCATAATCACCAGTTGCTGGGCAACTTTACGATTGGAGAGGCCGGTGGCTATAAGTTGTAACACCTCTAGCTCGCGCTCGCTCAACGCTTCTACCAGCGCTGTTGACTCGCTTAGCTGTCTCGATTCTGGTGGACAGGCAAGCACCGTTCCTGTTGGTACGGCTAGCGTAGAGGCATGGGACTGCTCGCATGTAACGGTGATGGTGTCACATGGCGATGACGGTGGGGCGAGGTATGGTTCAAGGGCGTGCTGGCGTTCGTAGATGTGCAGGGGCTCGATTGGTTGCGGCCCGTTGTTGGGGCGAAAGAGGATCGAGGGGGTATAGGCCTGGTAGCCCAATTCGTGCGCGAAGTGTCGTTGGTCGATGAGCAGGACGGCGACGGTATAGCGGTCGGCGAAAAGCTGGGCCAGCGCAACGGCGGTCTCCATGTAGGCATGCGAGCGCTGGTAGTCACCTTGCACACGGGCCAGCTCGATCTGGACGACGATGGTGAAAAGCTGCCGGTAGGAGGCGAGGAAGCTGGCGGTCGGGTGTGACGCGAGGAGCCGCAGGCAGTGGCACAGGTCATCGTAAGCCTGGTCCGGGTCGGGCAGGTGACGAGCGTGAAAGGCGCGAATGAAGGTGGCCACGGCCAGGGGGATGGGATCATCGTCCTGAGAGGCGTGCGCGAGGGTCTCGATAAATTGTTGCGAGGCGGTATAGTTGCCCAGGATATCAGCGATGTGCGCGAAGCTGAAGAGCGGCTCCAGCAGGCCCGCGAGAGCACCGTTGGACCCGGCAAGCTGCACACTGGCGTACCAGATGCGCCGCCCCCGCGCGTATTGACCATGCGCGAAAAACAGGTTCCCCAGGCGATTCAAAAAGTAGGCCAGGTGCGGCTTATCCTGTGTATAGCGGCTGGCGGCGATACCCATGTGCAGCAGGTGTTCCGCCTCTTCCAGCCGGCTCATGCGCCCGATAGAGTGTGCCAGGCCAGCGATCAGCCGCACAACCATGGCGTAGCGCTTCTTGCGCCAGGCCTCCAGCAGCGCAGCATGCAGTATCCCCCACTCGTGTTCCAATTGCAACACGTCGCCCCGGTAGCGTTCAACATAGGCCAGCGCATACTCCTGCAAGTTCCGCGTATTAACATTGGATGTTTGAGCCGTATGCGCAAACTCTGGTACAAGCAGTTCCAGGCGCTCCAGATCGCCAGGCATAGTGATGACTCCCTTGATCCGCATCCCCGTTGGGTCGTGGAACATGGCCCCCGCAAGGGAGGGCCACTACACATAGGGTCGTTGATCAATCAGAGCAATAAGCTGTTTCTCAACAGAGACATTGCATTGATATTGTGTACCTCATTCCTTCCAATGTATCATAGAAGCATGATGTTGACAACAGATATACACGAGGGCGGTGCATTCATAAAATAGGCATGGCCAGGAAAAGAGGTACATATCGATCATGGCACGAATCGACGGGGTGGACCCGGAAGAGGTAGAAAGTTACATCAAAAAGGTCTTCGAGGCGCAGGCAAAAACCTGGGGCGCGCCGCTGCTCAACCACCTGATCTATGCGCGGCGGCCCTCGATCTTTCGAGGGGCGCGCGCGATGTGGACGGGCATCGCCACCTCCGGCCTGATCGATGAGCAGTTGCAAGCGCTGGTCAACCGGCGCGTGGCGGCGCTCAACGGGTGCGAGTTCTGACAGGACATCAACGCTGCCGTGGGCAGCAATCTGGGTGTCTCCGACGAGAAGATCCTGGCGCTGGCGGACTATGCGACCAGCCCGCTCTACAACGAGGTGGAACGGGTCACGTTAGAATACGCCGATAGCATGACGATCAGCGGACGCGAGGTGGACGATGACCTCTTCGCTCGCCTGCGCCAGTTCTATAACGATGATGAACTGGTCGAGCTAACGGAGATCATTGCCTGGGAAAACGCGTCAAGTAAGTTTAACCGGGCATTGCGCATCCCATCGCAAGGTCTGTGGAAGCGCTAAGATGGCCGACACCTCGCCATAATGATGCTTGAAGGGGGTGGTCAGTCCAAACTGCTAGATCTTGATCAGTACCAACAGAAAGCGTGAAAAACTATGCCTACCCTTGAAACTGAGCGGCTGATCCTGCGAGACTTTGTACTTTCTGATTGGGATGCGCTTCATGCTTTCTTGGCTGATCCATCCGTCACCCGCTTCATGCACTTTGCCTCCTGGGATGAGGAGCAGAGACGCCAATGGCTCGCAGCGCTTGTCCAGCGAGCATCTAACCCCCTTCGGGATGCCTACGATTGGGCGATAACGTTACGGAGCAATGGGCTGCTCATCGGCTGGCTTATTATTGGCAGGAGCCGTCATGCATCCGAGGAAGGGATGCGAGAATGTGGCTGTGGCTACGCTCTCAACCAGCACTTCTGGGGACAGGGCTACATGCCCGAAGCACTACAAGCCGCCTTTACCTATGCCTTTACTGTGCTGGGAACCCGGCGAATCCACGCGGAATGTGAAAGAGAGAATATCGCTTCCGCTCGGGTGATGCAGAAATGTGGCATGGAATACGAAGGAACGGTGTATGACGACGACGGTCTGGGAAATTGGGAACATCGTCATCGCTATGTCATCACCACCCAGACGAAAAAAAGCTCAGGGCCTCCTCAGTCGGATGCATATGTGTACTAGATACAAGGAGTCCCTTTGATGTTTGCCCTGCCTGAATATTTTATCCAATTCATGCGCGATGCCTACGGTATAGAGGCGGCCAATGCCTGGTTTCAACGCCTTCCATCTTTTTTAGAGGAATGCGCGGAGCGCTGGCACTTGAAGCTCTTGCCCCCGTTTGAGAATCTCTCGTTTCACTACGTGGCACCGGCTGTACGTGCAGATGGCACACCAGTTATCCTGAAGACGTGTGAGTTTTCCGATGAGTTTGAACATGGGCTGGCTGCGCTGCGTCTCTTCAATGGGCGAGGTATCGCTCGTCTCCTGGAGTGTGACGAGGAACAAAAGGTGATGGTGCTGGAGCGTTTGCAACCGGGAACCATGCTTGCGTCACTGGTGCCGGGGCAGGATGAGCAGGCCACATCCATTCTGGCCGGAGTGATGCGCCGCCTCTGGCGACCGGCACCCACAGAACACACCTTTCCGACGGTTGAGCAATTGGGACAAGGATTGACGCAGCTCCGCGCACGCTATGCTGGCGGATATGGCCCGTTTCCGCCGCGCCTGGTCGATGAGGCGATGGATCTTTTCGCGACGTTAAGCGCCTCGGCTCCCCAGGCCATGCTGCTGCACGGCGATCTCCAGCACCATAATGTCTTGCGTTCGGGTGAGGCATGGCTGGCTATTGACCCCAAGGGCGTGGTTGGTGATCCTGGGTATGAGGTGGGAGCCTCGTTCTATAACCCCATGCCTCGCATCCTTGAGGTACCCGACCTGGAGCAGATGCTGGCCCGGCGCGTCGCTCAACTGAGCGAGGAACTGGGCATGGAACGGGCGCGCATACGTGGCTGGGGACTGGCACAATCTGTGCTCAACGCGTGGTGGAGTATCGTGGTGAATGATCAGTTGAGCATGAACCCGCCGCGCGGAATACTCAGATGCGCGGAAATCCTTTCGCATCTCAACGTTTGATGCTCAGCGCCAGCACGCACGCTCCATCGGAGCCAGCGTTTCTGGGCGCTGACTAGCGCTCCGGCCCATCCGCCTGTACCCCTCTTGGTATCCTCAAAACAATACCTCATTGAAACTAAAGAGAGTTGCTTTAGCATAAAGCGGCTCTTCACGTTATAATTGAAGAGTATGCTCTGTGAGACGAATGCCGGAATTGATAATCAGTAAACGCTTGCTTTCATAGGTGGAGAGCATGGCGCGCTACCAGAGTTTGTATCTTACGACAGGGAGGGAGTAAGAACGTGCCTGATCTGACCATTCGCGTCGTGGATAAATCGCTTGAGGAGCTTTTGCGGACCAGCGAAGATTTTCCTGCTCCGACCATCGAACTCAGTGTTGGCTATGTTTCCGCCTCTGGCGTATTGTTGCTCAGACCCATCTTCAAAAGCGCGCAGAGCATACGTGCGGTCGTCGGGCTGGCGCCATTGAATCGCCTGAGCGCGTTCCAGAGGTTACGGGATTTTGGAGCAGAGGTCTATGTCTATGTGGCGGACACAAATACCATCTTCCATCCCAAAATCTATTTCGGGTCGTCCAATGCCAGAGCCTGGGCTATGGTCGGCTCCGCTAATCTCACGCAGAACGGCTTATTAGCCAACATTGAACGCAACCTTTTTATCACGGGCCAGCGACATACTGAGCCATTCATCTCCCTGGAGACCCAGATCGCCGCATTTCGCGAACAGGCCTACCCTTTTGATGCAGCTATGGAGCAGAAACTGCGTGAGATCGAAAGAAGCCTGGGAACGAACCCGCCAGAAGGAGAATACAAAAGACGACTGATTGCGCATGGCATCACGCCAAAGAAGAAGGCCAGGTACGCCATTCCGCAAGAGGCCCAGCAAGTGGCGCTGGATACGCTCATGGAATTCGCGCGCGATACCGGGCTTGAATATGCCTACCAGATGCTGCTCCTGCTCATCTTGTTGCGACACAGCGACGAGCATGGCCTCTTCTCAGTGCGAGAGACGGCTGACCGTTTCTCCGCCTTCTATCGATTGCGCCAGGAGGCAGGTTTACCTATAGAAAAGAGATATGCTGGCTCCAGGCATGCCATCGTCGATAACGCTGATGTGAGCCGCTCAGAGATAGAGAATATGCTGAAAGTCAGCCCGTTTCCCCGCTTTGAGCGTCAGGGCCTGCTCGATATAAGCGAAGACAGTCAGTCCTTCATCGTGAACGCCGCCCTGCTGGCCGCGTTGAGTCCAGCCAATAAACAGGCGCTGCGTGAGCTGGCCATCAGGCGACTGGCGGCGCATTTTGGGGAGGATGAGGCGGCGATAGAGGGGATGGTCGTGAAGGCTATTGAGTAAGCTGCTTCCTCATCCTCCAAGGAGGATGTTGATGATGCTTGCTTTAGCAATCCTGGATGTAACTACTCAGGTTATGCATAGGTGAATACATGCCAACTCACCTATTGACGTGTTTCAAAGACGACACCCGGATGCCAGAGGAATACACTCGTCCAGGTTGAGGCACTGACAGCGTATGCCCTCTTCCAATACTCGTTTCATGCCTTGTGCTCTGCTCATCAGGACGTCGAGTTTGGCCAGTTTCTGCTCGGCCAGCGTGCGCCAGCGCACGCCCAGTGGCGCAGTGTCATCGAAACCGGAAACAAGCGTCTGAATTTCCGCCACGGAAAAGCCCGCAGCCTGGGCAAGCTGGATGAATGCCAACTGCTGAAAGACCCGCGAGGAGTAGCGCCGGTGTCCATGGGTCCTCTCAGGCCTGGGCAAGACTCCTCTGTCTTCATAATAGCGGATGGCCGAGGAGCGCAGCCCTGCCTGGCGCGCAACTTCGCCAATAGTCAGTTTCGGTTCGTTCAAATTGGTTGCTCTCCCCTCTTGACTTCAAGTGTACTTGAAATTGTACACTCGTTTTCGAGGGGGCGCAAGCGGCGTTCCCTCTCTTGAAAGTGTAGATACACTCAAAAAGAAAGAGGTGTTTCTTATGACCGATACTCAACAGGAAGCAGAGGCCGTCGCGCTGGCCTGCTTGCTCACCGGAAAAGACCTGGCAGCGCGAGGTGAGGTTGTTCGACCGCTCATGGCTTCGTATCAACAGGTGCAGGAGCTTGAGGACGGCTATGCTTTCCAGTTTCCAGGGGAGCCTGAATGGATCCAAAGGGTGGTGACGTTCGTTGCCGAAGAGAGAGCGTGCTGCCCCTTCTTTACCTTCGAACTGCACTATGAGCCAGAGCTGGGACCAATCTGGTTGCGCCTGCGCGGAAGCGCGGAAATCAAGACCCTGTTGCGCGATCAATGGCTCACCCAACTCTAATACAGTGAGCTTGCTTGCCGCAGGGATGCTTCTTGTGAGCATTCCTGCGGTACATGTTTTGATTCGAGAAAACTTGACAATAATTATTTAAATAATTATAATTGATTTATCGTCAGAGATAGATGGTTTCTGGTGAGTAAAAGAAAGAGGTTGAAGGTATGAGTACAGAGTCCAGAGCGACAGGCACCATCCCTAAAAGCGAGAACGCACGAGCATATTCGACTGATTCCGTCCTCTCGGATGATGGTACGACGATTGGATATCGACAATTTGGGCGCGGTCCTGGTCTGATCCTCGTCCACGGAGGCATGATGGCCTCCCATAACTTTAACAAGCTGGCCGCGGCCCTCTCTGATGGATTTACCGTGTATGTGCCTGATCGTCGCGGGCGTGGTTTCAGCGGACCATTTGGCGAGCATTACGGTATGAAGAAAGCATGCGAAGATCTGGCTGCACTCCTTCGCAAGACTGACGCCCATCTTGTCTTTGGGCTAAGCGCAGGAGCCTTAATTGTGCTGCAAGCGGCACTCATGCAGCCAGCCATTCAGAAGATCGCTCTCTATGAGCCCCCTCTTCCGCTTCCCGGCCATCCCTCCCCAATGGCCTGGGTGACACGCTATGATCAGGAGCTGGCTCAGGGGAACCTGGGCGCGGCGATGGTCAGTGTCATCAAAGGAACCGGGGATTCGTCGCTGCTGACCGCGCTTCCGCGTTTTCTCCTGGCGCCACTGATGTCGTTGGCGATTCGGGCTGAGGCGAAGGAGGCGAAGAACGATGATGTGCCGTTGCAGGTTCTCATTCCGACGATGCATTCCGATTCGCAGATCATCAAGGATATGGAAGGTTCCCTTGAGCATTTTCGGGTACTGCAAGCGAAGGTTTTGCTGCTCGGCGGGAGCAAGAGCGCCGAGTCTTTGAAAGATGCTCTTGCAAGCTTAAGCCTGGTTTTACCGCATGTTCAGCGCATTGAGCTTGCCGGACTCGGCCATTCGGCAGCAGACAATGGTGGCAAGCCAGAGCTTGTCGCACAGGTGCTGCGCCGCTTCTTTGAAGAGACCGCCACTGCTGACCCTGATGGAGGTCGTTGATGAGTCGTCCACGTCTGGATGCGGAGCAGAAAAAGATCGGTTTCTCCCTCGCCTTTTCTCCCAATCTTATTGCTGCATTGGAAAATGTGCGTGGAGTAAAAAGTCAGTCGGTCTTTGTAGAAGAATGGCTTCGCCAGCATCCACTGATTGCAGCGGAGTTGAGCCGGATGAACGACCCTGGATTTGCGCCACCGGTTGCGCGATACGCGCACCTGATAGAGCTTCTCCTGGCGTTTTACTCGCCCGGGTCGGGCGAGCAGTCAACTCTTCAAAATATCCTCATGATCGCGCAAAAAATTATCATACGATATCATGAGCGTCCGGGTCAGGAAATTGAGGAGCAGATCCGTGTTGAAATGTCAGCGTTCTGGTTACAGGAGCGTCGTAAGCACGGAAGCCGCACTGTCCGTGGCGACAACCTTGAGGATGTTTTGCCGGCCATCTTAGAGTATGCTCGCTACTACTATGAGGTCATCTTTCTAGACATGGCACAGGGCGAGCGAAAACTGCTGCAACACCGTTTCCGCAGCCTTGTGCGAGGGTGTGAGGCGGTCTATCGCGAAAAAGGAAAATCTTCGGATATCACTATTGGGTAAGCAAGCTCTGCTTTGCGTTTCACGTGAAACGTGAAGAGTCAGAGAGCGCGGCCACAGAGCAAGATGCGAGAAGTTTTTTCTGCGCATGTACGGTAAACTATTCGTGCTCAAAGGTGGCATCTTGTTCACGTCGCATACATCGGAGGCAGAAATATGAGTTTTCTCTTTGAGGGAAGGGAGTCGGACTCCCCGTATATAGAGGCGGTCTGGCGTGGGCGGGCTGGCAGCGATTATGCTCCTGTGTGCCCGGCCTCTAACCGTTGGCATCTGCTCTTTCTCAGGCAGGATGGCAGGGCCAGAGTCTCTGTGGAGGGACCATTGACCAGAGCGACTCCTGTCAGCCAGGCCGAGGGGACCGAGTGGTTTGGCGTCACTTTTCAGCCTGGCATCTTTCTGCCCTCAGTTTCCATCAGACATCTCCTGGATGAACGGGCTATGTTGCCGCTCGCCGCGAAAACCTCCTTCGAGCTAGCCGGCTCCAGCTTTCACTTTCCTGACTATGAAAATGTTGAGACATTCGTCGAGAGGCTGGTGCGCGAGGATATACTGGTTTCTGATCCAGTCGTGAAGGCGGTCCTGGCTGGCCAACCGCCGGAGATGTCGTTGCGCACGGTGAGACGCCGGTTCTTGTTGGCAACCGGGTTAACGTACAAAGCTCTTGAGCAGATCGAACGCGCGAAGCAGGCGGCGGCTCTCCTGGAGCAGGGCATTTCGCTCCTTGATACAACGTATCAAGCTGGCTATGCCGATCAGCCGCATATGACCAGATCACTCAAGCATTTCATAGGGTACACGCCTGCTCAAATTGCTCAGAGAAGGCAGCCGAAATAGCTGTCCATTTTGTTCAAGACAAAATCCTTTTGCTGGGTTATCATGGAACCGTTGAAGGTTCCCTATCATCCCAATAAAAGGAGTATACCATGAGAAAAGTCATTTCATTTCTGCATGTCTCACTCGATGGCTTCACGACAGGACCAAACGGAGAATTGGAGTGGGCTATCGTGGACGAAGAACTGAACCCCTATGTCGACGCTCTCTTCAGGAATGTGGACACAGCTCTCTATGGACGTGTCACCTACCTGGTAATGCAGAGTTATTGGCCAACCATGCTCACGGACCCGGAGGCCTCGCCACGGGAACGCGCACACGCTCACTGGGTCGAGAATGTCTCCAAAATTGTGTTTTCAAGAACGCTCTCTCGTGCGGAATGGAAGAATTCACGGCTGGTGAAAGACCAGATTGCGGAAGAAATCGCAGCACTCAAACAACAGCCTGGCGGCGACCTCATGATCTTCGGGAGCCCCACCTTGACCCATTCGTTTACCCATCTGGGCTTGATTGATGAATACCGCCTCTTTCTCAATCCGATTGTCTTAGGTGGTGGCATCCCCCTCTTTCAAGATATCAAGGAGTGGATGAAGCTCAAGCTGCTAGAAGCAAAGACGTTCCAAGCGGGCGTGGTTGGACTTCACTACCAGACAGTCAGGCCATAACCGGCGCTTATCAGAGCATGAGGAGCGCATGTCGTGCGAACATTTGCCCGCGCGGCACGGATCATCAGGGGTTGCCCATCTGCTGGCCTGGATTTTTCGTTTAGAGGGAGCGCCATGTATGGCTGGCGTATTCTCTCAGCCAGGGATCATTGAGCACCGTGAAGGGGTGCTGCTCGCGATTTTGCCAGCGTAAGAGGCCCATTGAGCCCCTTTCGAGCACTGAAGTCCCATATTCCCAGTGGAGGTCTGCCAGCTTTACTGAAAGCGTTCGGCCATTGGTGTCGCTGCGCACCTGCGGCGGACCTCCATAGTGGCCGAAGAAATGGTACGCGGGCTGGTCCCTATCCAGAATATATTCAATCTCCTTCATCCCGCTGCTGGCCTTGATTTTCACGCCGCGCTCCAGGATTACGAAATCGGGCCGCGAGTGGTGGGTGAGCAGGATATCGATAGGCTGGTGTTCCAGTTGATAGATACGCTCTGCTTCGTAGTCCTGGATATACTTGCCCTGGTGCTGATCCTCTTCTCCCGCCGGAGCTGCAATACGTCCAATGCCCAGTATTGTAATCTGCTCGTCACCTTTGTGGAAGGTCCAGGGCAGGCCAGTTTTCAGATTGTACACCCGCCTGTACGCATCAACTGGAAAAATGCTATCCGCGCTCTGTTGCTCCAGTGCATCGAGCCAGGCATGATCCTCGTGATTGCCGCGTACAAAAATCATGGGACAGGTTGTTTCAGCCAGCCGCGCGTTCACAGCGGGGTCATAGCGGCAGAAGTGCTCTAAAAATCCGAGTTCCGTCGGATCACGTTCAGCATAGCGGCGCGTGGCTCTGTCCAGCCTCTGCATATCAAAATACGCACCCAGGTCTCCCGCCTGCAAGATCAGGTCGATAGTTTCTCCTGTCTCCCTCTGCCAGCGTCCACAGAGCTGAAAAGCGAGCAGCAATCTGCCGTGCAAATCCGCAAAAACGGCGATGTTCATGTTTTTACTTTCTTGGTGTATCCCTCCAGGGAGTGCAACCCGACCATCTCCTAATTATTGTCATAGCTTTTCTTAGAAGCGCAAGATCAGAGAAGTTTTTTCGCCTCCCTGAGGGTATACTGTTTTTGCTTGAGACACCCGGAGCAACCCATCTCTCGTTCCGAGTGGTGAAATAGAACATAGGGGTAAACTGGCAGTGCTCGAAAAAGTGACTTCAACTCGCCATCAAAGGAGACAATGAGAGAAAAGAGATGGTTTGCAAAAGAAACAGAAGGGATGTCTATCATGACGAAGCACATCTTCGTGATTCAAGGTGCTGGAGCCGGTGCTTACGAAGTGGACAAACAGCTTGCCACGAGCCTCTCGCATGCACTTGGCCCGCAATACGAGGTTCATTACCCGGCTCTGCCGCACGAAGAAGATGCATCCTATGAAGAGTGGAAGCATCACCTCGAAAAAGAGCTGACTACGATGCAGGGGCCGATTGGTCTCGTTGGCCATTCGGTCGGCGCCTCGATTCTCATAAAGTGGATGAGCGAAAGGGGGGACAGAGAAACGATTGCTGCCATGTTTCTTCTCGCGTGCCCATTTTGGGGTGGGAATGGCTGGTGCTACTCTGGCTATGAGGAACTGATGCTGCCAGAAGATAGAGCCACACAGCTTTCAAAGGGCAGACAGATATTCCTGTACCACTGCCGTGACGATGCAACCGTGCCGTTTGACCATCTTGCGCTCTACGCTCAAATCCTCCCGGAAGCAACGATATGTGAACGAGATGAAGGCGGCCATCAATTCAATAACGATGTGTCTTTTGTCGCAGAGGATATAAAAAGCCTGCAATTGTAGCCGCGAACCAGCCTGCTCTGGTCAACCATGAAAAGACAGCATTAACACTTTTGGAAAGGCAGCACACTCATGCGGAAACTCATTGTCTGCAACCTGATGTCATTGGATGGCTATTACGAAGGGAAGGGGCGAAATCTCGACGCGCTCTTCGACTATTTCCACGAAGACTACGATGGGGACGAGCACTTCGATTACTATAATACTGAACAACTGCGTGCCGCCGATACCCTGCTCCTGAGTGGTCGCACTTCCTTTTTAGGCAACAAAGCGTATTGGACGGGGGTGCCCCATGACCCGCATGCCACCGCGACCAGACGTGAATTTGCAGGGCTTATCGAGTCAGTAGGGAAAATCGTAGTTTCGGATACCATCACCCGCGAGGATCTAGCGCCCTGGGAGAAGACGACACGCATCGTCAGAGGGGCGGATGTGCACCAGGAGGTTGCTGCCCTGAAACAGCAGCCGGGTAGAGATATCCTGGTGTTATTGAGTCGTATGCTCTGGAACGACCTGCTCCTTCATGATCTGGTCGATGAACTGCACCTCACGATTTTTCCGGTGATCGCGGGCGAGGGGACCCCGCTGTTCACGGGTCGCCCGCCGGTATCTCTCAAGCTCATCGCCACACGCACCTGGCAAGGCTCTGGCAACATCCTCGCCTGTTATCAAGTGGGTCGGATGAAGTCGTAAATCGAACGGTCATTCATACACAAACGGGTGGAGGAGGGAGGGTCTTTCTCCCTGCCTACCCGATCCTGATAAGGAGTAGTTTTCCCAGGCTACAAATGGTCGATTCCTAGGAAGCGAGCTTTCCTTAGCCCTCGGCTATACGCGTGTTATAATGAGGCAATAACAGCGTATACAAAGAGAGGATCTGTCCCTTTCATGAGTTATCCACCCAGCACTCCAGAAGCACGTTTTGCCACGATTGTCGAGGGACTCCTCAGCAATCCAGATGTCACCCCTCCGTCGGATGGGAAGAGTTTCGGCTCGTCAGGACTAAAAATTCAGGATAAAATCTTTGCTATGCTCGTCAGGGGCAAGCTCGTTGTCAAGCTGCCGAAGTCGCGTGTGGATGCGCTCATCGCTGCGGGCATGGGAGAACGCTTTGATCCCCGGCATGATGGCCGGCTTATGAAGGAGTGGATCACCATCGAACCAACATTTGCAGAGCAATGGCTCAATCTTTCGCGAGAAGCGCTGCAATTTGTAGCCTCAAAACGTTGAGTTAAAAGTCAGGGCCCCCTCATGATTGCATTCAACCGCGGCCGCGCCCGCTTCAATTACCGCATCGTTGGCATCGCTCTGCACAACAACCAGGTTCTGCTCCACAAGGCAGAGGGTGGCAGCTTCTGGTCTTTGCCGGGTGGACGCGCTGAACTGTTGGAGCCTGCTACTGAGACCCTCAAGCGCGAGATGCGCGAGGAGTTGGATCTGGACATGCAGGTTGAGCGATTGGTCTGGATCGTCGAGGACTTCTATCAGGACGGTGAGCGGAAAATTCATGAACTGGCACTCTATTTCCTGATGACGCTGCCGTCCGATTGCGCCTTGTATACATCCCCTGGCCCATTCGAGGGACAGGAAGAGCATAACCCGCTCATCTTCCAGTGGTTTCCCTGCGCCGACCTCGAACAGATTACGCTGTACCCTACCTTCTTACAGCGCGCTCTGAAGTCGCTGCCGGCAGGGGTGGAACACGTTTTCATCGATGAGATTTTGTGACTAAGATAGAAAGAGACAGTGTATGCTCACCATATCTATGCTTCTTGGGCTTATGCTGCTCCTGCTTCTCAGCATGATCGCTATAGCAGGCTGGTTCTCCTCCGAGCAACTGCTGCGCGCCAAAAAGATAGACCAGGTCCATGCACCGAGGCCGCGTGTCATCGGGGTCACTGAAGAGGCGATCACGCTCCAACGCACACGAGACACGGCATATGATGGCATCTATGGCATTGATTGGCAGGCGAACTATGCGGTCCTCGGCAAGATCATCTCCATGACTGAGCAGACGGTGACACGCACCCTCCTCAAAGCGACGCAGAAGCCTGTTGTTGGCGCGCGTGTGCGTTGGAATGCGTTCGTCTATCAGGGAGATCCTGAGTCCACGCTGGGCCTGGCCTACGAGGATGTGCGTATCCCAGGTCAGGTGGGACCACTCCCGGCCTGGTTTGTAGCCGGACAGCGCACGACCTGGGTTCTTATGGTGCATGGCTACAATGCGACACGCGAGCAGGGGCTGTGTATTCTCCCGCTGCTGGCAGGCCTGGGCTTCCCCGTGCTGGATATAGCCTATCGCAACGACCCCGGCGCGCCGCCCAGCCCCGATCACCTGTATCATCTCGGAGATACCGAATGGCAGGATGTCGAGGCCAGCGTGCGCTATGCCCTGGATCACGGCGCGCTCGATCTGATCCTGTATGGCTGGTCGATGGGTGGCTGCATGGTCGAAACCTTCCTGCAACGTTCGTCATATGCGAAACATATACGAGCCGTAATCCTCGATTCACCAATCCTCAGTTGGCACGCGGCCACAGTCAGGCTGATGCATGAGATGATCCATGTGCCACTGTGGTTTCTCGCCATCGTTGAGTGGATCATTGCGCGCCGGGGCATCAATTTCTCAGCCTTGAATTATCTCCACCTGGCCCAGCAGAGGACGCTGCCAACGCTGCTCTTTCATGGAACCAGCGATACACTGGCGCCTGTTGCAACAAGCGATACCTTTGCTCAGGCCTGCCCCGACCTTATCACCTACCAGCGTGCAACCGGCGTGGATCATGCCCAGGTGTGGAACGCTGACCCGCAAGCCTACGAGGACGCGCTCAAAACATTCCTCACACAAGTAAGCAAAACGGACATCATGGCATCTGAAGTTGAAAGATAGTTGGTTTGTGAAGGAAACTCTGCTCGCTTCCGATAACCAGGACATCCGGGAACAGACCATGGGTAACTACCAGGGCCAGATGTGAGGAGCCTTTGGGCAGGTCAAACACAACAGTGCATGTAAACGAGCCACCGGGCGCAACTTTGCTATCCAGCCGCAGTCCACCTTGCCCGGTCGCGTCAAGTGCCTGCTGGCCGGAAGCATCAGGGTCATAACGCTGATCGCTTGCATCCAACATATAGACCTGAGCATCCAGCGCGCGCTGGGTGATTCCTCTGGCCCGGCTCGAAACGCGTACGGTCACCAGATAAAACGTCCCATGTGCGGTAACAACCATAGGAGCGTTACCAACGGTGGACTGCGGCACCACACGCTCAACCGAGTGGCACCAGTCATCGAAGCAGCGATCCTGATGCATGGCAAGGACACGTTGGGGGCTGAGCAGGGAGACACTCAGCAGTACCACAGCATACACCACCAGGAAGCTACCCAGTGCCCACGGGATGCGCAACGAGATGTCACTCATCAGAAATGTGACGTGCGAACATCCTTCGTCGTCCTCCCACTTCTAGAAAGGCAGAGATATGACTGATCTCTCGCCAGAGAAAAGGATGAACGTTG
>JALYTT010000543.1 GCA_030854145.1 Chloroflexota bacterium | reverse complement strand
CCTGTGACCACCAGGACGGCGAGGCAAGCCACGCGCTACGGATTCGCCTATGGGGCTTGCCGCGTGCTACGGATGACAGGCCTCTCTTCTGCTGTTAGAGAGGGGCCACTTAGCGCATCCCTGTTACTAAATGTAGCACAAAGTAGATGGCCCAGCTCAGAGCGATGCACGCGGGGATCGTCAGCACCCAGGCCAGGACGATGCGGCCAGCGATGCCCCAGCGCACAGACGACAGCCTTTTGGTCGCGCCTATCCCCAGGATCGCCGAAGAGATGACGTGAGTTGTGGAGACAGGGATGCCTAAACGACTGCCTGTCTCGATGATGGCGGCGGAGGCGGTCTCAGCGGCGAAGCCGTTGATAGGGCGCAGTTCGACGACCTTCAATCCTACCGTCTGCACAATGCGCCAGCCACCGATGGCCGTGCCCAGGCCCATCGAGGTCGCCGCCGCCAGGATCACCCACAGCGGCACCTGCCACTGGGCGCCCGTCCAGCCGTAGTAGCTTGCCAGGGCCATCGTGATCACGCCCATGGTCTTTTGTGCGTCGTTGCCGCCGTGACTGAAGGCCATCCAGGCCGCCGAAAGAATCTGCAAGCGACCGAAGATGCTGCTCACCAGCCGGGGACGGGCGCGGGCGAAGATCCACAGGAGCAGGATCATCATCAGGAAGGCGCCCAGGAAGCCCAACAGCGGGGAGAAGAGCAACCCTTCGAATGTCTTGGTCAGGCCCGCGAACTCGATGGACTGCCAGCCCGCTGCCGCCGCACCTGCCCCGACGATGGAGAAGATCAGCGCGTGACTGGAACTGGAGGGGATGGCAAAGCGCCAGGTGATCAGGTCCCAGACAATGGCCGACAATAACGCGGCGATGACCAGGAGCTGGGTGCTGGCCGCGGGAGGCACGATACCTTTGCCGACAGTGGAGGCCACGGCGGTACCCGTCAGGGCGCCCACGATATTGAGCACTCCCGCCATCAGCACCGCCGTGCCAGGCGCCAGCGCGCGTGTCGCGACCGAGGTGGCGATGGCGTTGGCGGTATCGTGGAAACCGTTGATGAAATCGAAGACAAGGGCGATGGCGACGATCAGAATGAGCATGATGAGTGCGGTACTAGGCATTTTTCACCACAATTCCTTCCAGCGTGTTGGCGATGTCCTCGGCGCGGTCGCTGGCATCCTCCAGGTCCTGGTAGATCTCTCCCCAGCGGATGGCCTTGATGAGGCCCTGGATATCACTCACACCCTCGAACTGCCCCATTAGCGCCCGGTCGAGTACCTCGTCGGCCTCGTTCTCCAGCCGGTGAATATCAATCGTGCGGTGGAGCAGATCGTCCCACTGCTTCCTTTTTTTCAACAGGGGTACAATGCTGGCGATGAGCATCCCCTGCTCATTGATGATATGAGCCAGCAGGCGGGCGTGTTCGGTGGGTTCATCGATGCGGTAGAGCCAGGTGCGACGCACCGCTTGCTCGATGGTATCCACGAAGTCGTCAAGCCGGCTGCTCAGGTCAGCGATGTCCTCGCGGTCGAGCGGCGTGACGAAGGTACGGTTAAGCGCGCTGTAGATCTGGTGGGTGATCTCATCGCCCCGGTGTTCGAGGTCCCGCACCCGCCGGGCTTTGCGTTCGACATCGCTGTAGTCATCGAGCAGATCGCTCAGCGCCCTGGCAACCTCCGCGGCGTTTCCGGCCGCCTCGTGAAAGTAGTCGAAAAAGTGCTCGTCGCGAGGAAGGAAGCGTGCTAACACCATGATACTCTCCTTATTGCATCTCTCTCTGGTCCACCATGCAAATACGCGCGATCGTAGCAATGAAGCCAGAGGAGGCAAAGAATTCTTCAGCAAGGAGTATTATCACATGTTTCTTGCGCTTTTTCCATTAGCAAAAAATGAGAAGTTGCAAGGTTATAAATTTCCAACCATTCTCCAAACTTTCCTTAACCTATGTGTACTACCCTATGTGGTGTCGGGATGTTTCCCCATTCCAGACAACTCATTCTGCACTCACTAAGGAACGATTTTTGATGAATACTCTTCTGCGCCTGGATCGCTTGCGCCACGAGGTGCGTATCCTTGGCCCGCTGCTCTTTCTGGTGCCACTGGCCCTGGCTGTGGCTTTTGCCGCGCTGACGGTCATGCTCTTTGCGGGCAACGTGGTGCATAGTTTTATCGCGTTGCTGCTCGTTGCCGCGTTGGAGGCCTGTCTACCGCTATCAGCCGGCATCATACTCTCCACCGTCGCGGTCCAGGATGCCTCGCTTGAAGTGTTGCTGACCATGCCGACAGCGTACCGCCGCATTGTCTTTCTACGTGTGGCCCTGATCCTGGGCTGGACGCTGCTGGTGGAGCTGCTGGCCGCGCTGGCGCTCTACGCCTTTCTGCCCTGGGTGCCAGTCAAGCCGCTGCTCGCCGGACAACTGACCTGGCTGGCGCCCACCTTCTGGCTGGCCGGGGCCGGCATCCTGCTTGCGCTCGTGCTGCGCAGCCGGGCCAGCAGCGGGGCCATATTGGGCTGCATCTGGATCTTTCAACTGACCTTCCACGGCTACTTTGCCGGCAATGGCTGGACGCAGCCCTGGTTTCTGTTCGCGACCCTGTATACGCCCGGCGCGCCGTTCTGGCTGGCCAATCGCCTGGAACTGATCGTCACCGCGCTGGTGTTGTTGGCCGCTGCCTGGTGGTTCTTGCGCAACCCTGAGCGGCGCTTTTTCGGAGAGGATGTCTGATCAATGAATGCTCTGTCTGTCACCGGCGGCGCGCTGCGCTACGAATTTCTCATGCAGTTTCGCCGCCGTTCTATCTGGCTGGTGCTGGTCTTCGTCAGCGCGCTAAGCGGCATCTTATGGCTGGCCTTTACAATTGGCTCACAGGTGACCTCGCTTGATGCCGTGATGTACCTGGCCCAGTTCACCGCCTGGTTCTTGCCGTTGGGCGCCGGCCTGGTGCTGGCTGATCGCCTGGCACGAGATAAAAAGCTGCACGTGGACGAGATCCTTGACACATTCCCCGGCTCGCTGGGCGCGCGCCTGCTGGGTAAATACCTGGGCAGCACCCTGGCGACGTTGCTGCCGGTGGTCCTGATCTACCTGCTCGGCGTGGGCTACGTGCTGGCGCGCTTTCAAGATCCCCACAGCCTGTTACTGGCCCTGGCGGCCTTCGCGGCGATTCCGCTACCCGGCCTCCTGTTCGCGGCCGGCTTCTCGATCGCGTTGCCGGCGTTTCTCAAGGTGCCGCTCTACCAGATTCTGTTTATCGGCTACTGGTTCTGGGCCAATCTGATGAGTCCGCGTTTCCACATCCCCACCCCGGTCGGGACGATGCTCAATGCTACCGGCCCCTGGGCACAGGAGGCGTTTTTCCATTATCAATGGGTCTTTTTACGCTTGAATCCAACCGTCTGGCAGGGCATTGCGAGTATCGCGCTGCTGGTCGGGCTGAGCCTCGTGGCGATAGGTCTGGCCTGGCTCTACCTGCGCTGGGAACGCGCGCGTCGCTAGCTGGCTGACCGGATTCATGGATCGGGTGAGAACATGGCGCCCGCGAGGGGCGCCACTACACATTGGGATATCCAGGGTGATACCGCGTAGGGACCCGGCTTGCCGCGTCCGTGTGAGGCAACCCTTGGGTTGCCAGGCCGCAGGCCTCTCTGATGTATGGCCCGGCTGCACGTGCCGCGCAAGCGAGGCCCACACGGATGCGGCAAGCCGGGTCCCTACGCGGGGCATGATCAATTGAAAGAGAGCAAGAGGGAATATATACTATGAATATCGAGATCGCTCATCTAAGCAAAATCTATCGTGGCGATGTACGCGCGCTCAATGACCTGAACCTGGTGATCCCCCCTGGCATGTTTGGGCTGCTGGGGCCGAATGGGGCTGGCAAGACCACCCTGATGCGCATTCTGGCGGGTATCCTGCACCCAACCGGCGGCACGGTACAGGTCGGCCAGTATGCTGCTGCCAGCGAGCAGGGCCGCATCGCCATTAAGCAAGTTCTGGGCTACCTGCCACAGGAACTGGGCATGTATCCCGACCTGAGCGCGTACGAGTTCCTGGATTACGTGGGGCTGCTGAAAGGGCTGAAGGAGCGCAGGCCTCGCCAGCAGCGGGTCGAGCAGGTGTTGGAGACAGTCGCGCTGAGCAGTGTGGCCCGGCGCAAGATCAAGACATTTTCGGGTGGCATGAAGCGGCGCCTGGGCATCGCACAGGCCATCATCAACAATCCTCACCTGTTGATCGTCGATGAGCCAACCGCCGGGCTGGACCCGGAGGAGCGCATTCGCTTCCGCAACCTGCTTTCGGACCTGGGCGGCAACCGCACGGTGTTGCTCTCCACGCATATTGTCGAAGATATCGCTCAGACCTGCCAGAATATCGCCGTCATGAAGAGCGGGCAGGTAGTGTTTCAAGGCACCGTGGCCCAGATGCT
>JALYTT010000542.1 GCA_030854145.1 Chloroflexota bacterium | reverse complement strand
TTGCCTGGGCAGAGTAAAATCTGTAAACCCTTGAAATGCCTTCTAGGCGATAATATAAGGAGGAGACAGTATGATCCAATTAACCGTATTGTATGGACAGCCCCAGGACCCGGCCGCGTTTGATCGTCATTACCAGGAAACCCATGTTCATGTGGCGAGGAAGATGCCGGGGGTGAAGGGTTACACTATCAACAAACCGGCGTCACTCAATCCACAAGAGTCGTCGCCCTACTACTTGATTGCCGATCTCTATTTTGAGGATATGTTGGCCCTGCAAGCGGCCTTGCAATCGCCGGAAGGTCAGGCGGCGGCCGGAGATTTGCAGAATTTTGCGACTGGCGGCGCGCAGCTCCTGGTAGGCGAGATCCAGGTGTATGATCCGGTTTCCATTGGCGCATAGTTCGTGACTGGCGAGGCATTGTCGGCGGACAAGAGGAGCCGAAGCCACGCGTTGCGGGACGAGTTTGCTGTTATCGTTGTGGGAGCCGGGCCGACAGGGTTGATGGTAAGCAATCTGTTGGGGCTGGCCGGCATCGATACGCTGCTCATTGAGCGCAACGCGGGGTTGAGCGAGTGGCCCAAAGCCATCTCGATTGATGATGAGGGGCTGCGTACTTGCCAGGCGCTGGGTCTGGGGCGCGAGGTGCTGGCGAATGTCCTCCTGGATATCGGCGCGCGCTACGTCTCAGGTGAGCGGTTACTTGTGCAGGTCACACCAACCGGCAGGCGTAATGGCTACCCGCTCATCTCAACCTTCAACCAGCCTGAGTTTGAGGCAACGCTGCTCGCCGGCCTGCAACGCTTCGAGTGTGTCACCGCGCGTTTCCAGCACACGCTCGAAGCATTGGAGCAGAGCGACCAGGGCATCATCGCGAGCATCCGCACTGCGGAAGGCAAGATCAGGCGTATCGCGTGTGCATACTTGCTGGCCTGCGATGGCGGGAAGAGCTTTGTGCGCCGCGCGCTGGGTATCCCTATGCGCGGCTCGACGTTCCAGCAGCGCTGGCTGGTCGTTGATAGTATCCAGGATAGTGACCCATCCCCGTTTGCCACCTTCTTCTGCGATCCGCGTCGCCCGGCCGTGAGCGTACCGGCCCCGCACAACGGCAGGCGCTGGGAGTTCATGCTGCTGCCGGGTGAGACCGGGGCGGACCTGCTGGCTGAAGATAGCACGCGCGCGCTTATCCGGCAGGTGGGAGGGCCAGGCGAGGCGCGCATTATACGCCAGGCCGTCTACACCTTCCATGCCGCGCTGGCCCGCAATTTTTCGCGCGGTCGCATCTTCTTGCTGGGGGACGCCGCCCACCTGATGCCCCCCTTTGGAGGCCAGGGCATGAACAGCGGCCTGCGCGACGCCCACAACCTTGCCTGGAAGCTGGCTCTGGTGCTCCAGGGGCGGGCGCATCTCCGCCTGTTGGAGACGTATCACCAGGAGCGTTACGATCATGTCGCGCAGATGATCCGCTTTTCGGCGTTCCTGGGCCGTGCCGTCATGCCCACGCGTCGCTCCAGCGCGCTTATACGCGATAACCTGCTGGCGATATTGACCGCTCTGCCGCCCGTGAGAACATTTCTCAGCGAAGCGCGCCTCAAACCGCAGCCACGCTATAAACAAGGCCTGCTGTTGTCCGCTGGCAGCCGCGTGGGCAAGTCTCTTGCTGGCCAGATGCTTCCCCAACCCCAGGTGCTGACAGTAGAGGGCCAGGCAGTATACCTCGATGATGTGCTGGGTCCTGGCTTCGCTCTGCTCCGCCTGCATGCCGACCCTGTGACAGCCTTTGCGCCTATCAAAGGTAGTATATGGAAGCGCCTGGATGTGCGCTTTGTGTGTGTTCAGCCAGCGAAGGAAGGGGATAGGGTAGCCGAGGCCGAGCGAGGGCCGAGAGGGGAGATAGCCGGGAGCGAGCAGGAAGAGCGAGATGCAGCCGGGCGCAGGCGAGCGGCGCCCGTACACGAAATGGAGGATCGGCAACTCAGCAGATTTCTGGGAGGCAAGCGTGACTTGTTTGTGCTGGTGCGGCCTGATCGCTATATTCTGGGGGCGTTTGAGGAGGCGAAGGCTGATGCGTATGCATTGGCTTTCGAGCGAATGCTTGGTGAAGAAGAGGCATGAGGGGTAGGGGCGCGGTTGACAAGCCCGCCTGTTCGCCAACGGTCTCGTGATGCCATAGGTGAACAGGCGGGCTTGTCAACCGCGCCCCTACCCTCACGCTCCTACCTCTCGTTTATTTTCATGACTCTAGATCTGTTTTTATTAACACCGTTTCCAGGATCCAGTTTTTTAGCTTGTGTATAAAAGTTAAAGTGTGTTGTATACTCTTTGGTAAACGGTTCATGAACTTGAGCAAATAAGAAGGATGGTATGGAACGTTATGGTACAACCACAGCTAGCAGCATATGGCTCCTGGAAATCGCCCATTACTGCGGATGTGATCGTCGCGGAGATGACGATGCGCGGCCAGCTCGCGCTCGATGGGCAGGATATCTATTGGAGCGAGGGGCGTCCGGCAGAGGGTGGACGCTCGGTCCTGGTGCGCAGGACGCCGGATGGGCAGATGAGAGAAATCCTTCCAGCTCCCTTCAACGCGCGTACCCGTGTGCATGAGTATGGCGGCGGTGCCTTCGCGGTAAGCGATGGCGTGCTCTATTTTTCTAACTTCGCCGACCAGCGCCTCTATCGCCTGGTGCCTGGTGCCGAGCCTGAGCCGATTACACCTGCCACTGCCTTGCGCTACGCCGATGGTGTGATTGACCGGCGGCGCGGTCGTATGATTTGCGTGCGCGAAGACCACCGGGAGACAGGTCGTGAGGCGAGCAATACACTGGTGAGCATTGCGCTGGATGGCAGCGACAACAGCGGCGGCCAGGTGCTTGTCTCCGGCAATGACTTCTACGCGGCGCCGCGCCTGAGTCCCGATGGCTCGCGGCTGGCCTGGCTCACCTGGAACCATCCGAACCTGCCCTGGGACGGTTGCGAACTCTGGGTGGGCGAGGTGACATCTGAGGGAACTCTGGGCCAGGTTGAGCTGGTCGCGGGAGGCGCGAGCGAATCCATCTTTCAGCCAGAGTGGTCGCCAGAGAACGTGCTACATTTCGTGTCGGATCGCACGGGCTGGTGGAACCTCTATCGCTGGCGCGATGGGAACTGCGAACCACTGTGCCAGATGGAGGCGGAGTTCGGTCTGCCATACTGGGTCTTTGGCCTCTCCACCTACGGCTTTATCTCGCCACAGCAGATCATCTGCGCCTATACTCAGCAACGGGTCGATCACCTGGCGAGGCTGGATACCACAACAGGCGCTTTTGAAGAGATCGCGTCCCCCTATTCCGTGATTGCGTATCTCCGCGCCAGCTCACAGGAGGTGGTTTTCATCGGCGGCTCGCCAACTGAACACATGGCTGTGGTACGGCTTGACCCGCAAACGCTGCGCTTCCAGGCGCTCACTGAGTCCAGTCCGAGCACGATAGATGCGGGCTATCTCTCGCAGCCGGAGTTGATCGAATTTCCGACCGAGGGAGGACGCAGCGCCTACGCTTTCTTCTATCCACCCCGAAACCGCGATTATGTAGCGCCGCAGGATGAACGTCCGCCCTTGCTGGTGAGCGTGCATGGCGGCCCAACATCGGCTGCCAACAGTGCGCTCAAGCTCTCGATCCAGTACTGGACGAGCCGGGGCATTGCTGTGCTCGATGTGAACTATGGCGGCAGCACGGGCTATGGGCGCGCGTATCGTGACCGGTTACGCGGTCAATGGGGGGTTGTTGACGTGGATGACAGCGTGCATGGAGCGCAATATCTTGTGGAGCGGGGCCGCGTGGATGGCGAGCGCCTGGTGATCACCGGGGGCAGTGCGGGCGGCTATACTACGCTCTGCGCGCTGTGCTTCCGCGATACCTTTAAGGTCGGCGCCTGCCACTTTGGTCCCAGCGAACTGGAGATCTTCGCCAAAGAGACGCACAAATACGAGTCCCGCTACATGGATTACCTGATCGGCCCCTATCCAGAGCAGCGCGGTCTGTACCACGCGCGCTCCCCCATGTACTTCGCCGACCAGATAACGCAGCCCATGATCTTCTTTCAGGGACTTGAGGATAAGATCGTCCCGCCCAACCAGACCGAGATGGTCGTTGATGCCCTGCGCAAGAGAGGCGTCCCGGTGGCCTACCTCCCCTTTGAGGGAGAGCAGCACGGCTTCCGCCAGGCTAAGAACATCAAGCGCGCCCTCGATGCGCAGCTCTACTTCCTGGCGCATGTCTTCAACTTCCCGCTCGCCGATCCGGTGGAACCTGTGCAGATCGATGGATAGCGGCATATCCGTAGGGGCGAGGCAAGCCATCGCCCAATAAGCGTCAAGGTAAGGGCAAGAATCGATGGGCCGTCTCCGCGCATCCGTAGGGCGTGGCTTGCCTCGCCAGTCACCTGGAAGC
>JALYTT010000102.1 GCA_030854145.1 Chloroflexota bacterium | reverse complement strand
CGTTCTGGGCGGTATCCTGCTCTACATGGCGATCCGCCTCCTGCGCGATCAGACGAAGCGCTGGGCGCGGACCCTCTTCTGGTACTCGAATTGCTACCTGACGCTGATCTTTACGGCTATGGTGTTTGATCGAGTGCTCCTCCATTAACACTGTTTTATGGCAGCAGCGCCTGCGCGCTTAGAGGTGCGCAGGCGCTGCTGAATAGTTGGCAA
This sequence comes from Chloroflexota bacterium, assembly GCA_030854145.1. The sequence goes on along the minus strand of JALYTT010000102.1, from coordinate 15,822 downwards.
TAACAGTTTAGCTAGAGAAGGGGAATGAGCGTGAACTGGCGATTGGCCTCGCGCCTCTCCGTGATTACTATGGCATTGTTGGTAGTGGTGGTGGTCGCGCTCCTGGGCGCGCGCAATAGCCTGGGAGGCAGCGTGGCTCCCACTAACACTCCCAGCACCAACCAGTCGGGTCTGCAAGGGACCGATCTTGATGACAGGCTGGCTCCCGATTTCCACCTGAAAGACCAGTTCGGCAAGCCCGTCTCGCTTTCGCAGTTCAAGGGCAAGCCCGTGGTGCTAACATTTATGTATACGCACTGTCCCGATGTCTGTCCCCTGACGGCCGAGAAGCTGCATACTGTGATGCAGAGCCTGGGTCCCGATGCCGCGCACGTAGGCGTGATCGCCATCAGCACCGACCCCAGGCGCGATACTACCTCGGCGGCCCTGATGTTCTCGAAGACGCACAGGATGCAGGACTACTGGCACTTTCTGGTCGGCTCCCACGAGGCGCTCTCGCCCATCTGGGAGTCCTACAGCGTCGACGCCGAGGCCATCAGCACGAGCGGCACCGTGACGCACTCGACCGTCCTCTACGTGATCGACGAAGAGGGCCGCGAGCGCGTCCTGCTGGATAATGGCTTCACGCCCGCGCAGTTGACGGCGAATTTGAAGATTCTGCTGAAGGGATGACGGTCGCTGGCCAGGGGAAGCATGTGTCGTGTTGGAACAGTGTACGCGCCAGGGACATTGGTTGATACGAAATAGGCGGCATGTGTCGTGTTGGAACAGGGCGCAGGCAAGCGGCGCCCGTACACGAAAAGAGGGATGCCGCTGGGTGCCAGATGTCGGTCCAGAACCCGAAAGCCTGGATGCGAGCGGGTCTGCCTTGTTTCGCGTACGGGCGCCGCTTGCCTGCGCCCTGTTCCAACACGACATCTTTCTCCCTCTATCGGATCTTCCCCTATTTAGTATCAACTAATGCCGCCAGGGATTGCCCCTACATTTCATACCCCGCGATCGGCGCTCTCGTACGAATAACCTGATTTGCCTTGAGAACTGTCATGGGCGCATCTCCTCATTGCCACGCCACCTGCGCCTGGTCAGAGATGTACGGGCGCCCCTGGCGGGTGCCCTGTTCCAAGCCCCATAGTGCTCTGTCAAACTTCGATTGACTGGTGAGATACGACGACTGGGACATGGCGACCGCAAGTGTCGCCACTACACCTTATACGTCAAGTGAAGTTTGACGGAGCACTATGGGGTGCCCTGTTCCAAGCCCGACAGCTCCGTAGGGCGTGGCTTGCCGCCGGAAGGTGAGGGTGTGACGGATGTGACGGATGTGACGGATGTGATGATGGGGGGAAGCATGGAAGGGGAGCCTTTCTTGCCTCTGAGAGCGGTGGGAGGTGAGAGAGTGGTGTGGGAAGAAAGCAGGCAGGTGATCTCTTGCTTCTGAGAAGTATAACATATATGTGGGAAGTAAGCAAGTGGTTTTTGAAAGTGATGAGCGCACTTCACGGGGGAGAGCGCTCCTTCTAGAGGGAATGTGTTGGAGTAGATGTCCCCATAGACGTTAACGTAAGGGGGTGCGATTCCTTGCGGGTCCTCTGCTCCAAGGATGACACTTCACTTCGGACTGCTGGCGGGCTTGTAAATCATACCTTTACCCCTCATGGCGCCTCTACCCCTTACACTTCCACCACCTTTCAGGGCTCCTACGAATAGCCTGTCCTGGCGAAGATCCCCCTCTCGGCCTCACAACATATAAATAACCTGTGAAGATCTCTTTGCACTCGGAGTATGAGACGCTTTTACCTCTTGACAAGTAGCGGTTCTACTCCGTATACTTGTTACATGCCTGCTGTCATGCAAGCGGGGGAAAGAGTGACAGGCCGGCCAGACCCTGGGTGCCTTTATTTACTTCCCACTTCCCTTGTGCCGTTCATTCTTTTTGTGAAACGGAGGCCTCGTCATGTCACATCGTCGTCTTCATCGCCATTCTGTTTTTAATCGTTCCCTGATTACACCCCCCCTCGAATGCAACCACGCCCATTAGGGGTGCGTCTCTGTTTCTCTTTGTTGCTTGCCATTCTGCTGCTCTCGGATGCCCTTACGGGCTGGGCCTCGCTGATCCCGCCGGCACAGGCGGCGGCGGCGACACCGCCTTCAGCGCAGAGCCAGATGACCTTTCAGCAGTTTCTGAAACTCAGCCAGAAGCAGCATCAGACGACGCCGTTTACCTTTCCACGGCAGGTGCCGCAGAACCAGCACGCGGCGGGGGAGAAGCTCTCCGACGCGACGAAGCTGCCGCCGAGCGCCGAGCCGGCGAAGATGACGCCGATCTCGCAGCCGCTCACTACGAGCCTCCTGGCGGGGACCACAGGGGGCACGCCCCTTGATCTGGTGGGCAGCGATCAACGGCTGGAGATCCAGATCCCTACGGGCGCGCTGGATGTCTCGCAGGCCAGCATTGCCGGGGGCACGAAGCCGGGCGGGACGCTGACGCTGCACGTGTCGCAGATGTATGGCCACTTTGCCGGGCAGGTCAGCCTGCTGGGAAGTTATACGCTGCAGGTCGTTGATGCTGCTGGGCACCCGGTCACGGGCATCCGATTGCGCACTCCTGTGACGTTCGTCTATCACTATCAGCCCGCCGAGATCGCGCTGCTCGACCTGGACCCCGATTTGCTGTTCATGACCTGGCCCGACCTGACGTTTGCTGCCCGCCAGGCCCACCAGCCGGTCAGCGCCTTCACCATTCCCTTGCAGAACGATGCGAGTACGCATACCTTGACGGGCCAGAGTACGGTGCTGGGGTCCGGGATCTTTGATATGGGAGGTGGCGATGCGCAGAACCAGAGCGCGCCCATACCTCATATGGCCTCGGTTCAAGGCAACTCCGGGCAAATGGCCTATGCCTACCCGCTGGCGGTCCCTCCCGGTCCTCCAGGAGCGACACCCTCCCTGACGCTCACCTATTCGAGTCAGAGCACCAACGGACGCTATAGCATCACCTCGCCGACCGGGAGCGTGGGAGAGGGCTGGGCGCTCTCCATGGGAGTGATCGCGGCGGACCAGTATCCCAGCACCAGTGCCGATCCCGGCACCAGGTACTCTATCAGCGTGGGAAACGTCAGCGACCGGCTCGCTAGCAAGGACGGCACCTCTTTCCTGACTGAACATCTCTCGAACCTGCGCGTCCATCTGTTCACGCCAGCGGGTCGTTCCCAGCCCTGTTTCGGGGTATGGGACACGGCGGGTACGTACTACGAATTTGGCTGTACCGACGATTCGCTGCAATATCACACCGTTAATGGGACCCGAACCAACTATGAGTGGGACCTCGATCATGTGACACCGGCCAACCAGGGGCCGGGGACGGCCAATCGGTACATCACTATCACCTACCTGCAAGACCTTACCTCGGCAGGCGTGCGCGGTTCCGCGCTCAAACAGATCGTCTATGGCACCTCGACGGGCAACCAGGTGGCCGGCACCATCGATTTCTTCTACTGGGCGCCCTATGAGCAATCGCCCTGGACGCTGGCCTACGACAATGTCCCTGGCTATTACGGCAACGGTGGCATCTGCCCATCCACGCCGGCCACCACGCACCGGCGTTGTGACGATCCCGTCGATTACACAGGTGGTCTCCCCGCTCCGGCCGTCTTCAACGCGTATACCTTGAAGACGATTACCAGTTACGTGGGTGATGATAGCAATAGCAGCCACGCCGCCTATCGCTATAGCTTCAACTACTTTGACGTGGCCTTTCGTGGCTGCTGGGATGACAATACGCAGATCCAGGAATATTGTGCGGGCAGCCACCTGCTCCAGAACGTCACGCCCACCGTCTATCAAAACGGCGTCGCGCACCAGCTCAAGAAGCTGGATGTGGGCTATAGCGGGGATTCGCTCGACTTCTACACCGACACCTCGCATCAGGTGTCAGGAGGATCATCGCCCAAACCAAACTATACGCAGCAGACGTTCTGGCGCTATCTGACCAGCTATATGGATACGCAGACGGGAGTGGGCGGGACCATCACCTATGACAGGGCCCACAACAACACGCATGGCACGTCCCGTGACAGCAGTACAGGGGATAATCGCTACGATCCGTTCTACTGTAATACCCACACGTGCGAGGGCTCCTTCAATAATCCCGATGATCGCGCGTGGTCGATCCATGTGGTGACCAGTCTCACGATGGTCGGCAAGGATAGCAGCGCAACCAGTCTTGCACCGACCACCATCACGTATCACTACCAGCTCACCACGGTGGGGAGTGGCTGTCCCTCTGACTCGCAGACGCAAGACTGTGTGGGCTACGTCTGGAGTCCCCAATCCTCCTCGAAGACATCTGACGGCGATTGGCTTGATTATTATCACGGGGAGCTCCACGGCTTCCAGACGGTCTATAGGGTCAGCCCCGCCAACGATACGACGGCGCGGATGTATGCCACCACTGATGGATGGAATACCCCGGAGGGCGACTACGGCAACTATAACAGTGGCAGCCTGGAAGAAGAGGATGTCTATAGTGGCAGTGGGACAGGCGAAGTGCTCTTACGCAAGACTGTCAATAGCTACGCGGGCAATAACCATAACCCCGACTCCTGCGATGGAACCTATGATCTGGCCTACGTACCCTGCGCCGTCTTGCTCACGAGCAGCCGGACGACATTCTATGAAGGTAGCAGTAATCCCAATCCGCCCTGGGTGCAGACGGACAATACCTATATTGGTTATGATCCCAATACAGGTCTGGGATCGGGCTACCAGTTGTTGCATACTCAGCAGGTCAGCGGCTCCAATGTGGCGACGACGACTTCGCAATGGCAGTATCTGAACCAGGATACCACTTCCAACAACTGGGAGTACTATCACATTGGGCTGGTGAGCCACAGCGAGCTGGATGATAGCAGTGGCCATGTCTGGCAATGCCAGGATACTGCTTATGATGAAGGCGCGCCGGCTGGTGTGCCGAGGCCTTCGGCCGGCTGGCCGACGAGTAGCAAGGCGTATAGCAACTGCGCTGATCAGGCACACACGGCAATCACGGCTTATCAGGCCTATAACGTCGATGGGGAGGCGGTTGCTAGCGTCGATGGGGTCGGCACGGCCAACAGCAGCCTCTATAGCAGCAATGGCTGCACGCTCGCGACGGCTCCCCTCGTCAAGCCACCCGCCTGGACGGCGAGCCGCTATACAAGCTGTGCGACCTATGACACGCCCTACCTGGTGCGGCCGCTCGTCGTCACCAACGCCCTCGGTCAGACGAATAGTTTTGCCTATGACTATGGGCAGGGCGGGCTGCCTATCAATACCACCGATGCGAATGGCAAGCCCACCGCGACCACCTACAGCTACGATAGCAACGGTAATACGACGGTGAGCACCTTGTTGCCTGGCAAAAGCAGCGGCTATACCAGCCAGTCGAGCACCAATTCGACCTGCGCGGATAGTAGCACGCTGCCCTGTTTCGAGATCGACAGTCACAGCAGCCTGTATTCCAACGCGGTCGCGCGCACCTTCTACGATGGTCTGGGACGCGCCGTCGAGACGCGCACGCCGGGGCCGAGCGCGGGCGATGATACCATCAGCTTCGTCGTCTACAACGATGCCGCGCGCACGACGTTCCAGAGTGTGCCCTTTGAAGTGACCAGCGGGAGTGGCTGGATCGATCCCAATGGGGCCAAAGATGTGACCGGCGCAACGCCTGGTGGCACCATGACGTATCTCGATGCGCTGGGACGCCCACTCGCCGTGCAGGACCCCGCCTTTGGCAGTCCACAGGAACCCGGCATTGCCTGTTCGGCGGCCCCAAACCTGAGTGGGAAGTCCTTTACAGCCTGCGTCAACTATGGGCTGGGAACCGCCTCTGGAGACGCCACCACGTACCATTACACCCAGAGCATCGATCCCAACAATCACATGGCGCTCAGCTTTGCCGATGTGCTGGGTCGCACGCGCTCCACCCAGCAATATAGCGGGCACAGCGGAAACATCACAACCAACATCGTGCAGCAAAAGAGCGTGCAGTACAACGCGCTGAATGAGCCGACCTCGGTGCTGGTGACCGACCTGGCGCCCCAGGCGGGCCAGACGGTCACCAGTGTCACCACGACGGCCGGGTACGACGACCTGGGGCGGCTCACACACCTGGTGGACCCGGACCGTGGCACGCACACGCTGACCTATGACGCCGATGGGCAGGTCCTCACCGATGTCTCAGGCACGCGCACGCTGGGCTACAGCTACGATCTGCTGGGACGACTGGGTTGCCAGCAAGATGCCGCGCCAACCATCAGCGCGACCGGCGCCTGTAGCGGCGGGAGTCACCCCTTTGTGCAGAATACCTATGACACCTCGACGCTCGGTGTCCAGGGCAGCACAGATTTCTCCATCGGCGACCTGACAAAGAGCGTGTCTACCACCTACTATCCCGATGGCACACAGGCCGCGGTCACCCAGCAGATGCAGCATGACCAGCGCGGCCAACTGACTGCGACCACCATGCAACTCGGTCTACCCAGTAGCTGGAATGTGACCACGCCGCTGCCGACCTACCAATTGGCGCAGGCCTACAACGATGTGGGCCAGCCGACGACCACCACGACCAGCACCAGCAATCCCGGTGATCACGGCTACGTCTTCACCCAGGTCTACGATGGCACCACCGGCGTGCAGACCGGGCTGAGCAGCACCAACACGCCGACCGCCAACCTGGCCACACTGGCCTACAACGTCAACGCCATGGTGAGCGCGCTCAGCTTCCAGACCAGCACCGGCTCGGCGCTGGCCAACGAGCAGTTCAGCTATGACCTGGATCTGCGCCCAACCCGTGCCACGGGTACCTGGCAGGCTGGCAGTGGCACCTCTGGCACCATCCTCGACCAGAGCATCGGCTACGATGCGGCCGGCAACGTGAGCAGCCAGACGACGACGCAGGCCAGCGTGCAGGGTCAGAGCGTCTCAGGGGGCAGCGAGACGCAGGTCTTCTGCTATGACGAGCAAAACCGGCTGGTGTGGGCCAGCAACGCGCAGGCCACCCCCTCCGCCGGCAACGGCACCTGCGGCAGTGGCACGCCGGGCAACAGCCTCAGCGGGGCCGGCTACCTGACCACGCCCAGCATGACGCACCTGGGCCAGCTCTGGCGCGGCTCCCTCAACGGCTCGGCGACGCAATACCAGTATCTCTATTGCGACAGCAGCCACCCCCACCGCCTGACCGGACTGTATCCCGTGGGCACGACCTGTGCCACCCTGAGCGGCGCGGTCTACAGCATCGGCACGACGCCCACCAACGGCTACGACGCCTGGGGCAACGCCATCACACGCATCTCCAACGGCGTGACGGCCACGCTCTCCTATGACGCGCTCGACGAACTGGTGCAGTGGTCGGATACGGCCTCGACCAACGAGTGGTACGTCTACGACAGTTCCGGCGAGCGTGTGCTGCGTCGCTCCTCGCATGGAGGTGCCACGAGTCTGACGGTGTATGCCTTCGGACTGGAAGAGCATGCCTACACCAGCAGCGGGGTCAGCCAGAGTAACACCCATTACTACACCCTGGCCGGCCACCTCATCGGGACGCTGACCGGGTCGAGCACGCAGTTGGTGCTGACCGATGCGCTGGGCAGCGTGCTCTCCACCTTCAGCAACACCACTGGCAGCGCCTCAGTACAGGGCAACCAGGTCTACGACCCCTACGGCACCCAAAGCTATCACGCCGGCAGCATGGGTACCACGAAGGGCTTCACCGGCCAGTACAGCGACGCCACCGGGCTGGACTACTATGGGGCGCGCTACTACGACCCGGCGGTGGGCATCTTCCTGTTGGCTGATAGCGTGCAGGGCAACGCGCAGGGAGAGAATCCCTATGCGTATGTGGGGGGGAACCCGGAGACGTTCAGCGATCCGACGGGACAGATGTATGCTTGTCCCCATTGCGGTGATAATGGATCTGGTGATGGTGGTGGTGGTGGTCCTTCTCCAACACCTACCCCACAACAAAAGGTGGTGGCCCCCCCACCAGTTCGGCCGGTTGCGCCAGTGGATCCGCCAGTGGATCCGCCAGTTGAACCTAATCCTGGTCCTGGGGTAATTCCAATATGTGTTGAATTCCTTCCTGAGTGCATTGCCGTGGGAGTGGTGGTGGGAGTGGTGGTAGGTGTAGGAATATTAACTGGCAATATCCATCTGCCCCAGCACGCTACCGGCTTATCCGAGGTTCCTCAGGTGCTAGGTCCAGGGCAGATGCCAAACCGTGGTCCAGATGTGCTAGATCCGTTCGGGGTTGCCATTACTGTGCAGGCGCATTCGAGTCAGCCTCAAGGAGGGACTGGTACAGGAGGTGGTGGTAACACAGGTGGTACAGGAGGTGGGGGCGGCACAGGTGGCACAGGGGGTACAGGTAGCAAGCCGCGCGTGCAAGCGGGTGGGGGAGGGAAGGGTAGACCACCTAGACCGCCTGTGAGTGCGGGTCCTCCTAGTGGGGACTGTGGAGACTCTTCTAACCCACCATCTAAGTATGATCAACGGAAGGCATTGGGGCCTCTACCGCCCGCTCCGGAAGGCATGTCACTACCTAAGTTTGGTGATACTATAGGATGGGGGAAGGGACCATGGGGACTTGTGGATTCTTGGCAAAGGATCTTTTCGATAACAGATAGCGAACTCGCAGTTTGGAAGCAACAAGGAATTACTCAAGAAATGGGACAAGCTTGGGCAGATCGTTATGCTGCTGAGTATGGCATAAATCCTGCTAATGAAACAGCTCTTGGTCGCCATATTCTTATGCAGTGTATCTCTGACTGGCTGAAGTAGATAACAGTAAGGAGGTCGTTTGGAAGAACAAGAGTATGAAATCTCGCTAGTATTCTCAAATACTCGCGACGAAATGATCACTTTCTATCTAGAACCGTGGGGAGAATATTATGAAATGGAACCTCGTGTACTATTTACCCTTGTTTTACGAAGTCCCATTAAGCCTTCTCCTCCTAATGAGACCGTCATAGTCAACTCTGATGTAGATTGTTTAACGGTTTTTGCCTGGCGAGGCTGTGTTGCAACTCTTTTTCGTAATGGAGAAATGTTGGGCCCTTCCCAAAGGACGCGCTTTTGACCAGCGTATCCAGCCAATAATGGGCAAATATCTGAGGTAGTTTTGTCAGATATTGCTACGGCGAGGAGCTGCAACTGAACGAAATAGGCCGAGATATGTTAATGCATCTCGGCTTATTTCATCAGGAATTTGAGTGTAGAGTGAATCCATACCCATCACTGCCTGATTGCCCAGCAAGATAGATTATCTCGATTGTTGTGTGCCTGGTAAAATCGATGTTGGGCACATGTGAGAGAAGGCAACAGATTATGGGTACGTCTCGTATGAATGAGGCAGAGCAATTCCGGCATCGATTTATAGAATTCACGTTTAGATGTTGAATTTACGGGTGGACATCATTGGGTACTTTATCCAACAATAGATGTAACTGTAACAGGATTCTACATGCTGCTTCAGCAAGTAGAATGGGAACCGTGTTGAAGCCAATAAAGAAAATTTAACTAGAGAGGGCAGCTCAGAGTAAGGATTTAGCTCTGGGTCTGTCCCCTCCGAAAGGAGACGCACATAGTTTGTGAGACATAAGGGCCCTTACTTGTAAAGACCGATGATACATCGTTCTCAGAGACGAAAATGAAAGTCCCTGATCGCCCTACGATGGCAATAATGGGTTTTAGATAGATTTACGAAGGAAAATATATTGGAGGACTTTATGTTAATTTCTACGGAGATGTAGAGAAGTATTGAGCTATATCCGAATCACTGCTAAACTAGCAACGGCGCATATCTGCCAAAGTAAGGGGACATTACTTTTGAACCTATAGCCAGTGCTACATGAGAGGTAAGAAATGATTGAGAATCTATTATATGAAATCGATTCTTGTAAGGATGCTCTGGAGAAAGAACATCTGATCCAAAGACTCATAGATCAGCACGATGGCATCTTAACGATACTTCCTGTCCTACTTCAAGGGGCTGATATACCCTTAATGCGAGTGGCATTACAGGTTGTTGAGATTCTTGGTTTTCCCAAGAATGCTTCTGTGATTCCTTCAGTGCTCCGACTGAGTGGAGATGAGGATGCTCCATTACATCATGAGGCTTTGATGACACTCGTATCTATGGATTTCTCTGTCTTTCCGTATATTGTCGGTCTTGCCAAGAAAGATGATGAGCTAGCGGCGTCTCTCACCAAAACCTTACGAATAGGAATGTACCGGTATGTGTTGAACGAACAACGGACTTACAATGATCCTCTAATAGATCAGGTGATTCGTGAACTGTGTACCCATCCACAGGAAGTCATGCCTCTGTTGGCGTATATTCTAAATACTGGCATTATTGAGTTATGGCCGGCAGCAATGCGAGCCATTGAAGCCATTGGCTATCCAGAAAATAAGGAAGCTATTCCTGCACTTATTGAACATACCATGCTTGGAAACGATCCAATTGAAGGGGACGCGCTTCAGATGCTGCAAGAACTTGGGCCATCGGTTGTGGTTCCCTATTTTCTGGAAGCGTTATGGGAGATGCGGGATGGGAAGGAGGCGGAGACACGGGTCTATCCCTCGACCGATTTTGTGGGTCTCTGTGAACTTCTCCTGAGCCGCCGCTTTGGACGGGCATACATGCTCCCGTGTGGTCCTCTTCTCACGTATACATTTGACCATTTGCCACAAAAGAAGCAACTGCGTGCAACCAAGCAGTTGCTTTCCGTCCTTGAAGCAATCGGACCCGACAGTGCCATCTATGCCCTGCCAAGCCTGCTTGATCTTGTGCGCAAAGAAGGGACAAGCGATGTAGCTCAGCGAGCGCGTCGCCTGGTTGCCTCGTTCGATGCAGCGGCGCTAGCCCCGTACCAGTTGTTGATGGATTCGCTGGGCATTCGCCTGGAGGAGGAGAGGGGAGAAAGCGAACAGAGAATGTAAGAGCAACTGTTAGACGAATAGCATGTGCGGGATGATATGATGCTTGAGGAGTGAGCGGTTCCCTGATCCATGCTATGGGGCCTGGATCGCTTCTTGAAGAGAGCATTTCTTTGAGACAAGAAAATTCGTTCGTTCAAAGAAAGGTTGCTATGAGGAGAAAGGCATGAACACCCTCAAACGGATCGAGGATCTGGGCTACCAGCCCTCTTTTTTCAAGTTTGCGCCTGAGGATGCGGCGCGTTTTCACTATTATACGTTTGAGACGCCCCATCCCGAATTTCAGGAGACGTGGTACCTGATCGGGGTGCATCTAAGTGAGGTTCCTGCCTGGCACCTGGAGCTTCAGTTGCTGATGATTGAAGATGATGCGCCGGACAAGCCACTATGGGATCCCAACTTTCGGGCACCGGCTGACGCTCAAGGGGGTTGGGTCTACTTGGACAGCCAACAATACGCGGCGTTCCTCTCGTTCTTCGAACAACTTGGTTATGGTGCTTCTTCCCCAGCGGCGAGCTATTTCACGCCACTCACCAAAGCAGAGCTAACCGCATTGCACTTTCCGCGAGAAAGGGTCATGCGGGAACAGGACAATTACTATCGCTACATTCCAGATCTCGAACTTCAGTCCTCGGAGATGATCAGCTTGGTCTCGTTTCCGAAATGGGTGGATCCATTGGCTCCTCAGCAGGAGATTTTTTCTGATTATCTTTCGTTCGAGACCTTTCATCGGGATCGCTTGCGCGATTTGGCTTTTCATCCATGGTATGCCAACTGGGGAGGGTATATGCATTTCAATGGGGATGCCTGGCAGGAATTCCTGGGGCTGTATCGCAAGCATTGCCTGCAAGAACCTGAGGAGTAAGACAGGTCTTGTCTTAGGAAGGAGATGACATGCCTACAGTTGAGACGCTCTTTATTGACGCCAGCACCGGTGAAGTGTTTGAGCGCGTGGATATGCCCGCAGATCGCCTCCCGGCAAGCTTTGTGCCGGCAACGACCATGCACATTGACGGTGAGGATTGGCGGGTGATCAAGGCAGAACCTATGACGGCTGAGGAATTCGTTCGAACAGGCAGGTTGGTTCTGATGCTCCAAAAGATGAAGATTGTGAAGGTGCCGGTACGCGATATCCTCTTTACCCTTCCGACGCTCTGCAATGAGATCCCGCCGCTTGTCTCGGGCTCGACAAAATACAGGAAGAACATCCTTGAACTGCATGAAGATGACTGGCGACAAATTGAGTGTCTCTCCTCTTCCTATCGCAGTGTGATTGATGCTGAAGTTGCCAACGTCATGCGCGTGTATCGGGAAGCCAGCGTCGATAACGGGCTTTTCCTGGGGTTTACTGATCTCGGCATGAGTTTCTAAACCTTTTTCTTTCGCTGGGCCTTTCTAGCCAGCAGCACTAACGACAGAGGTTTAGCACTTTATGCCGGGATCAGTAGGACCACCCACGTGAGACAACAACCCACGTTGCCACTTCAAGAAGGAATCCCATTGGATCAGATCTTTCGCTTCTTCCCTATGATTTCCTCCCGGTATGAAGGCGTTTCCTATCAACACCTTGATGGTCTCATTGAAGGAGGCTTCGCTTTCCGGGTGGCCGCAGTCGCGTTCTATGGGCAGCAGGTTGAGGGGATAGTCAAGTCTCTGGCTATGAAAGTGCCGGGAGAAGGCACAGGAAAAGCCACAGAGATTGCGTCTGCTCTTCGGAGCGTGATGGCCACCTATCATCTCTGCCTGCTCGATTGGTGCAAACCCCAGATCATCACTGCACATACAGAGCTGTTAGAGACGTTTTTGAAGAGGTGACGCGGATCTTTGCAGTGCAGGCCACCTATCGGTGCTGATGGACTCGCTTGACATGTTCCACAGCAAGGAATAGCACTATGGCAACAGAACAAGATATACAGGACAAAAGGTACTGGGACATCCAGCACTTACAGATGCCGGAAGCCCATGATTACAAAGATGATGCTTAGAAGGAGAAAGCCAATGCTCAGCAGAAGCACGAAAAGTGTTACGATCACATCGATGCGAGCGAGCTTTCTTCGACGAAGGCTCTCTCTACTCCACAGGCCACCCAGCAGCCCACCGGCCAGGTAGATCGTAGCAGAGAGAAAAAAGAACAGGGGCGGTAGAAGCAGGCCAGCAACAGAATAGATACCACTTAACAACATGCTGAGAAACATGCCGGTAAGAAACCAGGCGCACAAGACTGTACCCAGGCGGCCAGGAAAGCTTCTTGGCCTTTCGATGGGATTGTTGCTCATTTCTCTCTCTCGTTCGCGCCTGTCTTTTAACTGGCTAACTGGCTCTTCGCGTTCCAGGTGTTTTGTCATACCCCCTATGTTGGCGCCAGAAGAAGAAACCTGCCACCAGTAAGATGAGACCGATGCTGTCCCAGACAATTTCATAGGGAATATCCTGGGGACAATTCGCCAGCGAATTATCGCCATGCGTAATCGCTACATTGCAGACATGCTCGTTCACCAGGTGGAAATGGAAAATGGCATGTTGGATAATGCCATCGTAAAAGTTAAAGCCACCTGCCCCCAGCAGCATGCCTGCTACCATGATCGCTCCGCTGGCCGCGATCCAACGAGCGTGCCCACGCCACACGCGGAACAGGCCCCAGAGCAGCAAGAGCGTACTGAAGAGATGAAACAGGCCATCACTCAGGATGCGACCATGTTCGTCGGTCGCCCAGTAAAAAGCGTGCCACTGCAAGAGTTGATGAAAGATGGTTTCATCGAGAAAGCCGATGGTCCCAATACCGATGAGGACGCCGGTGAAGAGTACCGAACGCGCCTGCTGGCGGCTCATCTGTGGCTCCTGTGACTCTCCCTCAACAGGCATGTTGTGCGTTTCCATAGTTGCGCTCTCCTACGTTTCAAATAATGCGTATCCTATAGAGAGCACGTTTTTCGCTATGAAACGGCTGCGTCTCATAGATCGATCCGGATTTTGCGCAAATTGATGCTTGCAAGAACAGTGCAGACCTGTTATGCTTTAGAAAAGGACCCGCGCCTGAGTGAGTCAGGGTCCCGACGATTGTTGGACCATTCGCGGAGGAAAGCGAGAACTCATGGAAACTCCTCTACAAAGTGCAAGTCTTACCGCGGACGATATGATGACCGCGTCCATTCTCCCTGATTACGAGGAAGATGAACACGCGGACGACGCGGGTAATGAACATCTACCTGTTCCCAGCTTGTGGCCTCTTATCTTAGGCGTGGCGGTCGTTGTGACGGTCGTGGGGCTTATCGTTGTCGATACTGCTCCCTGGATCTCGATTATCGCGGCCCCCTTTGTGCTGGTGGGTATTATGGGCTGGGCGCTGGAGAAGCCGGTGCATGGCCATGGCGCGACGACGGCGCATGTCGGGGTTGAAGAGCAGCAACTCAGCCCGATGGCCTCGGTGATCCTGGACCGCGCCGAGCAGGTTGTCGAGCGCAACGTAACTATCGGCAGCACCGCCTGGAGCGCGCACCCCGTCAGCGTGGAGGTGGAGCAGGAGGGCGTGGTCCTGGCCCTGTATGGCAAGGTCGAACTGGAGGCCCAGAAGCAGACCATCGAGGACCAGGTGCGGCAGTTGCCCAATGTGATCGATGTGCGCAATTTTATTGTCGCCGAGGATGAGCTGCTCAATGCCGCCAACTCACGCATCGCCGAACTGCGCGCGGCCGGCAAGCTCGAAGGCGCCTCAGATCTGCTGGTGCAGGTCGAGAACTACATCCTCAGTCTGTTCGGCAACGTCCCGAACAGCAAGATGAAGTACATGCTGGAGAACGAACTGATCGCGATCCCCGGCGTGCGCGTCGTCATCAACCATATCGGCCTGAACGAAGAGATCCCCGGCAACCTGGGTAAGACACGCAACAAAGTTGGCAAGTAGGGACGCAATTGATGGCGTGTGCCGTTGACCCTTGATGGCATCTGCCGCCAATGGCAGGCTGTGAGCAACTGATACAGTGCTCACGGCCTGCCCTCATTTTTGGCGGCCCGTGAGGCATGGAAGACATGCTGCCTGTTGTTCAGGTCGCTGTAAGGAATAGAAACCCCCCATCAATGTGCCTGTAACGTGCAACGTATACTCTTGCAAGAGAGCTTATTAGGAAGCGAGAGGCTGCAGGCAGCCGTATACCAGAGAGAGAAGAAGACAACCATGCCGTACGGTTCCAGGTCCACTGTCCTGCTTGTAGAGGCAGACCCATCGCTACGCCGGCTGATCACGCTTGGTTTAGAGTATCATGGTATGCATGTGATCGAGGCCGGTTCTCTCGCCGAGCTTTCCGCGCCGGCCGGACCCGCGCCGGAATTGCTGGTGCTGGACATCGATCAGGGCATTCGCTGCGATTGGTCGCTGCTGGAGGCCACGCAGGCCACACCCTCCCTCGCTGGCCTTCCTATAGTCGTACTTGCCTGGGAGCAGTTGCCGGTGGAAAGCGGCGACCAGGATACGCTTCCAGAGTACGTCACCTGCCTGGCCAAGCCCTTCGATGCGCGCGCACTGCATGCCCTGACTGAACGCTTGCTCGCGAACCGCGTCGTTCAGGAAGAGCGGGTGCTGCTGGCGCAGACGAGAACGCTTGCTCCCTCACCGAGTCTCTGCCCCATTATCATGGCCGCCGGCTTGCTCCTTGTGATTATCGGTGTGCTGGTCCAACTGCTCCTGAGTGGGGTGGGCCTGCTGATCGTGCTGGCCACCGTGCTCTACTGGACGCTCGGCACAAAGCCCGAAGCGCAGCGGGTTGCGCCCGCGCTGGCAGGGCAATTCTCCAATTAACGTGGGAACGTTTCCGTAGCGCGTGGCTTGCCTCGCCGTCCTGGTCACTGCCAGGA
>JALYTT010000101.1 GCA_030854145.1 Chloroflexota bacterium | reverse complement strand
AGGCAAGCCACGCGCTACGGAACACCCGGCATGGCTGCTAATCTCAGGAAAGCCGTAGTACTAATGGGCTAAAGCGGCTACGAAGAAAGGGCTAGAGGGGGTACACTACTAGATTAATTGCCCTGGATTAGCATCATTGCAAAATGATGTGGTATACTCTTCTGCGGCAGTGCAATGTAATGCAGTGCCTTCAGGTGCTAACGACATCACCATCTATTTTAAGGAGACATTGTTGAATACGCTATCCAACAATGTTAAGCCGTATGTTGTTGCGTTTATTTTTATGTGTTATACTGTTGTTGTTCATAAGGTAGCGCATCGGGCTATCCTCGTGGCGTATGTTCAGTATAGTGCATTGCGGGAGTGCTCATGGAGGCAGGAGCGCAAGGAACCACACTAGAACAACCGGCTATTGTAGAGCGTGTTGCACGCATTGTCTCTAGTGTGCGCGGGACAAAACCTGATTATACAGGTCTGGCTGCCGAACTGGCGCCAGCGATTCCTTTTGATGTCTTTGGAGTCGTGTTATTGCGTCATGACCGCCAGGCTGTGCGCGTCACTGTATGCAGGCGTGAAGGAGATGCCTGGGTTGCACTCTACCATCAACACCCGTTTGAAGGCTCAAAGGTAGAACAGGTTTTGCGTCATCCTGTCATGCTGGCGCGCAATTATCCTGCTGGTCTGGATGGTCCGCCAGCGGAGATGGGCGATGCTCTCAGCGGGTACCCTCACTTGCGAGCAACATTGATTGTGCCGCTTACCGTAGGCGAGCGCGTCCTGGGAACGCTCGAATTTGGCAGCGTCCAACTGCATACCTATAGCGATGAGGCGCTCCGGCGTGTGATAGAGGCGGTGGCCCGCGTGCTGGCGACAACTATTGAGGGTGTCCAGGTGGGTGGCAACGTAGAGATCCAGGACCGGCAACGCCAGGCGCTCAAAAGTGTCTCCAGTGCCCTGACCTCGACCATGGACCTGCCCACGATTTTCGATAGGATTGTGGCGGGGGTTGCAGAGGCGCTGCATGTCGCCTCGGCTATCGTGACCCTGGACCGCGAGAGAAATTGCTTGCAGTTGGAGGCCCAATCTGGGATGGACCCGCTGATCCTGAGTGAGCTGATCAGCAACGCCGGAGTGTTGACCGATAAGTGTATCATTGGCAATACCTTGCGCCATCGCCAGCCGCACTTTTCTAATGACATCGCTGTGGATACGCGCTTCCCTATTAGCCACCTGTTTTATACGGCCCTGGGCATGCATTCTATCTTTGTGTATCCCCTGGTGACAGGTACTACCATCTATGGAGCGCTTGTCCTATGCTCACCCGAAGCCGGCGGCTTTACCCCCTTGAAGGTCGATATTCTCTCACTCTTCGCCAGCCAGGCCACCATTGCCATTCATAATGGGATGCTTCTGGAGTCTGCACGCCAGCGCCGGCGCTTCCAAGAAATCATTGAGCAGTTGGAGCGGACGCAGCAGAAAGCTGAACTGGATGACTACGCGCTGTTTGAGTTGGTCCGCGGGCAGGCGGAACGCACCTTCGGCCTGAGTTTTAGCAGCCTGCTGCGCTTCATCAGCGATCACTTGCTCACACGAGGCGAGCGCACCTTGCAGGAGATATTCCATGCTGTAGACGAAGAGCGGTCCGCGTCAACTTCCCAGGAGCAGGTGGAACTGCGGGCGCAGGAGGAGCGCGTGGCGTTGCTGACGCAAACCGCTGAGGAGGCCCTGGAGCGTGCCAGTATCTTGAGCGAACTCAGTCGCTTATCCCAACTGAACGAGCGTGTTCCTGGCCAGATGACGGATGCCTGGTTTGCGCTTGACCTGAGCGGGCATTGCATTTACATGAATTTGCCGGCCGAGGTATTGACCGGCATTCGTATGCATGCCGGCGATAGCCCGCTGGAAGAAGTGTTCGCCGCGCTCTTACCGCGTACACGCAATGCCGCTGAGTTGCTGGTCTATTTACAGGACTTTGCTCAGGAACAGACGCAGCGCGTGGAACTGCGTTGTATTATTGCCGCTGAGCCTCTGCTCAGCCGCCGCCCGGAAGATTTCGATGGCGGCTGGTCTCCCCTGCTTCCTGAGAGCGCGCCTTCGGACCGCCATTGTCTCTTTACACGCTATCCCGTCTTTGATCAGCAGGGGCAACTTAAAGCCTATATCCTGCACGTACGCGATATCACCGAGCAGGTGCGCGATGAGAAAAATAAATCGGTGCTGCTCTCGTCGGTCTCGCATGACCTGCGTACTCCGCTCACCACCATCAAAGCCGCGGTCACGGGACTGCTCCAGTCAGATGTCGAGTGGGATGAAGAGATCCGCCAGGAGTTCCTCGAAGAGATCGATGCCGAGACAGACCACCTCACCATCCTGGTCAATGCGCTGATCGAGATGTCGCGTATCGAGATGGGCGCGCTGATGCTGGAAAAAGAATGGTGCGATATCGTTGAGATTTTCTACGGCGCTCGTAGCCATGCTGAGCGCCTCCTGGGCAAGCGCACTGTCTGTACACGCTTCCAGCCAAATTTGCCACTCGTGCAGGTAGATTATGTCCAACTGGAGCGGGTGTTTTATAATCTCCTGGCCAACGCGGCTCGCCATAGTCCAGACCATGGAGATATCACTGTGACGCTGGATGTGGTGGATGGCCTGCTACGGGGGCAGGTGATCGATCAGGGGAACGGGGTGCCGGAGGAAGAGCGGGAACGTATCTTCAAAACCTTCTACAGCCTGGACTCGCAGGGCAATGGCCTTGGGCTGGCGATCTGTCGCGGCATTGTTGAGGCACACCAGGGGCGAATCTGGGTCGAAGCTGGTCCCGAGAGGCAGGAGGGAGCGTGTTTTGTCTTCACCGTGCCTGTCTACGCGCGTAGCGGGACACCAGGCGCTTCTGCACCTGCTCAGACAGCAGCGGAGGAACCGTGATGAAAACCAAAGGGAAACGCATCCTGGTTGTTGACGATGAGCCTCCAATTCAGCGCATCCTGCGACGCAATCTGGCCATGAGCGGCTATGAGGTCCTGGTTGCTGATAATGGCAAGGATGCCGTGGAGGTGGTGCGACTGCATGAGCCAGATCTCATTTTGCTCGACCTGTGCCTGCCGGGCGAGATAGATGGCCTGGATGTCTGCGAACAGGTGCGTCATATGACGCAGATCCCGATTATTGTGGTATCTGCTAAGACGGAAGAGAAGCAAAAGGTCAGAGCTTTGGACCTGGGGGCGGATGATTATTTAACCAAGCCGTTCAGCAACGCGGAACTCCTGGCACGTGTGCGCGCCTGCTTAAGACGCGCCGGCGCGGGAGAGCAAACCAATGGCCTGTCGGCCGAGGAACTTTCCAGCGCCGATGGGTACCTGTATATGAATGTTGAACGCCGGCAGGTGCGCGCGGGCAACCAGGATGTGCGCCTGACGCCTACCGAGTTTGAACTGCTGCACCATCTGATGCTCTACGCGGGCAAGGTCCTCACCCATCGCTCGCTGCTCAGGGCCGTCTGGGGTCCCGAATACGGCGAGGAGGCCGATTACCTGCGTGTGTATGTGCGCCAGTTGCGGCTCAAAGTTGAGATGGAACCGTCGCGGCCGCGCTACATTTTGACGGAGCCGGGTATTGGCTATGTATTTCAGTCGGATGGGCAGCGCGCCCAGAATACTTAATGCAAATTTAATATCCTGGGCGTTTTTTTTATATCTATCTAACCATTTTTGCCGTACACTATGAGTTGGGAAATCTCATGACGGCAAAAGGCACGTACTGGTAAAGAAGCACTGGTTGAGAGGGTGGAGGAACTATGGAGCAGCAGGCACTAAAAGTCATCATTATGGGCCAACAGAATAATTTTGATCATATCCTGGCGGCGACCATCCGGCACTGGGGGCATGAGGCGGTAGAGTTGCCATTGGAGGTGGTCTTGTATGGCGGTGAGCCTGAAGGCGATGTCCTGTTGTATGACCTGGATGAATCCTGGCGTGTTGCTAGAGTACTTGCAGGACGGGATATGCCGTCTCTCTCTCTAGAGACCACTTCAGGCCCACTGGAGAACGCCTGGGAAGGGCGCTGGTCAAGGGCCGGTTTTATCATCGCCTTGAGCAGCCGCTCGGTATCGCGCGCTACTCTGGAACGCATAGGCGCGGTGGCCCTGTTGCAGAAACCGTTCGGCGTCGAGCGGTTGCAGCGTTATTTAAGTATCTTACAAAGGCTGTTGCTGGAGGAGCGTGCCTTGCCGCCTGCACCGTGTGACGAGAAGATCCGCGTCCTGGTGGTGGATGATGATGTGGAGATCGCCCATACGGTGCGACAATGCCTGGCAGAGGAGGCTGACTATGATGTGGTGGTGGCATACGACGGTCTGGAGGCATTGGAACACTATTTGGACTGGCGTCCACACTGTATCGTGACAGATCTGATTATGCCCTGGATGAGCGGCTACCAGGTCATTCGCTGCCTCGACAGAAGCCCGCTAAAAACGATGCCTGCTTTTGTCGTCATGAGTGCGCTGACTCGATTGGAAGTTCCGGTGAACCGACCATATCTTGAGAACAAAGTGGTAGTATACGTGGATAAGCCGTTTCACATTGAGCATCTACTTACTGCAATTGAACAGGCCCTGCATAAAGCGGCGTGAGCAAGACCACTTGCGTAAAGAAAAGGAAGACGAGGAACTATGGAGCAGCAAGACCGCATCATGGACGGGGACCTGCAGACGCTGGGTCTCCAATCCATCCTCAAAATGCTGGCACTGAGTGGAAAAACGGGGACGCTTTTTGTCCATTCAGGTCCCGAAACCCTCTCTATCTCTCTGCGTAAAGGCCAGATTGTGGCGCTGCGTGAAGATGGCGTACCCCAACCAGACCTGCTCGGCATGCTTTGCCTGATCAATAAACTTGATACGTCGCGCGCTCAGGCTATCCGCCAGCTTGCGCAGGGTGATATGCAGGCCGCGCTGGCCAGGATGGTCGAGCGCAACTGGATGAGCGCCGCCGAGATGCAGCGCCGCCTGGAGTTCGTCGTGACTCAGGCGATCAGCCACGCCCTGCGCTGGGTGGATGGCCGCTTCTCCTTCCATCGCCATCTGGTGACCATGGAGAGCAAGCTGCAACCCCTCGACATTGACTCGGTTCTGCTGGAGGCCCTGCGCCAGGCTGACGAATGGGAAGAGATGGGCGAGACGCAACTGATGCGTACGACGGTGGCTCGCTGGTTGCCGGAGGTCAGTAACGATGTCAGTAACCTGGGCCTCAGCCAGGAATATATCGAGGTGCTCTGTCTCTCAAATGGGGAGATCCCCGTGCAGGCCATGGCCCTGGTGCTTATGTCCCCGGAGGCGCGCATTGTGCGTATTCTGATCCGCCTGCTGGAACTGCGCTTGATCGAGGTGGTCGATACCGCGTTGGAGGCGGATTTGCAGCGGGATCTCTCGAATATCATCATCAGGTGCCAGCATATGCTGGCTCAACAACGTCGCAATGCCAGCCCGGACCAGCATCTTCTGGGTCTGATCAAAACGCTCGCTGAATGTATTAATGGGCTGCTGATCCATCATGGCAGCTATGCCAAGAGCCTGCGCGGACGCGGCCAGGTACCCGTGAGCGAGATCATCCGCTACCTGGAGCGCTGCTTCTCGCAGCCGCTCCAGCTCCTGGCAAAACAATACTATTCTATTCTGGAAACTGCCACCTTCGTCAATGGTCAGCTTGACTGTAGTGATATCCTTACGTTGGATAGGTTAGTCAAGGGAGAACAGCTCGAAGAATTTTACTGGGAGGCCGTTCTAGGACTGGCAGCGTTCTTGCGTATGGTATTTACCACATTGTTGCAGGACGAGGTGGGTCAATCGCATACCGGGCGCCAGCTTAATATCGCCTGGAAGGCTTTTCTGACAGAGATCGACTGGGAGATTCAAGAGTACCAGAAGTACCGTGCATATCGGAATATGCAGCAGGCCCGTGGGCGTGTCTCTCAACAATCAGCACATATGGGAGTCGTACAAAACTGGCAGGGTGCCACGGAAAGCAATGATAGTACTTTCCGGTTGCCTGACACACGAAGGAGGTCTATCTAATGGCTGAGCCGACAGTCCTGGTTGTGGACGATAGCCCGACTGTGCGTAAGATCGTGCAAATGACGCTTCAGAGGGAACATATTCGCGTGATTACGGCTGGCGACGGCCTCAGTGCTCTTACCTCGGTCGCCGATGAAATGCCCGCGCTTATTCTCCTTGATGTCCAGTTACCGCGCATGGATGGGTACCATATTTGCCAGATAATACGAAAAAGCTTGCAGTTTCGACAAATACCGATTATTATGCTCAGTGGGAAGGACGGTTTGTTCGATAAGATGCGAGGACGCCTCGCCGGGTCAACAGAGTATCTCACGAAGCCATTTGACTCGGCCGAGTTGATCCAGACGGTAAAAAAGCATCTTGTCAACTGGCAGGAACGTATGCCACCTCAACAGGAAAGCATGCGACCCCGCTTGCGACGCCGGGGCTAATCTTACAGGCCATATACAGGAACATTGCTTGACGTATGGCGCGAGTGCAGCCTTTATTTCCCATTAGACAGATGTTGCTGACTCTGGAAAGGTGTAAAGGTACACGGCCATGCCTGGGCAAAAGGTACTCGTCGTAGACGATAGTTGGACTGAACTTACTATGATCGCCACGCCGCTACGCAATAGTGGCTTTGAAGTCGTCACTGCGATTGATGGCGATGAAGCTGTAGAGAAGGTGTTTAAAGAGCGTCCGCAATGTATTGTGCTTGATGTGGTCTTGCCGAAACAGAGTGGGTTTCAATTGTGCCGGAAGTTGAAAGCTCATGAGGCAAGTAGACATATACCGATCATTTTACTGACAAGTAAGAATACCCCTCTGGATAAGTCCTGGGGACTGAGACAAGGCGCCGATCTGTTTATGACCAAGCCCTTCAGCGAAGAGGAGCTGGTGGCCAGCGTGCGCCGCCTCATATAAGCAGGCTCTGGCATGCAGGGCAACAGGGAGTAATCTAGTGGCAAGCGAAGATCTGAATATATTGCAACGCGCTGTTTTGGCGCAGCGCACGGGAAACTATTCGTCTGCGCTCAGCGCCTCTTTATTGCAGGCTGCGCAATTGGGCCAGTTACGCGCGGACGATGCTGCCTCCACAGCGTCGTTGAATGCGGCCGCTGAACAATACCTGGCCTTCTCTCTGCTTGATCTCGATTTCGCCCTGAAAGCCGAATATATTCAGAGCGTGGAACGTCTCGCTGATGTCACCCCGGTACCCAATGCCGCGCCGTGGGTAAGCGGGGTGATCAATCTGCGAGGCTCTATTGCTTCCGTGATAGACCTGCGTGCCTTTCTTGCTATGGAGCCGCTTGCCTATAACCCACGCACTCGCTTGTTGTCGGTGCAATGCAACGAGATGGTGATCTGCCTGGTGGTGGATAGTGTCAGTGAAATGCTCCCCATCCCGGTCGCGGCTATCACCGGCGCGAACACACGCCAGACCGCTATCCCGCAATGGGCTGCTCCCTATGCTGCCGGGACGGCCCTGCTTGGTAAACGTATGCTTGTGTTGCTGGATGCGGCACGTCTGCTTTTCTCTGATAAGATGCAGCACTACGAGGTTCTGGAGTAGGTAGGCAAGATTTCTTTGCTTCCATGTATTCTTTTACTATTTTAGGAGGTCTGGCGGATGAATCCTGATCGCAATAAGGGTGGGATGACCGTTAGCGGGTTGATGTACGTGTGGTTGGCTGTTTCGGCAATCATTCCTGTCCTGGCATTGATTGCCCTGGCCGGACTTGCTCGTGTCTTCGCCAGTGATACGTTTGTAATTGTAGTGGTTATCATTGCCGTTGTCGTGCTTTTCACCATTTTAATCACGCACTACCTGGTGACTCGTAAGATTAAAGATCGCTTCCTTGCTCTCGTGGATGTGTGCCGCGAATATAGCGGGGGCGATCGTAGTGTGCGGGCAGCCGTCAATGGCGATGACGATTTTGCTATGCTGACGGTGTCGTTGAATACCCTGATCGATAGCCAGAATATGCAGGGGGGTATGGCGCTCAGCACAACCGGAAGCGATGCCGCCGCTCTCCAGGCGCAAATTGAGAAGCTCCTGCAAGAAGTGAGCGCCGTCGGTGACGGCGATCTGCGTGTACAGGCCGAGGTGACGCCTGATACCCTCGGCGTGCTCGCCGATTCATTTAACTATATGATCGAGGAACTGGCGAAGGTCGTTGGTCGCGTGCAGAGCACTGCGGTGCAGGTGACCAATGCCACCCGCCGCATCCTTGACCGCTCGGCTGAACTGGCCCAGGCATCCGAGATGCAGGTGGACCAGATCTCGCAGACATCCGAGGCGGTGGAGGCGTTGGCGATATTTATCCAGAACGTTGCTCGCAATGCTCAGATGAGCCATGAATCTGCTCAGGACGCCCTGCGGAATGCCAATAGCGGCCAGCAGGCGGTGCGCCAGACCATCGATGGCATGATGCTCATTCGCGAGAATGTGCAGGAGACCGCCAAGAAGATCAAACGCCTGGGTGAGCGCTCCAATGAGATCGGTGAAATTGTACGTATCATTGAAGATATCGCCGATCAAACGAACCTGCTGGCCCTCAACGCCGCTATTCAGTCCGCGATGGCCGGTGAACACGGTCGCGGTTTCGCGGTGGTGGCCGATGAGATCCGCTTGCTGGCAGAGCGTTCTACCGAGTCTACGAAGCGTATCGCGACCCTGGTCAAGAGCATCCAGGGCGATACCTACGAGGCCGTTGTGGCTATGGAAGATAGTACACAAGAGGTAGTCAAGGGTTCGCAACTGGCCGACGAGGCGGGGCGCGCTCTGAACTCTATTTATAGCGCTGTCGAGCGCCAGGCGCAGATGATTGAGAATATCGCGCGCGCCGCTAATGAGCAGACAAGCGTCTCTGAAGCGGTAGCTGTGGCGATGAACCAGATATCTGAGATTACACGCCAGACGAATGCCGGTACGCAAGAGGCGGCGGCAAGCGTGAGCTACCTGGCTGAGCTTTCCGACCAGTTGCGCGCTTCGGTCTCGACGTTCCGTCTCCCTGACCGCGTGCAGGACTCGCTTGGCAATGTCTCTGGCGCTGGTATGGTTCCCGCGTTGCCCGCCGGGAACCCGGACCAGTTCTTCGCTACTATGGGGTCGGGCGTCGAGAATTCGTGGGGTCAGGGCTTCTCCGGCAATTTCCCGCCATTGCCTGAACCCGAAAATGCCGATTCGCTGGTAGCCTTGTCGTCGCGCGCGGGCCAGGGACAGTTCTCCTTCAATAATCAGCAGGACTTCGCTGGCTTTGGCGGTCAGCAAGGCTTCGGCGATATGAACGGTGTGGGTGCTCAACCGTCATTTGGGAACCAGCCGGGCTTTGGCGGACCACCATTCGGTGGTCAGCAAGACTTTGGCAACCAGCAGCCGTCATTTGGGAACCAACAGTCATCGTATGGTGGACAGCAACAACCGTATGGAAACCAGCAGCAGTATGGAAACCAGCAACAGTATGGAAACCAGCAACAACCGTATGGTAACGGAAACCAGCAGCAGCAGTACGGTAACCAGCAGCAGCCAGGGTTTGGCAACCAACAGCAGCAGCAGTATGGAAACCAGCAGCCAGGGTTTGGCAATCAGCAGGACTCTGGTGGTCAGTACTTTGGTGGACCAGCGCCGTATGGCGATGGCGATAGCTTCAGGGGTGCTCAGCAGCCAGGGTTTGGTGGTCAGCAGGACTTTGGCGGTCAAGCGCCATTTGGTAATGCTCCAGCCTTTGGCGGCCAGGGACAGTCGTTTTATCCCCCTGCTAATCAGCTTCCGCCTGGACAACAGCAGGGTTTTGGTCAGCCGCCGCAGCCAGGGCAAGCGCCCCAAACTCGCCAGCGCAGACCGGACCACCAGCAGAGCCAGCCAGGGACGAACCAGGACCAGGTGCCTTTTCCCAATAATGGGCAATTCGGTCAATAGATAGAGAACTGTGTTTTATGTTTCGATTTGGGCATCCGTCGAAACACCAAGCTAGAATAAGTGGGTGCGTGCAGCATGTCGAATACATTTGATAAACTGTCAGTTCTCGATTCGTTTATCGAAGAGGTGAATAGCTATTTGCCGGAAATCGAGACAAACCTTGAGCGTCTGGCGCAGTCACCTGACGACATGGAGGCTCTTGAGGAGACCTACCGCCGCACGCATACCATTGGCGGTTCTGCCTCAATGATGGATTTTCCGGGTCTGTCTCATGTAGCCCATGGGATGGAGGATATCCTGGGTGATGCCCTTGATGGGGTGACACCCATGGATGCTCCAACCCTGGGCCTCTTGCAACGCTCTCTGGGTCGGTTACACCAGCTTGTCGATGGCATTCGTGGCAACATCGATCAGGAAGCTATTATGGCGCAGGACGACGCCGATTATACTCAGTATCGCCTGATGGCCGATACGCGAGGGGCGTCAGGATACCACAGAGCGGTTGTCCAGGAGCAGGCGCAGGTGCCTCAAGCACAGACTGCATCCGCAATGCAGCAAGTTCCCACCTTTGAGCCATCGATCTCGTCATTCGATGAAATGCTGGCATCTTTCCGTACACCATCAGTGGCAGAGGGGCAGGAAATCGATTGGCCTGAGGATCCCGTGCCGGTTTCGCATTTCGCAGAACCTACGGCGTTTGCCCTTCAACCTGATGTTCCAGCCCCCCCCGCTCCGCAGTTCCCCCCACCGAGCGCGCTGGATATGCTGGTCGCCACAACCAGGAATGTTCCCGCGTATACGGCTCCGTTGACGGAATATTCCGCTCTTCCAGTCATGGATATGCCGGTAGAGGAGAGTCCCGCTCTCGTGGATGCCGCGCCAGTTATATCTGGGAAAGATGAGATGGAACCGGCAACGTCCCTGATCTTAGAGGCCGCACCTCAAGAACCTGTTTCCGTGCTGCCGGTCAGATCCCCTGCTGACGTTGCTGCTGTACCGGATACTGATAATCATGACTATGCGAATCTGGCCTACCAGGCTCATGAACGAGAGCAACCGGACCTGCCCGCTCCATTCTCGCGGGTCTATGATGATCTGCACGAAGAGACACGGTCTTTAGAGGATCAGGTCACATCTCTAAAGAATACCGTCTCGCAGTTACGTCTGGCAGTAAATGTCATCGAATTGCAGCGAGCGGAGTTTCGTGGGTTCCTTGATGGCTCTCGGGATGCGCTCGATCGTATGGAGGACTGGGCCGGCCAGGCAATGGGTCTGAACCTGCGCAATAGTCCCGAACAGGTGCGGCGCTATCTCCCGCTTTCTGTGATGTGGGTGGCCAATAGCAAACTGAAGAAGATCCTCGATCTGCTGGCGCGCATCACGGGTGGCGTAGAGGTAACAGATGAGCAGATGGGGGCGATCCTGGCACAGTTGAAGTCCTCCGTAGAGTCATGCGGCGAAGTTTTCCAGCGCTTGCAGAGCGAGGCTGCCTCCGCTTACAGGCCCGCACAGGAAGCGGGCTGGACGCCCTGGGAGACCCAGGCCGCGCGTGATGCCGAGAATGTGCGCGAGAGTGTGACTTTTGAGCGCCGGGGCGATTATTCTTCTTTGCGTGCCGAGGTTGAAGCGAAGGTACGCGAAGATCTACAACGCGAATATGAAAACCGGCCCAGCACACTCGCGGCACGCATGGAATTAGAGCAGCAGATCCGCGAAGAGGTGCGCAAAGAATTCGAGGCCAAACAGCAACTCCAGGAAAAGATTATTGGCTTTGGGCAAGGGGAGACGTACCAGGAGCTGGAGATGCGCCTGCGCAATGATGTGGAGATCCAGGTGCGCCGCGAGTTCCTGGCACAGATTACCAGCGGCGCCCTATCAACGGGTATGGCTGCACCAGCGCAATCAGCCATGCCCTCTACACTGCCTCCTCCCGATAGCATGGTCGGCATGGCAGGCCAGATAGTAGATGTTGCCTTGCCGCAGTTCAGCTCGGTGTCTGTGCCTCAGGCATCAGAGCCGAATTATCCTACGGCTGCGGCCCCGGCACGCTCACGCTCGCCGCTGGACATGGGCGACTTTGGTGAGGAGGCGGCTGAAATCTTCCGCCTGGAGGCCGAGGAGCACCTGCAAACCATCAGTATCCGCGTGGCTGCCCTTGAGAAATCGCCCAATGACCGCGATCTCTTGCAGGGTATCCGCCGCGCGACCCATACTTTGAAGGGCGCGGCCGGCATGATGGGCTTCCGGGCGATTGCCGAGGTCTGCCACGTTTCGGAGGACCTGCTCGATAGCATCATGGAGGGTGCCATCTCGATTACGCCTCCTGTACTCAGCATTATCCTGGACACCGCTGAAATCCTGGATCGCCTGATTAATAACCGGGACGACGAGGGCGGTAGTGTTGAGGAGATACTGCAAACACTGCGCAACCGCTATATTGATCTGCTGGGTGTGCAGGGGGTCTCCCCTCTGGCTGCTGAGGAAGAGCTTGACGCAGACATTGATCTTACCGATGCTGCGACAGTTGCCGGGACTGTGGCTGATGCCCAACCCGGCGAAACAGCGGCGCAACGCGTTGCGCGCGGCGACCTCAGTGTGCGCGTGCGCCTGCAGAAATTAGACGAACTGGTGAATCTCTTTGGCGAACTGCTCGTGAACCGCAGCGTGCTTGAAGAGCGTGTCCAGCGCCTCGTCCGGCTTGTCGGTGATGTCGGTGTGAGCAGTAATCGCCTGCGCGATGTAGGCCAGAAGCTGGAGAGCCGCTTTGAGGCGGCAACGCTCCCCAGTGGCCACTCGATCCAGGTGATGCCCGGAAATGGTAGCCAGGCTCTCAGCGCCGCGTTGGCTAACAATAATAAGAATCTCCTGAATCGCTCTGAACCGTCCCACCTGGCAGAATTCGATGAACTGGAACTTGATCGCTACACCGAGTTCCACCAGATGGCTCGCGGCTTGAGCGAAGGTATCTCCGATATGACGACGCTCAGTAGCGAGATGGAGGCCATCATCCGCGAGTGTGAAGGCATCTTCGCCCGCGAGAGCCGCTTGAACGGCACTTTCCAGGATCGCCTGATGAAGGCTCGTCTGGTCCCACTCTCGTCGATGATCCCGCGCCTCTATCGCACCGTGCGTTCGGTAGCCCTCAAACAGCATAAGGAGATCGACTTCCTGGCGGAGGGGGAAGCGACCGAGGTCGATCGTACCGTCTATGAGGAGATTGCCGGTCCTTTGCTGCATTTGATGCGTAATGCTGTGAACCACGCGATTGAGTCGCCGCAGATGCGCGTACAGAAGGGCAAATCGCCGACCGGACAGATTAAATTGTCAGCGGCTTACGAAGGCAACCAGGTGGTTATCACGGTACGTGACGATGGCGCTGGCCTCGACCCGGATCGTATACGCCACGAAGCTATTACTCGCGGCTTGATCCGGGCTGATCAGACCCTCAGCCCCAATGACGTGATCGATCTGATCTTCCGCCCAGGCTTCTCTACATCTGAGGTGCTCAGTGAGGAGAGCGGGCGCGGCGTTGGCCTGGACGTGGTGCGCGATAGCGTCGCGCGCCTCAGAGGGGCACTGGAAGTTGATTCAACGCCAGGGCTGGGTACGGCGTTCACTATGAAGTTCCCCACCAGCCTGGCGATCCAGGGGGCCATGATGGTGCGGGCCGCGAGCCAGCAGTTTGCCATTCCGACAGTGGTGGTTGAGTCCATCGGTCGCCTGGATAACTTCAAGCAATCGACCTTTGGCGGACGACCTGCCGTGCAGGTGCAGAATGATCTCTACCCACTCACCCCGCTGGCTCAGCTTCTGAAACTGCCGGTCAGCCCCATCGATGCCAAAGCCCCGCTGTTGCTGATCAATACCGGCCGCCACAGGGTCGCGTTGGTAGTCGATGACATCAGGGGAAAGATGGATGTGGTGATGAAGAACCTCGGTCCACATCTGCGCCATGTGCAGGGCATTGCTGGTGGGACTGTCCTTGGTAATGGACGTGTTGTGTTGATCCTTGAACTACCCGAGTTGCTTGCTACACAGCCACGCTCGCTAACTAGCGCGGCTGGCACTATCACCTCCTATCGCGAAGGTGTCCTGGTGCCACCGGTACAGCCCACCCGTCCAATGGCCAGCGTTCCGGGTGATACGCATGGAACCGTCTCTACAGCCGCCCGGCCGCCAGCAATGCCTGCCGCGCCTACCAAACAGGAACACGGCAAGCATGTGCTCGTTGTGGACGATAGTCCGAGCGTGCGCCGCGTGGTCAGCAATATGCTCAAACAGCATGCGTGGGAGGTACAGATGGCGCGCGACGGTGTCGAGGCCCTTGAGATGATTACCCACGAGACGCCGGCCGCGGTCTTGCTCGATATCGAGATGCCGCGCATGGATGGCTATGAACTGATGGCCACGGTTCGCGCCCAGGAGCAGTATCGCACTCTGCCCCTGGTTGTGCTGACCTCGCGCGCCGCCGCCAAGCACCAGCAGCGCGCGATGCAACTTGGAGCCAGCGCCTATATTGTGAAGCCGTACCAGGATGAGGAATTGATTACCACGCTCAATTCGCTTGTCTACGGCGCAACCGTCTAACGCTAGTCAGTGCGGGAGTGTGCTATGGGTGTTGAACGCGCGGTGACACGCTGGCATGTGCAATATCAGAAGCTCACGATGGAAGTGAGGGCGCTAGAAGCCAAACTAGCGCCCTCACCGAATGTGCAGCAGGAGCCTGCTGATCAGACAGCACTGGCACAGCAGCTTGCCGAGACACAGCGCAGACTGCGCGAGCTAGGCCCCTGCCCGAAACCCATGATGGGCTAACCGAAGACTACGCCAGCGCCTCCACGATCAGCCGGCCCATCTCCTGCGTTCCCACGACCTTTTTCTCCGCTTCGCGCAGGTCCTCCGTGCGATACCCGCCCGCGATGACGCGCTCAACCGCCGCCTCAATGGCGCTGGCCTCCTGTTTGAGACCCAGCGAATACTGTAGCAGCATCGCCGCGGACATGATCGCGGCGATGGGGTTGGCCTTCCCCTGGCCGGCGATATCGGGGGCCGAGCCGTGAATAGGCTCGTACAGTCCCAGCAGGCCATGCGCCGTGCGCCGCGTGCCCAGACTGGCCGATGGCAGCATGCCCATAGAACCGGCCAGCATCGAGGCCTCGTCGGTCAGGATGTCGCCAAACATATTCTCGGTGACGATCACATCGAAGCTCGCTGGTCGCCGGATCAGGTGCATGGCGCAAGCATCGACCAGCAGGTGTTCGAATGCTATGTCGGGGTAGTCGGCGGCGATGCGCTCGGCTGTGCGCCGCCAGAGTCGCGACGAACTCAGGACGTTGGCCTTATCAACCGAGGTAACCTTTTTTCGCCGGTCGCGCGCCAGGTCAAAGGCCGTGCGCACGATGCGCTCGATTTCGGCCTCCGTGTAGATCAGCGTATCAATGGCCTCGCTCCCCTGCGGCGTCTCGCGGATCTCGCTGGGTTTGCCGTAATAGATCCCACCCGTCAATTCACGCACTACCAGCATATCTGTGCCTTGCAAGACCTCTGCTTTGATTGTGGAGGCGTTGAGTAGCGCCTCGAATGGTCGCACCGGGCGCAAGTTGGCGAAAAGGGCCAGCTCTTTGCGCAGGCGGAACAGGGCGCGCTCCGGCTGGATCTTCGAGTTCGGCCCCTCATAGCGCGCTGAGCCGCCGACGGCGCCAAATAGCACGGCATCGCTCCCCTGGCACAGTTCCATGGTGGCGTCAGAGATAGCATCGCCCTCGGCCTCGATGGCAGCGACGCCCACGAGTGCCCGTTGCGTCTTGAATGTATGCCCATAGCGCTCGCCGATCGCCTGGAGTACCCGCAAGGCCTGCTCGGTGACTTCCGGGCCGATGCCATCTCCCGCCAGGACTGTGATGGTGTAGGTTCCCAAAAAAATATCCTCCTTTGGTTGTGATGTCCTTTCATCTAATCATATCGTAGTCCTGTGGGTGTGTACAAATTACTCCGCCTGGGGCGATCTCTATTTTTGTTATGCGTCGGCAGGCGCTGTCGGGGGTGGATCAAGTTGCAGGCCCATCATATAC
>JALYTT010000100.1 GCA_030854145.1 Chloroflexota bacterium | reverse complement strand
GTATGGTTGCCATGCGCGATCAATCGCGCAGCTACGAAGGGTATTGCAGTGCTTGGAGAACTCCTTTATTATGGAAGTGGCAGGGTTATCGTCGAAAGCTTGGTAGCCTTAAATAAGTTGATATAGTCACGGGAGTGGATCAAGGAGATCAAAATGTTAAAACATAGATATATGCGCCGCTATGCCCCTATCGCTCTTGGCCTGATCTTCCTCCTCATAGTCACCTGGTTTCTGGTGGCGAAACTTGAGATTGCACCGTCTAAAATAAGCAATAAATCTGCCACTCAGACCGCTTCCTTCTTTGTCACACGCTCAGGAAGCTCCTTGATGCTCGCTGGCAAACAATTTCGTTTCTCGGGTCCCAATATTTATTGGCTGGGGATGCAGGAGACAGATAACGGCAACGCGTACCCCAGTCATTTTAGAGTCGATGATGCCCTGGCAACTGCCGAGATAATGGGCGCCACCGTCGTGCGCAGTCATACCCTGGGTATATCGGTTGGGTGTACTATCTGCGTCGAACCGCGCCTGGGTGTGTTTAACCAGCTTGCCCTGCAATCCATCGACTATGCCATCGCGTGCGCACGCGTGCATCACATCAGATTGATTATTCCACTCGTAGATAACTGGCACTATTACCATGGCGGCAAACATACCTTTACTACCTGGCGCGGTCTTTCTAATGAGAAGCTGTTTTATTCTGACCCCCAGGTGATCGGTGATTTCGAAGCCTATATCAGTGTCATCTTGAACCACGTGAACAGGTATAACGGCGTTGCCTACAAAGATGACCCGACGATCCTGGCCTGGGAGACTGGCAACGAATTATCGGCGCCCTCTAATTGGGTACAGAAGATCGCCACGTATATCAAGGGTCTGGATACCCATCACCTGCTGGTAGATGGAAATTATGAGCAGCCCTCTGATACGGCAAACTTCTTGCCCGATCTGCACATCAATGAGCTTGATATCTTTTCTGGACACTACTATCCTCCCACTATTTCCGCGTTTCAAACGGAGGTGAGCCAGGCGCAGGCGGCCAACAAGGTCTTTATTGCCGATGAGTATGATTGGAACACCAGCGGCGGCGATGCGCTCGGCCTTTTCTTGCCTGCGATAGAGCACAGCGCCGCCGCCGGTGATCTCTACTGGTCGCTGTTCCCTCATGACGATAGCTATGGCTTTGTGCCTCACAATGAACACTACACCTTACATTATCCGGGTGATACGCCCCAGATGCGTACTCGCGTCACCCTCCTGACTGCTCATGCCTATGCTATGCGTAGCCTCTCAGTCCCGGCCATGGTCCTTCCTGATGCGCCTGCTATCACATCTGTAAGCGGAAAGCGCATTGCGTGGCGTGGAGTTGCCGGCGCGTATATCTATACCGTGGAACGCTCTGTAGTGGGTGCCACTGGACCATGGACCGTGGTCTGCAATCAGTGTGCGACCGATAATACTACCCCCTGGACTGATAGAACCAGGCCCTCAGGCTCCGTATGGTATCGTGTGAAGGGGTATTCGTTATCAGGTGTCGTGAGTCTCTATTCAAAGGTGTCTCCCGCGGGATAACTCCGTTCGCCAGCAAGAGGCAGAGGCGTTGCTATGTTCCACAGGGTTGCACCCTGCCATCGTTGCCCCTGGCCAGCGGGTGCAGAAGCAGGTTGGTCTTCCGGTAGACACTTTCCCGCGCATCTAACCGGTAAAGCTGTGCTTGCAGGTAGATCTCACCTTCGGTGTGTAGCATTACAGGGACTACGTGCTCCCATGCTTGTTGTGGAGCCAGCACGATAGGCGACCAGCGAGAGATTGGTGTGCCATTGGCGGTTATGGTGATGCTATAGGTGACGGGGGCGGCTTCAAAACTGCGTATCCCCAGGCTGACGGTGCAGGTGCTGCCTGTCCGGGGTGCCGGGAGCATCCACAACTGTGTAAAGCCCGGATGCGGCTGCTGACTGACCCCGGCAGCAGCATACTGGAGAGAGAAGATGGTTACAGCAATAGCCAGTCCAAACAGGATATATGCATGAATGGCAACGCGCGGCCAGGGTCGTGCTGTCCTGGGCCGAGAGCTTTTCTGGCGCAGGCGTGCGGCCAGGAGCGAAAAAATCGTCGTGAAGAGGCTGAGCGCTACCGCCCATGAGGGCGCCTGTAAGCCGGTAGGCAACAGGTTGAGCATGAAGCCAGTGACGATATCAACGGCTACACTCAACCCGGCACTAAAAAGCAGGCGCTGAAAAATATCAGAAGATCGGCCATGAAACAGCACTTCGTTCAGCGTATAGCCAGGTAATATGAGGACCAGAGGTAGTGCAAGCCCGATGCCTACCCCAGGGATACGAGCGGGAAGCAGCGCCCAGACCACATTCGCTGCCGCGATACCCATTGCTACAAGCAGGTCAAGATTTTTCAGGCGCATGGATGAATCCTCCTACATCATAGATCACGATATCTCCGCTGTCAAACACTCTATTGATGCCTGGCAGCGTGCTAAATTTTGCCAGGTCTTGCACACTGATAGGGGTGCTGTGGTGCAGGCCTTCGGGCTCTCCTTGCTCATAGTAAAAGCCTAATACCGGCAGTGATTGGGTCAGGCGTAGATCAACGACAAGATAGTGTATGGCCCCCTGTCGCAGGATGGCGATGTCGTCGGGGGAAAGACGAGCCGATAAGAAAACGGGCGATACATCTATCTTATCCTGGGTTGTGCTCACGATATATTGATCCCCGTAGGTACCCATCAAGATTTGATTGATGCGATCGGTGGCGATACGATTGCCGGCCGCCAGGTATCCATGCGCCCAGAGCGCTGCCTGTATGCCTTCAGGTTCGATAGAACGTGAGTCGGCGATGGCTTCATAGGGCCCTGGTAAGAGCGCAGAAGCAGGGCCTGTGCCGAGAAGTGTGCCACCCAGAAATAGCACTGTCAGCGCGGCAGTGATCACCAGCATTTTCATTCGACTTAACTGCTGGAGGGGCCAGAACTGGACGATGAAGATTGCCAGGGTGGTAGCCAGCGGGATAAAGAGAAACGCGGCCGCGCGGTCTGTCAGTTCGGCGCCGGTGTCGGTAAAGCGAAAGACTTGGCTGAGCGGGTAGCAGAGCGCGATGAGTCCAAAGGTAGTGCAGAGGGCATGAGAACGGTACCGCTGCCAGAGACAGAGCAGACCGAAGGGGAGGCAGAGCAGAAGCATGCCTGTGGATGAGGTTGTGATGATGCGCTCCCATAGAGGTGTGGGTGGGCCGGAGTACGTGACGAAGAGCTGCCGGGCCGGTCCAGTATTGGTCAGTACCTGTCCAAGCTCTTGCAGCGCCTCTCCGAAAAACGCGGAGAGGTATGCCACAACCGGATTGCCAATCCATACGCTACTGATCATGGATGCGCCCAATGCGAACAGCGCCGTCCATGCCAGGCGCGTGCGCCGCAGGGGCGTAGGGCGCATACAGGCACACATTACCAGCCAGGCGATAAGCAGTCCATCGAAGAAAAAGTCGGTGACATGGTGCGTCAGAACGACCGCGCTTACAATGATCCAGGTTGCCAGTGTCATCCAGCGCAGCCGGCTGTTCAATCCTCTACGGTGCAGCGCTGAAAACTTCACAAATGGCACGAGAGGCTCCAGACGCGCCAGGCGGGCCGCGATGCTTTGCTGGGGCGCCATGATCACCAGCGCACATGTCATCAGCGGGAGGGCTAACGATTCATAGCCGTATTGCGCGTCGAATAGCAGAAAATGGGGGTTGGCCATGTAAATCAGCGTGGCGATCCCTGCCGCGCGGGGCGACCTGAGCAGATGCTCATTTAGCAGGAAGAGCGCTCCTATCATCATGAGACGCGCCATCCCAATGATGATCAGTCCTGAATAGAAGCTGTTCAGGCCGCTGAGGGTGCTCAAGGCATTGGTTACGATTTCAAGTCCAGGATAGTAGGGACTGACCGGAAGCAGGGTATTGGTGTGAAAGAGGTGCTGGCTGCTGGCGATATCATCCGCGGTACGCCAGTGTAAAAATTCGTCGAAAAAGGCAAAGGAGAGCGGGCTGGTAAGCACCTTTACCAGGTAGTAGTTCAATCCGGCGAGGCAGAGGAGCGCGATGCGTTCAGAGCGCGCGGCTGCTGGTGTAAGCAGCCGCGCGGCGGTTGGTATAAAAATGAGCAGCACACCTGCCAGGAAAAAAGGCGTCAGGTCTGAGCCTCCAGAGCGTGAACGTGTGAAAGCATAGGCCACGAAGAGCATCCCCAGCGCCTGTGTCAGCGCCAGGAGCGGCAACCAGCGCCAGGTGAGAGACCGGACTCTGGCTGCTGACTGGCTGCTGGCGCTGTACTGCTCCGGGTATGTATCCTGTGCTCGCTGAAGTATAGTGTTGAG
This sequence comes from Chloroflexota bacterium, assembly GCA_030854145.1. The sequence goes on along the minus strand of JALYTT010000100.1, from coordinate 11,752 downwards.
AAGATGCTGTATCCATAACGGAAGCTTATTATAGGGAGGAGAGAGTTGAGAGATGCTGAGCTTCATGAGTGCCACACCTCCTCATAGACCTGCTCGATACGCGGCACGACCGTCCGTGCCTGGAATTCAGCGACTCTGTGTTTTGCCATGCAGCCCATATGCTCTCTGCGCGCCGGATCATCCAGTAAGCATTGGATGGCTGCCCGCAGGGCGCGTGGGTCGCCTGGCGCCACCAGCAGGCCCGTTTGAGCATCGCTAATGATATCTACCAATCCACCGATGCGTGAAGCGATCACCGGCCGGCCCATAGTCATGGCCTCCATAGCGACGGTCGGGCAGGGATCAGGCCATATAGAAGGGACCAATCCGATAGTACAGCGACGCCATGCGCCCATGACGGCTTCATGAGGCCAACTTCGTAAATTCACGGTATTTTGAGGTGTATCTATGGAAAGACGTTCGCCTGGCCGCCCTATAAGGACAAGCGGCAGAGCGTTGTGCATCTCGCTATAGGCCTCAAATAGCACTTCCACGCCCTTATCGCGCACAATGTCGCCCACGAAAAGCAGGTAGTTTTCCTGGGGAAGCTGCTCTAGAAGGGGATGTGTGGCATCATCCTCTGTCTCCAGCGTATCTGGGACGAAGTTCGGTATGACCCGGTACGCAAGCCTGTGTTTAGCCAGTTGTGTGCCTTCGGCGACTGCCTGGCTTACCGGGAGGAACATATCCACCGCTGTCTGCTCCAGTGCGCGCGAGAAGGCAGTACCCAGCGTCGTTGCGCTACCCTTGGCGCGTCCATAATGCGCGCTGGCGCAGGCCAGGCATTTCGAGGGACGGGGACCTGTGCATACCATGTTTTGATACATCAGCCTCTTGATGGCGCAGACGAGGCTGTAATCATGGAGGGTGACAACGAGTTTGGCCTTGCTCCAGGCTTTGAGCGGCAGAAAAGAGTGGACGATCCAGTTGTGCGCGTGAATGATCATGGGTCGTTCGCGCTTGATGATGTCGCGTAGCGCCCATAACACTTCCGGATCGAGGAAGGGCGGTGCATGCTGCCGCCCTTTTTCGCTAAAAAGGCGCGCTATGCGCTGCATCGACCCGCGTACGCGATAGATATGCACGCCCTGCTCGACCTCAACCTCTGCCAGGCCCTCGTGCCAGAGTGTCGCGACGGCTACATGGTGACCACGTGCCGCCAGTTCGATGCTGAGGTTGCGTACATGCCGCTCTTCTCCACCGATGATTGGTGGGTAGAATTGCGCCAGCATTAAGATGCGCATCGCTCCCTCCTGGTAACCATGCTATAGATCGTCTCCACCTGCCTGGTACAATCGTCCCAGGTAGGCAAAGCGAGCTGTGTTTGAGGTCGGGGGGGCGCCTCAATAAGCTGGAGGGCCGCCTGTGCGATCTCCTGGGGGGTGCTATCCAGGGCCAGCGCCCGCACAAGTCCTTGCTCCGCTAGCTCCCGCAGGCCCGATGTATCCGTGACCAATACCGGGCGTTGCAGGGCCAGCGCCTCCATGACGGCTATCGGATGCGCCTCATATTCGCTGAGCAATACCACGAGCGCTGCCTGCGCCAGTGTTTCAGCCATCTCCTGACGGTTACCGGCCGCAATGGCGCGGATCTCCATGGATTCAGCAATTCCGGCGCGCCGCGCCAGCGCGCGTAAGCTGGCTTCGTATGGACCGGTCCCTAAGATCAGGAGCCGCGCCTCAGGGTAGCGCTCGCGAATCTTTGGAAAAGCGCTAATGATGCGCTGGTGTCCTTTGTAGCGCTCCAGCCGCCCCACTGAGATGATCGTGCGGGTCGCCTCCGCTCTCTGGGGAGGCGCTGGGATGTCTGGTAACGTCGCTCCATTGGAGATGACGGAGAATTGTTGCGCTGGAAGATGGAGCGTATCGCGAAAATAGTTGGCCTCGAAGCGTGATACGCCAATCAACCTTGAGGCGTTCGCCAGCAGGGGACGAAGCAGCCGCCATTGCATGCCGCGTATGCTGCTGCGGAGGCGCGACGAGTGGCCCCCCGTGTGAAATGTGACAACGTAGGGAATGCTGGCTTTGTTGGCCGCGAGCATAGCCATTGGCGGCACACAGGTATGGCATCCCTGGCAATGGATGAGGTCCCACGTGCCACGCGTGATCGTGGTATAGATCTCCGGGGCGAAATAATAGTCTCGCTGTCGAGGCCACGCCTGAACACGGATGATACGCATGCCTTCAAGATTGTCGCGCCTGTGGGGCGGTGTGGGAAAACCATACGGCATGGTTGTCAGTAGCGTAATATCGGCCCCATGACGCGCCAGCCGCCGCCCGACTTCGTGGACATGCGTTTCGATGCCCCCCATGTAGGGAAAGTAGCGTGGCGTCACCATCAGTATTTTCAGTCTATGTATTTCTTCAGCCATGAAATTATGCCTCTTTTTTGTCTGCTATATATGCATCGCCCGCGTATGGGCTGTAGCGCACTAACCGTGGAGGCTTGAGACGCCGTTGTGTGCCGTAACTACTCTTGCGCCGTTGCATGCCCTGCTGGTGGTCGTTCCTGCTATCTCGCTGCCTGCTATCTAACCAGATGGCAGGCAGGGGGGATGTCTCCAGCAGCCAGATCATCTCTGGACCGGCAGAAAACGGGGGTGTCTCCAGCAGCCAGGCCGCTTCCGCGCTTGTTGGCAGTGAAGGGCTTGCTGTGGATTGGGTAGCCTTCCAGACGGTGCGCAGCATGAAGAGTGACTCCACGTATATGGCCATGACCCAGCCAGTACTTAGGCCGGATAAGCCTCCGAGATAGCCGCCGAGCGCCGCTGCTAGCAATTCGAGCAGGGTACCAGGAAGCATGCCCAGCATGGCGGGCGCTATTCTATCCTGGATGCGACATATCGATATATAATGAGTTCTGATAATGAGTGGGAAGGCGGCCAGCAACAGGATATGCAGATTCCCGGTCGCCTGCACCGCGTAGACACTGCCAAATAAACTCAGTGCCTGCTGTGCTATAACCTGTAATGTGCAGATTGCGAGCACGCTTGTGCCGAATGCCAGGCTGATGGTCATGCGTGCTTTGTGCGCCAACAGCGCGGGCGTGGCGGAGTTCATCGCGTGCAGGACCGTGGTAAGGGCGTTGGGGATCAGGAACACAAAACTTGCAATCATCCACGATACATAGAACCAGGCATTCATGCGCGCCGAAAGCAAGATAGTAACAAGTACCGGCAGCATGAGCGTCGGCGCCTGGAGCGTCAGATTGAGCAGGTGGTGCTGGAGAGCGGCGCGCCCGAGCTTGCGCACCAGTCCCCATTGCGGTAGATAGTTTCTGCCTCGCCAGCCCTGCTTGAACAGCGTATAGACAGCCAGGGCCCCCAGGGAGATGATATTGCCGGTAGCCCATGTCGCGTAGATTGTCGTTCCCTGGCGCCTGACAAGCCACAAGCTTCCTAAGAAGAGGATCACGAGCTTGGCGCTAGCGAAGAGCGTATTGCGCCACAGTTGCAACTCGCCGCGCAGGAGGCCAATCAGAGCCTGGTCAAGGACCATGGTCATCGCGGTGAGGCTGACTCCTACGCCAAATACGAGTATGTGTGGGAGATTGACTCCCAGAGGCGTGAGGTCAAGCGAGATAGAGGGCGCGATGATCGCAAATAGACACCCGGCGCATCCCGCCACAGTCCCAACCACCAGTAGCGCGGTGCTTATCAGCGAGCCTTCCCGTCCTGGCTGGCGCGCTAATTCGGTAATCAATAGCGTGCCTAATCCCAGGATACAGAAATTCCCCAGCAGCGCCATAACTGAGAGCGAGGCGGAGGCCATGCCTATATCCTCTGGAGTGAAGTGCCGGGCCGCTACCCACCAGTAGACAAAGCCAAGAAGTGATGTGACCAGCGTCGCCGCGATCAGTGATCCGGCATTTGTTAACATCACACTATTCGCTTTGAGCCACCGGCATAGTATTTTCACAGACGTGTTTGCCCCTTGTTAGCATGTGTGGAAAGGCTGCCTACCACATAGCCCGCTGCTGTGATGGCGAACCCTGTGATGATGGCGCCGGCGCGTAAAAAGCCCGCCAGGTCGAAACGCAAGAGGGCGTCTGCAACGCCACGCAGGATGCCCGCCGGTAGTGTGTGCAAGGTATAGCTACGTTCGGTTGCCAGCGCATCTTTACTGCCTACCACCCTGGCGATCATGGCCTTGGAGAGGCCCTCCGCGAAGCAGCGTGCTCGAAAGTAGCGCCAACTGGCGCGCTGAGGTGGGATGCGATGGTGAATCCTGGCGCGCGGCTCACAGAGGAAGATTCTGTGGGGCCAGTGTTGTGCTGCGCGAATGCATAATTCTGTCTCCTCGCCTCCCAGGGGATGGGTACCAACACGCCCAATGCCGTTTTTGAAGCCCCCTACCGCCTGAAACACTTCGCAGCTCATGCAGGTACACCCGCCGTACAGGTTGCGTACTCTCTGTGGATGTTTGGACAGAGTCTGGTAGGTGCAGCCAATTACCCAGTAGAATTCCTGCGGAAACCACGCGGGCCGTTTGCTTGCCCATAGCGGCTGGACGGTGCCTCCCGCGCCCATCACATAGGGCGCATCGCAGCAGGCACCTAAACGCTCCAGCCAGTCTGGTTCAGCGACTGCATCATCGTCGAGGAAAGCGATGAAAGCTCCTCGTGCTCTGGCTATACCGCTGTTGCGTGCCCCCGATAATCCCTGCGGCTGGCTATTTTCTATGACAACCGTGTGTGCCAGGTGTGTGCGGGCGCGCGCGAGCAATGGCGCGTTGTGGTCGATAACCACGATGATTTCAAGCACTGGTTTGCTTTGCCGCTGCGCAGATGCCACCGCTGCCACCAGATCAGGCCAGCGTTCCTCGATATATGCGCAAATCACCACAGAAACATCAGGAGCCGTCATCGAACGAGTCTCCTCTTCCTGTTATCGATATAGTGCGTGACCAAGGTCGAACACTGCCGGACAACGCGCCATACAGGAGTGCGAGCGCGGGCATACAGCGTATGGACCGCCGCGCCCGGCGATGAACTGGCTCCTGTTAGCAGCGCGGCGAACCTGCTGATATTCGTATCCGCTGTGACCATGAGGCGTGGGAGGGCGAAAGGGTTGCTGCGCTCGGTGTACATATGGTGCTTAACCGCGCAGGCCGATGTAAATCCTGCTGTCCGGAGCAACAGGTGGAGCTGAGCGTTATAGTAGCCGTAGGGATAGGCAAAGCTGAAGATTTCCTGGCCCAGGTGGCGTTCTAAGAGCCGCTTACTGAGCATGATCTCGCCTTGAGCCAGGGAGCAGGGCAACATATCAAGCTGTGGATGGGAATGACTATGGGCGCCGCACTCTATACCGCACCTGATCGTCTCGCGCAATTGCTCCCAGGTGAGTATGGGTCGCGCCGCCTCACCTTCACGCTGTAACCACGCGCTTGTGCCATTGATAAAGGCGGTGGCTATATACAGTGTCGCGGGAAAGCCATACTTTTGCAGCAGCGGCAGGGCAGCGGTAAGGAAATCGGTGTAGCCATCATCAAATGTTAATACAACTGGCCGTTCAGGTAAGCTATGGCCCGCTTCTGATCGTGCCTGCATCAATTGGGTCACTGTCATAGGTGTATAGTGATGCCGGGATAGATATGCCATCTGCTCGCCAAATGCTGTCACTGGTACAGCGAATTGTTTGAATTTTGGATTATCCACCTGTGAAATACTGTGGTACATAAGTACAGGAATCCTGGTGCTTGTTCGTTGCATAGCCTATTACGCTTCCTTAGAAAGACTATCTCGTACTCTTCCCTGCTCTGAATTCATATAGCCAAATTTATGAAGATGGTGATCTGGGAGAGATGTCGGAGAGAGGCGCTCTTTAATGATGGTCTTGAGTACACGCCAGCCATCGCGAAAGGTTTGTAAATTGCTTTGACCATAAATGCGTGAGTACTCAAAGCTAGCGACCTCTACAATCTTCAACCTGGCTTTATGCATACGCAAGTTGAGTAAGGTTTCGACTTCGAAGCCATTGCAATCAATGGATACATAGTCCAGGCAGTGCCTCCAAAAGGCGTTGTACCCATAGCATAGATCGCTGAATCGTGTGAAGAACAGCATATTGACGAACCTGGTCAACAGGCCGTTTCCCAGGCCGCGCACCAGCGTAATATCCTGGCTGCCACCGCCCTGAATGAAGCGGGACCCTTTTGCCAGGTCGTAGCCACGCCTGAGCGCCTCAACGAAATGCGGTATCTCTCGTGGATCAGCAGAGCCATCAGCATCTAAGGTAACAATGATGTCCCCGGTGCAAGCCGCAAACCCTAGCCGTAGCGCATCGCCCTTGCCATGGCCGCTCTGCTCTATCACGCGAATAGTGGGCAAGAGTTGCCTGGCGACCGCGATTGTGTTATCAGTTGAATGCCCATCCACAAGAATAACTTCGCTCACCATGACAGGAATATGAGGCAAAACATAATGCAGGTTTCGCGCTTCATTGCGCACAGGAATGACGATGCTGATGTGTGGATACGGCGATCTCTCAAGCGTGCTGATAGGAGCACGTGAAAAGTGCGGTTTTTCTTTCATAAAAAAAGCCTATATAAACATGGATGTTACCACATGGGTAGCATTCCACCTTAAACTTGTGAGAGTCAGCATGGATGACCAGCCCTACAACTACCCCTTAGCATGAGCTGATGGGATATACTCACTAAAATTGATAGATACCTTATTGAAGCACTGCTAATCTATACTTTATAAATTGCAGTCAGCTTCATAAATTTTCTTGTATATCTACATCCTTTCTCATATGTATTAATATACATGTTACAACAATATATGTCAATAAAATACGATTACAGATAATTCATTCATTGAACGGTACCCAAGAAAGAATATGTATGAATTTCGTTTAATCTTTTGAGGTGGACCGGAAATGTACTCCTGGCAGGAGTGGGAATGAAAGTCCCTCGGATTATGTTAAAAAGAACAGAGGCTATGACGAGCCTGGCAGGAGGAGAAAGAAATGATGAATTGTATCGAGACTGTTGCTCGTCTCCATCTCTATCTTGATCGGGAACTCAGCGTTGAGGAAGTTGAGGTAGTGCAGCGGCATCTCTCGGACTGTTCACATTGTGAGTGTCGCTTCCGTTTTGATTTATACCTCAGACGCCTGATCCACGAACGCTGTACCATCGAGCGGGCTCCCAGCCATCTGCGTGAAGCCGTGATGCGTATCGCGCGTTCGCCTGTTGGGGAGCCGGTTGAGCTCGATCCTCTGGTAGTGATGGAACTTAGAGCAGATATAGCAGCAGACAGGGATGTATAGGAAAGGGATGGACATGCCATCCCTTTCTACACTCCAAGCGCACCCAGCAGGGCCAGTTTGAGTTGGGCCAGGAGTAGAAGTTCACCGATAGCGAAGACCAGGGCGAGACTGAAGAATGGTACGATCTCGCGATAACGCTCAAATGCCTGGTCACGTTTGCCTACCGCCACTGCTGCGATGAGATTCACGCTTGTGAGTGCTATGAGGACTCCGGCTGTGCTCAAGAGCGCGATAGGGTAGAGGATCACCGCACTCTGCGATGCGACCGCGAAGAAGCTTAAGAGTATAGCTGGCAAGAGCAGCAGGTATGCTCTCCACGAGGCGATGCTGCGCTGCTCATTGTACTCGCGCCAGAACTGGCGATTGAGCAGCGGCAGGACCAGCGCACCCATAGCCAGCCCGGTCAGCAGGCCGGTCGCCAGCCGGAGCAGGTTATGCGGCTGGTAGAGATGGGGTAGACCCAGATCCACAAAGAACGAGTTCACGCCATCGATCGCCAGCGCCAGCACACCGCATGCCAGGAGGATCACGATAGGCCAGGGTGGGAGCAGTTGCGTTCGCCCGCGCCCGCTGATGTACAGCGTCAGCAATGTGATGCTGAAGCCCAGGTAGATCCCCGTGTTGCGCGCGCAGAGTGGCAGGCGTTCTCCGCCGGGGTAGAACGAATGCGTGGGAAGTTGCGCGCAGATGCCGCTATCCAGCCAGCGCAGGTGTTCCAGCAGCGAACCTCCCGGCAAGAGCACCAGCGCCGCCAGCGCCCCCAGATAGAACACAGCCCACAGCGCCAGTGTCCAGATCTGCCGACTCTTTACCGGGGTGAGCGCTTGCTGTCGCTGGGCCATATGCTGTGTTTCCTTTCCGTTCTTTTTCCGGCTTAGACGTTGATCCCCAGGTTAAAATAGTGGTTCAGATAAGGAAGCAGGTTAAAGAAAATCGCTACTCCGGCCAGCATCATAATCACGCCTGTTGCCATCTCTATCTTCCCCAGGTGCGGCTTGAGTTTTTTCAATGTCTTGCTCACCTGGCTGAGTCCCAGTCCCAGCAGCAAAAAGGGCAGTCCCAATCCCAGCGAGTAGGCCAGCAGCAGCAGCACTCCCTGGCGCAGGGTGGCGGCGTTGGCGGCCAGGCCAAGGATCGAGCCCAGGATCAGGCCGACACAGGGGGTCCAGCCGATAGCGAAGATGAAGCCGATCAGCAGCGAGGCCGGATAGCTGGGCCGCGCAGGACGAAATTCAAAGCGCTTCTGCCAGTAGAATAGAGGCAGCTTGAGGATGCCTGCCAGGTGCAGACCGATGATCATCAGCAGGACCCCGCCGACCTCGCGCAGTTCAAGCTGGTGCGCCCGCAAGAAGCCGCCCAGCGTGCTGGCCGTTGCGCCCAGCGCCACAAACGCGCATGTAAAGCCAAGCACAAACATCACCGAGTGCAGGAACGTGGCCAGGCGCGCCGGCGCTCCACTGGTCTCGTAGATGCTCTCCCCCACAAGTTGCGCCAGGTAGATCGGCACCAGCGGCAGGACACAGGGCGACAGAAAGGACAAGACGCCCGCGACAAAGGCCACACCGAAGCTCAGTTGCGATGGGTTCATAGCCAGACACACTCCTGATAACGCGCTATCTCTTCGTGTCTTAGTATAGCTTGAGTTCGGGAAGTGTGCAACTGGTTGCGTGTCCCCTGCTCAATGATAGCCTCTCTTCGGCGGATATTTTGGAATAGATGCGTTGGCATGCGCCTTGTGAATCGTCTCTAAGCGGGAGGGGGTATAACGCCTTACGGAGGTATAATGTCCTGTGAGCAGGGGTGTTTTGTCCTTATGGCTTTCCCCACTTGCTTGTGCTGTCCTGGCTAGAGCATAGCGCTTTCGGCCCCAGAAGATCATGCCGCCTACTACAAGGAGCAAGAGGCCGCCGCCGGCGAAGATCGACCAGAGAGGCAGCGTGTCGAAGAAGTTTTGCATACCCGCTGGCGCCTGAAGAGGGGGAGGAGCCTTGAAGACCTGCGCGACTTGCTGCTCTGTGATAGTGAATGTGGTAGTGTAGTTCAACACATGTCCCTCGCCATATGTCATGGTGAGGGCAGCCCGGTAATTGCCGGCTGCAAGGGCATGGTCTTTCACATACACTGGATAGTCGATCGCTGTATGTGGCAGGAAAGTATCTAGCTTTATAGCCTGATTTTGCAGGAGCTGCTGATGGGAATCGGTGATTTGCAGGCTACCAGAGGGTTTGAGCATCGTAGTGCCGCTGTTATGTAGCCCGACCAGCAGTGTTTGATAGTTGTTGGCGCCGCCGGCCTGGATACCGGTGGCCGTCAATTCCTCAACCTGTGGTCCTGGCAGGTTGACCTGGACGGCGAGGATCGTGAGATTGCGTATACGGATATGCAATGTTCCCTTATTGGAAGGCTTTTCGCTCGCCATACTCTCGGCGACGATACCGCCTACATGCTGACCTGGCCACATGGTTGCGGGTACAGTCACTTGCATGGGCACCACCTGGCTCTGTCCTGGGGCCAGCGTCACATGCTGCATGCCTAAGGTAATCCAGGCCCCTACATCGTGCTGTACAGCATCATGTGAAAGATAGACCGTGCCACTCGTCTGACCCGTGGCTGAGTCCACGGCATAGAGGCTGACGGTGCCTGCTGCCGTGCCCCTGTTGGTCACGCGGATGCTATTGTGCAGGATTGTGCCTGGGTGCGCATCGAAGATAAAGTACGATTTGGTAGCTGGCTGGGAGGGGTCGTAGAGGACGGGTTGCAAACCAAAAGTAGGCTGGCCACCGTCCGCACGCGCGACCGAGGCGCTGAAAGCTCCTGCCAGGAGCACGGCTATAATAAGCATTCCCACAATTGAGCGCGGGAACAGTCCAGAGCGTGAAAAAGACCATGAATTCTGCATGACATATATCTTTCTATATCTTGATAGCGGCTGTTTCCCATTTTATGGCCCGCTCACATAGGCGAGCGTGATTGTACTGCTATAACTGCCAGCATAGGCGTTGGCGGGAATGCTGATCGTGATCGTCGTCGAGATGTCAAAGGTGCCCTCACCGCTGCCGGCTGCTGCATTGTAAAATTTGACGGCTGTTGGCGCCGGATTGTCTGCTGGCACAGCGACGGGATATGTCACTGCGTTAGTGGGCATCGTTGTGCAGGTTTGCAACGGTTGGCATACCGCCGTCATGGCGGTAATCGCTGAGGCAGTGGGCGCCAGCGTATGTCCGTGGCTGGCGCTGATGAACTGCGTCGAGGTGATGGTTACATTCCAACCCAGGGCGCTCTGATTTTCGAGGCTAAACGTCAGCGCGTAGGAGACCGTCTGATCACTGCCATTGAGTCTTACGGAGGCGGTCGGCGCATTAGTGACATCCAGGCAGTTGATCCCGCATGGAATGGCGTGGGCCACCATCATTCCCGGCGCCGACTCTGGCCGACTACTCATCACAAGCATAAACATAGTAACTATGGCCACAATGACATGGATCGGTGTGTACCTGCGTTGGGACATCTCGCCTCCTTTCCCTTTGTTCAGAAGGTAGGCACTCACCGGCATAGGCCTGCTATCAGAGGAAAGGGAGAGGTGAAGTACGCCATCCCCTCTCCCTTGCAGAATGACCAGGTACAACGCAGTTACGGCCCGCTCACAACCGCCAGCGTGACGGTGCTGGTATAGCTGCCTGCAAATGTATTAGCAGGAAGAGCTATCGAAACCGTTGGTGTGACGGTGAATGTCCCCCGGCCTGTATTCACGTCCGCATTGAAAAACTTCACGGCAGTCGGGGCTGTAGCTGCTGCGGGAACCAGCAATGGCGCATAGGTAATGAGATTGCTTGGATCGGTGTAGCCATCTGTACCAACATGGGCTGATGTCACTCCAGTGATGTGCGAGGCGCTGGTGGCCAATAGATGCGGGGTGCCGCCGCCGGTGGTGAACTGGGTGGATGTGATGGTCAGGTTCCAGCCAGTGCCGGTACCAGTCAAATCCGTTAGCGTAATCGGTATGTCGTAGGTGACTGCCTGATCGATACCAGCCAGCGTTGCGCTGGGTGCTGGTGTCGCGGTGGTTGACTCCGTCAAGCTCCCGCCGGTGATGGTGGCGGTGACATCGGGACCATCGGCGAAGGCGAGCGCAGATCCGCTGAGCGTCATAATCGTCAGCAGCGCGAGGCTGAGACAAAAGCGGATGGCGCGGGACTTAGTTGCAAACATGGGTATCTCCTTTGTAGACGGTGACACCTGCCCACCTTGGGGTTGATGAACAGGCTATGGACAATTGTCTTCCATGAGTAGTAGGGCAGATACCATTTTTAGCGCAAGCATGCTCTTTTTCTTGTTTAGACTAATGACTACCTACCAGAACTCAGGAAGAAGTTCCGTGAAATGAGCCAAGAATGAGGAAAAAGCAAGTGAACGCCTTACATGGGAACCAATGGAGGCAGT
>JALYTT010000099.1 GCA_030854145.1 Chloroflexota bacterium | reverse complement strand
GTCCTGGTCGTTGCAGGACGGCGAGGCAAGCCACGCGCTACGGGATGGCACCATCATCACCCACATCACAAAGCGTACTTATATACATAATGAGGAGGCCAGTGTGTCTGTACAATCAAGTGTGTTCCGGCCAGTGCAGGCGGCGGATCGCGTGGATTATCCCGCGCTGGAACGCACCATCCAGCAGTGGTGGGACGAGCAGAACGTCCTGCACCACTACCTGCATCGCAACGAGCACAGCGACAAGCAATACGCGTTCCTGGATGGTCCCATCACCGCCAACAATCCCATGGGCGTGCATCATGCCTGGGGGCGCACCTACAAGGACCTATATCAGCGCTACAAGACCATGCAGGGCTACAAGCAACGCTACCAGAACGGCTTCGACTGCCAGGGACTGTGGGTCGAGGTCAACGTCGAGCAAGAGCTGGGCTTCAAGAACAAGCAAGAGATCGAAGAGTTCGGCATCGCCGAATTCGTGCAATTATGCAAAGATCGCGTCTTCACCTTTGCCAAACGCATCAGCGAGCAGTCTATCCGCCTGGGCTACTGGATGGACTGGGGCAACGACTACTACACGCTCTCGGATGAGAACAACTACACCATCTGGACGTTTCTCAAACGCTGCCAGGAGCAGGGGCTGATCTACAAGGGCGTCGATGTGATGACCTGGTGCCCGCGCTGCGCCACCGGCATCTCAAACATGGAGACACTGGCCGAGGACTACCGCGAAACCACCCACCTGAGCCTCTATGTGCGCCTGCCGCTGCTCGACCGGCCCGGCGAGTACCTGCTGGTCTGGACCACCACGCCCTGGACGCTGGCGGCCAACGTGGCGGCGGCGGTACATCCCGAGCTGGCCTATGTGAAGGTCGAGCAGGACGGCGATTTCTACTACCTGGCCGAAGACCGGCTATCGGTGCTCAAAGCCCTCAAGGGGCGCGACAAGGGCGAGGTCCGCGTCGTCGAGCGCCTCAAGGGGCGCGAGATGGTCGGCTGGCGCTTCCAGGGACCATTTGATGAACTCCCGGCGGAGCAGGAGGTTGTGCATAGCGTCGTACCCTGGAAAGATGTCAGCGCCAGCGAAGGCACCGGCATCGTGCATATCGCGCCGGGCTGCGGTCGCGAGGACTTCGGTCTCTCAAAGGAGTTTGGCCTGGCGGTGGTCGCGCCGGTGGACCAATTCGGTATCTACATCCAGGGCTTTGACTGGCTCACAGGGCAATACGCGCCCGATGTGGCACAGCAGGTGGCCGACAACCTGACGCAAAAGGGCCTGCTCTACCGCGCGCAGAACTACAAGCACCGCTACCCGATCTGCTGGCGCTGCAAGACCGAGCTGATCTTCCGCCTGGTCGACGAATGGTTCATCTCCATGGAGCACCTGCGCTACCAGATCATGGATGTCGTGCGCCAGGCCACCTGGATTCCGGCCTTCGGACTGGAGCGCGAACTGGACTGGCTGCGCAACATGGAGGACTGGATGATCTCCAAGAAGCGCTACTGGGGCCTGGCCCTGCCCATCTACGACTGCCCACAATGCGGCACCTTCGAGGTCATCGGCAGCAAAGAGGAACTGCGCGAACGCGCGGTGTCCGGCTGGGAACAATTCGAGGGCCACACCCCGCATCGTCCCTGGGTCGACGCCGTGACCATCCTCTGCAAACAGTGCGGCACGGAGGTCTCGCGCATCAAGGACGTGGGCAATCCCTGGCTGGATGCCGGCATCGTGCCCTTCTCAACGCAGCACTATCGCACAGACCACGACTATTGGCGGCAGTGGTTCCCGGCCGACCTGGTAACCGAGTCGTTCCCCGGCCAGTTCAAAAACTGGTTCTACGCCCTGCTGGTCATGAGCACGGTCATGGAGCAGACCACGCCGTTCAAGACGCTCTTCAGCTACGCGCTACTCATGGGCGAGGATGGCACGCCTATGCACAAGTCGAAGGGGAACCTGGTGGTCTTCGATGACGCCGCCGAACGCGTTGGGTCCGATACTATGCGCTGGCTGTATACCAATCACACCCCTGAGCAGAACCTCAACTTCCCGCGCATTCCTTCGCTGGAGGATATGCAGGAGGCGGAGCAGAACGGCAGACCCGTGCGCCTGAACGAGAAGTGGGTGCTAATACGCCGCACGCAGGAGAAGATCTGGAACATCTACTGGTTCTTCGTGACCTACGCCAATATCGACAGCTTCGATCCCAGCCAGCACCAGCTTCCAGTCTCGCAGCGCAGCGAACTGGACCGCTGGATCATCTCCGAGCTGCAACAGACCATCAAGACGGTCACCCAGGGCCTGGATCAGTATGACAGCGTGAAACCAACGACGGCCATCCAGGAGTTCCTGGACGATCTCTCGAACTGGTACCTGCGTCGCAGCCGCGAACGCATCTGGAAGTCGGGCCTCGACAGCGATAAGGTCGCGACCTATCTCACGCTCTACGAATGCCTGACGACACTTATCACGCTGATTGCGCCCTTCATGCCCTTCACAACGGAGGCGCTCTATCAGAACCTGGTGCGCGGCGTCAACGAGCAGGCCCCCCTCAGCGTGCATCTCTGCGACTGGCCACAGGCGGACGAGAGCCTGATCGATGAACAGTTGACCAGCGAGACGCATCTGGTGATGCGCATCGTGGGTCTGGGCCGCTCGGCGCGCGAGAAGGCGCAGATCAAGGTCCGCCAGCCGCTCAACGCGCTCTATGTACGCGTGCCGAGCCAGGCCGAGGAGGAGGCGTTGACGCGCCTGAAGGGCCAGGTGCTCGAAGAGCTAAACATCAAGCGCCTGGAACTGATGAGCGCCGACAGCGATATGCTGGCCTACACGCTCAAACCACAGGTGAAGATCCTGGGACCCAAGTATGGCCCTCTGGTGCAGAAGATCCTGACCACCATCAAGTCCCTCGACGCGCATGAGACCAACGAGGCCGCCAGGGTACTCGGCGACACGGGACGCCTGACGCTGACGGTGGATGGCTTCGATGGACAGAAGGTCGAACTGAATGCCGCCGAGATCGACATGGTCTCCACCGCCCGGCCCGGCTTTGTGACGGCGGAGGAGCGTGGCTACATTGCAGCCCTGGAGACGACGATCACGCCGCAGTTGCGCGAAGAGGGCCTGGTGCGCGACCTGACGCACTATGTGCAGGATATGCGTAAAAGGGCGGGCTTCAATATCGAAGATCACATCCGCCTCACCCTGTATACCAGCCAGGAACTGGCGGATGTGCTCAATCAGCACACAGACACGCTGCAAGCCGAAACGCTTGCCGATACCCTGCTGGTCAGTATCGACACGCCCCCGCCAGCCAGCGACCAGGAGGTCTACCGTGAGAAGATCGCGCCCACCTCACAGAAGAAGCTGGAAGGCTATAGCGTCGAGACGGTATTAGGTAAGCTCTAAGGGTAATTCATCTTCCTGGTTTCACCGGTCGGGTGCTAGAGGTACGACTGCCCTGTCGCCCCTCTAGCACCCGGCCGATGAATGCACTCACACGTGGATAGCACGACCAACCGGCTATACCCACTGAGTAGTCGTGTTATCCATCAACATTCCATCAGGTTAGCTCAAGCAGCGGGAAGGCGCGATTGCGGCGCGGCGGGATCAGGAAGTTCTGGCGGCGCGTAGCCGTGATGAACCGCTCCAGCCCATCATCGTCGGGATCAGCAGCCTCAATCCCTGGGGGAACACTGGCAGCCGTGCCTCCCTGCTGGCCGGCTTTGACAAAGTCGAGAGACGCCGAGTTGCTACGCATCAGGCGAAAGAACTCTGCGGTGGGCACAAAGACGGTGAATTCCAGTGTCGGCTGGGTCGAGCCATCGGGCACATCCAGCGAACTCAGGCCCGGCCCGTCGTTGCGGATGTGCAGTGGCGTACCATCGGCAGCGCGCGAGGAGCGCTGTAACCCTGATGTATGTCCCACGCGATACTTCTGATGAGGAAGAACCGCGGGATCAAAATTGGTGTCCATATCGTGGGACCCGACAGGCGGATTTGGCAGGAAAGCTGACTGTTGTTGGGTTGCTAGATCACCCGTGGGCGCGCCCAGGCCACCACCGTTAGTGAAGGCATCATTGGGATCCTGAGGGAACGGCAGGCCGGGAGTCCCGTCGAACTTCTTCGAGCGGAACATGTACTGGATACGCTCGCTGAAGGGTTCCACAGCGGTGGGGCCGTTGGGATTGGTATTATAGAACTGAGCCAGGTCATCGATGTTATGGGAAAGGTGCTGGATTGAGCCATTATCGAAGTAGTCACCAGGGACCGCTGTGGTCAGGTGGCCGTGAGCCGTGCCGGCAAAGGTTACGGTTGCGCCATCGGGTGCGCTGCCATCCACCTGCTGGTCCACGAAGCCCATCCACATCGAGGAGGCCGGATTAATCAGGGACTTGAATGAGAAATTGGCCGCATTGGCTAACCGGCGCGGCAACCCCGGCTGGACAAAGTTCAAACGCGGCGTTCCGAAGTTAAACAGTCCGTTGAAATCTGGTGAGGGAATGGAACGGTTGTTGAGGATGTTGCTGCCATTGAGCCAGGCCGAGACCTCGGTAATGTTCACTAGCGAATCGCTGCGCAGGGTGAAGAGCACATCGTTGGTCTCAATGCGAACCGGGACACTAAACCTGAGTTTGCTAACGCCTGGATTCAGCGGAGATATGTCGGTAGGGCTGGGTACCGCCTCTTCCAGAGCAGGTTGCCCACTCCCGTCATTGCGCAGAGGCATATGGCTCGCGACCAGGCTGCTGGGCAGGCGATTGAAGTAAGGTAAGCCATAGGAAACGAAGGTAAAGATGCCACTGGGACTGAATGAGTAGTTTGCTTCAATCGTATTGAGGGCATCCGCCAACACCTGCTGGTCTTGTTTGGTGGGGTTGCGAGTGAGCGCGGCTGGAGCCAGGAAGGTGTAGGTCACGCCGAAATCGACGAGAACGCCAGCGATGGTCTGAGCCGGGTGGACGAAGGCACCAATGTCAAACTGGATATCCGAGAACGAGGTGAGTGGCATGGCAGCGGCACGTTTGGGCATCCAGGCAACGGAACCGATACCGGCAAGCGTTGTTGCTATCATACCGGCACCGCCAACTTTGAGCAAGGTGCGACGACTCAAGGGCTGGTCAAGCAGTTTAACAAGCTCATCTGCGTTGATGGTCTGCTGGGGATGGGAGGATCGCGCGGATCGCGCGTTCATTGGGCAACGCCTGGGTCGAGGTGATTGAGTATCCACAAGAGGTCCTTTCTTGTATTAATACATGCGCATGCATTAATACCCAACGACTCACACTCTGAGGGTGTCCTCAGGGAGACATTTTCCCATGGGCGCTCTCCTGTATTCCAGGGCATCAAGAACTATGGTGAGGGAGACAGGCTATGTGCCTGAACAAAGGCGTCTTTGCCCGCTATCCCTCAGAAGTCACCTCCTTTCTCGGAAAAGCTGCCTGCTATAAGCACTCCATGGCACTAATGAACAGGCGTCGTTTGTTTATAGAATGGCAAGAATATATGCCACCTTAAAAAGTTAGTGATGAGTTTAAATAATTTACAAAACACTATATTTTTCAAGAGGTAGAAGAGGTAATTTAGAGTACAGGACTATGAGTTCCTTGCGGGCGCTCACAAGGGAAAAAGGACCTCATACCTGGGGCTTCAGCGAGGCCAGGACTATAGTCCATGTGAAACTGGCCTTTCACACGGTATATCCCCAATGTTACCTCCTTTCAGGATATGTTGAAAGAGGAAGAGGGGGTATGGTTGAAAATAGTCTGAATCAGCTACATAGTATAACCGCGCCGGATGTCATCCTGGCCGGACTACAGGACGATCTTACACAAGAATTCTTCACCAAAGGTGACGATAACATGATGAGTAGGGTCTACATACTTATAATACGTTTAAAAGCTTGACTTGTCAAGAGGTAAATCTATAAGTGGTATTTTCGGCACTAGAATCATAAAAGGTGCAGTAGCGTCCCATAAAAAGAGACCAGATTTTGCCTATCAACCGCTCAATACAAGCAGACATACAATAGTTCATGTAGCTCCGCTCCGCTGGAAAGGTATACATGCTGCCCCAGGGATTGCTTTTGTGGCTATAAGAAGGTGACTCTTCCACTATTACCTTACGGCATCGATGGAAGAGTCACCTTCTTGTGAAGATCACTCTCGTTCTGCTTGACACCCTCGCAACTTTAACCCCACACATATTCCCTCCTACCTTCCTGCACGCCCCTCGCTTCTCATTCCCTTCCACCCACATATATGCCCACCCATCTATCTCTCACCCTCACTACCTGGCAGGTATTCACCGCTCACGTTCTAAAGTATACGGTACAACCACTGAAACTTACATGAAGCTCGCTTCTCTTTTCTGAATGGAATTTCATAAATCTCATACCTTATGTCAAATAATGGCGCCATATATCTAACAGTTTCTTCATGGTAAATAAAATGAAAAGTGAGTAACGTGAAAAAGAGGGCCTTGCAAACCAGGTCTTGTCTCAAGCAGGTGTGACGCTTGACAAGGCGCGTGAGATGGTCAAGCAATTGCTCACTTCAGAGCAACAATGAGTGCTTCCGGGTCTGAACATGGGAAGGATAGTCACCTTCTCATCGTCAGTATCGTGATTCGTAATAAGCTCTTCTACATAAGACGTGAGACAGAGCGTATCTGCCATCGATGCGCAACTCGCGTCTACCTCTGCCTGAACTAATGCAATGGCTTGACAAATGGGGTGTCACATTGTATGGTTGTATGAATATGGCACTTCGCTCTGTTCCTTCATATTTCCTTATAACTGAGCTTTTGTAAGCCTGGCTTTCCTTTGAGAACAGAGCACGCTCATCGCTATCATCACTTCATGTCAAGGAGGACTCGATCAGTATGCACGACTCTATTTGTGGTATTACGAGACGCGGCCAGAGAGGTAAGGCCTGGATCACCCTGGCAGGGATGGCACTTGTCCTGGCGCTGGTGTTGGCGGCGTGTGGTGGCTCAACGCCTGCTACCTCAACAAAATATGGCGGCAAGATCAGTGTGGGGCTGAGCACAAACGATGTGGCAACGCTGGACCCCCTCAAATCAACGGCGCTCGTAGATCGCCAGGTCATGCTGAACATCTACGACACCCTGGTGCGGATCGACGAACACAATACGATTGTGCCAGACCTCGCGACCTCGTGGACCTATCCCTCACCCACCCAACTGGTCTTCACCCTGCGTACCGATGTGAAGTTCCAGGATGGCACCTCTTTCAACGCCAACGCCGTACTATTCAACGTCAATCGCATCCTCAACACACCAGCATCGCCCCGCTACAGCGAGATGTCGAATGTACAATCTGTTGAGGCTATTGACGCGTCCCATGTGCGTTTCAATTTGAAGAAGGCCTTCTCTCCGCTGCTGGCGACATTGACCGACCGTTCGGGGATGATGCTCTCGCCGGCCGTTGTGCAAAAACTGGGATCGCAGTTGGGGAACGGGCCGATCAATGCCGGCAGCGGGCCCTTTATGTTCAGTGAATGGGTCAAGGGAGGGCACCTGACCGTCACCAGCAATCCTCATTACTGGCTCAAAGATGCCCAGGGGAACGCACTCCCCTATTTGCAGTCCATTCGCTATGTGCCTATCAGCAATGGCAGCGTGATGTTCTCCAACTTGCAGACGGGGACTATCAATGTTGCCGATGCCCTCGATCCCAACGATGTGGCCAGTGCTAAAACAAATTCCACGCTTGTCTACAAACAGATCCCCGGCTTCAGCTTCTTCGGCATGATGCTGAATACCAGAGTCGCGCCGCTTGATAACGTGCATGTGCGCCGCGCCATCGAGTGGGGTGTGAACCGTCAGGAGATCCTCACCAGCGTCTTGAAGGGCATTGGTGTGATAGCCCAGGGACCGATCTCGCCCAGCAGTTGGGCCTACAGCAGCAGCTTTACGCCCTATACCCCCAATAGCACCAGTGCCAAAACTGAACTGGCGCAGGCCGGAAAATCCGGGGGCGTGGCCTTCACATTGCTCATCGCCAGCAACTCTCCGGTGAATACGCAAGAAGCGCAGTTCATCCAGTCAGAATTGCAGCCGCTAGGGATCGCGGTCACTATCAAGCCGGAAACGTTCGTGTCCCTGCTCACCGACACACAGGCGCATAACTTCCAGGCGGCACTGCTTGGCTGGAGCGGACGGCCTGACCCCGATGGGAACATGTTCTCCTGGTTCCATACCGGCGGGGGCAATAACAATATGCAGTATTCCAATCCCCAGGTCGATTCCCTGCTGGAAGCGGCCCGCGCGTCCAGCGACCAGGCCCAGCGCACCTCGGACTACCAGCAGGCGGAGCAGATGATTTTGCAGGATGCCCCGTATGTGTTTATCAACCATGGCGTGAGTATTCAGGCCAGCACAAAGAATATCCAAAACTTCACGCTGCTACCAACAGGCATCATGCAGTTCACGCAAGTCTACGTTGGATAAGCAGGAAACCGGCTTGCACAGAGCATAGACCAGGCGAGAGCAATGGACATGTACCTTCTGTTTCTCGCCTGACTATTGACTACAAAAGGGGGGAAGCATCGTGGCCCGCTATATCGCGCGACGGATCTTCTTCATGCTTCCGGTCGCATTGATCGTTAGTTTCACGGTATTCATGACGATTCACCTCGTGCCTGGTGATCCTGTGCGCGTTCTCCTGGGCGAGCAGGCCACGCCACAGGCGGTGGCAGCGCTGCAACAGCAGCTCGGTCTGGACAAGCCGGTGCCGGTCCAATTCGTCCTATGGCTCTGGCAGGCCTTGCACGGGAACCTGGGGGATTCTATCCAGCTCCAGCAACCGGTTCTGGATGCCATCATCCAACGCCTGCCTGTCACAGCGGAATTGGGCATCTGCGCGCTGCTCTACTCTCTCGTCCTGGCGATCCCCCTGGGCATCTACTCCGCGACACATCGCAACTCCGTCATAGACTGGATTGTGAACGTGCTCACTCTGCTGAGCACAGCTATCCCCAGTTTTGTGCTGGGCCTGCTGCTGATCTTCTTTTTCGCTGTCGGTCTGCGGCTCCTGCCGCCCGGAGGATACGTACCTTTTACTGAAGATCCGCTGGCCAATCTGCAAGACTTGATCCTACCTATGCTCGCGCTGGGGACGGGGGCTGTGGCCGTCAATATGCGCCAGATTCGCGCCAGTATGATCGAAGCGCTCAGCCAGGAGTACGTCAAGACGGCGCGCTCCAAGGGGCTGTCGGAAAGAAGGGTCGTCTATCTTCACGTGCTGCGCAACGCCATTACCCCCGTGCTGACTATCGTTGGATTGCAGGTGGGCACGATCCTCGCTGGCGCTTTTGTGATCGAGACGATCTTTCTCTGGCCTGGCATTGGTCAATTGGCGGTCAGCAGTATTCTCTCGAAAGATTATCCCGTCGTCCAGGGAGTGGTCTTGCTCTCCGCACTTTCCTATATGGCAATCAACTTACTTGTGGATATCTGCTACGCGACCCTTGACCCACGTATCCGTCTCGATAAGGCGTAATCTATAGATGCAGCCAGCGCTCCCGCGCTGGCTGCTCGCAGGAGCATGCTATGGCAATCCCGACGAGCCAGGAACCACAGACCCTGGAACAACCATCTGTCTGGATAGGTGCGGCATGGCTGGAGCAGACGATAAAAGCCTTTCGGCAGGACCCGCGCTTATGGTTCGGGGTCATGTTGCTGCTCTTCATCCTGGCGGCCATCTTCGCGCCCATCATCAGCCCATATCCCCCGCTGCAATACCACCCGGCGGTCGCGACGCAGGGACCGAGCTTCGCGCACCTGCTCGGAACGGATGCGCTTGGGCGCGACCAGCTCAGCCGCATCATCTATGGGACACGCATCTCGCTGTCGGTGGGGCTAGCTACGATCTTGATGGGTGGCATCTGCGGCACGCTCATGGGCATCCTGGCCGCCTATTTCAAAGGCTGGGTTGACCAGGTCATCACGATGGTTGTGGACTCGATCCTCTCCTTCCCTTCGCTGATCCTGGCACTGGCGATAGCTGCCGCCCTGGGAGCCAGCGTCATCAACGTGGCCATCGCCCTGGCCATTGTGCGCGTCCCCCTCTACGCCCGGCTCGCGCGCGGCCAGACGCTCCAGGTGGCGGCGCAGGACTACGTGACCGCCGCCACGGTGAGTGGGACGCGCACGCGCAGAATCCTGCTGCGGCATGTCTTCCCCAACATCTTCAGCCCTTTGCTGGTGCAGGCCACCATCTCGATCTCATTCGCCATCCTGGACGAGTCGGTGCTCAGCTTCTTAGGTCTGGGAGCCGGACCGCCAACGCCCGAGTGGGGCTCGATGATCAGCGACGCGCAACCCTACCTCAGCAGCGATCCCTGGATGATGTTCGGTCCGGCCCTGGCCATCATCCTGGTCGTGCTGAGTCTCAACCTCTTCGGTGATGCCTTACGCGACCGGCTTGACCCGCGCGATACCACACGGGTAAGCGCGCCCGCGCAAGGGGCAGCCTGAGACCAGGCACATCTTGAAGCAAGGCGCGCGCGCTCAGGAGAGTTCCAGGAGCGGGAAGGACCGGTGCGCGCGCGGCGGCACCAGGAAATTCTGACGACGCGTCGCCGTAATAAAGCGCTCCAGCCCATTATCATCGTCTTGCACCTGGTAACGATTCACCAGATCGAGCGCGGCCTGGTTCTTGCGCAGTTGCGCAAAGAATTCGGCGGTTGGCACAAAGATGCTGAATTGCAGCTTCGGCTGCGAAGAGCCATCCGGCACATCCATGCTATCAAAGCCAGGTCCGTCGGCACGGATATGCGCGGGCTTGCCATCGGCGCCTCGCGATGAACGCTGAAGAGCCGAGATGTGGCCCATGCGATGCTCCCCCTGATAGGTATGGATGGCCTCGGCGTTGTGCAGTGCGTCGTGTGTCCCCTGATAGATATTCTCCAGAAACGCTGGCCCGCCCCCGTTCGCATACTGATCCTTGTTCCCCTTCGAGGGGATGGGATTTGAACGGAACATGTACTGGCAGCGCTCGGTATAGGGTTCATCGGCCGCGTAAAATTGCGCCAGGTCTTGAATAACGTGCGAGAGGTGCTGGATAGATCCGTTGAAGAAATAATCTCCCTTGTGCGTATCGGTGAAGCGCGCCGAGGCATCGCCCTGAAAAGCCGTACACGTCGCGGCGCCGCTGCCGCTCACTTGCTGATCGGCGAATCCCATCCACATCGGGGAGTGCGGATTGATGTGCGACGCATACGCCAGGCTATTCGTGTTGGCAAGCTGGCGCGGCAGGCCGATCTGGACGAACATCAAGCGCTCAGAGGTGAAAAGCAGCAGACCATTGAAGGCCGGCGATGGTACGCGCCGCCCCGTCAACTCGTTGCTGCCTTTCAGCCAGGCAATCACGTCATAGAGGTGCGAGAGTTCGTCGCTGCGCAGCGTCAAGAGGACATCGTTCTCCTCAATCACCACCGGCACGTTGTACTTGAGCTTGCTGATCCCTGGATTCTGCGGCGCGATGTCGGTGGGACCTGGCACGGCCTCTTCCAGCGCGACACGTGTGCGGTCAGTCAATAAGCGAGGCATATGCCCGGCCACCACGTTGCGCGCCAGGCGCTTGAAATAGGGGAGACCATAGGAGATAGTCGTAAAGATGCCTTTGGGACTAAATTCATAGGCCGCCTCGATCGTACGTAGGGCCTCCTCCATAATTACCTGTTCCTGGTGCGTGGGCCTGCGCGTGAGCCGGGCAGTCACAAAGAGCGTGTAGACCGGCCCAAAACGAAAGACCACGCCATCGATCGTCCTGGCAGGCGCGATGTAATCGCTGATGTCATACTGGATCTCTGGCAATGGACCATGGGGCCTGGCTGCTGCCATACGGTTGGGCGTGCGGGCCAGTACAGTGAGCGCCGTCAGTGTGGATGCTGAGAGGCCCAGGGCGCCTACACCGGCTTTCAAGAGGGTACGCCGGCTCAAAAAGCCTTCTGCCGCCCCGACTTCTGGCTCTTCAGGGGTGGGGTCCTGCGGATAGTGCGAATCCATGCTCTCTCCTTCTAAGGGTGTCCAGTGCTGTGGCCAGGAGTTGGCATTCTCCGGCCACATAGCTCTCTGTCATACCTCACTGGACGCGCTAACCAGGTCCCTGCAGAAGCATGGCAAAATGAGCAGTGAATGACCCCCATCAATATAGACGCAATTCTACTATGAGTTCATGAAAATGTCAAAGAGGGGCCTCTGGCTATCTGACTATCTGACCATGTTCCCCTCGCCCTCCTGGAGACCGAGATAGAAACCACGTTTTGCGCCGACGCAAAACGTTGGGACCTCTTGAAGGCGCGGAGCTGATCGAAGTCCGACTGGTAGCATTTATAGGCACTGAGCAGGAGCAGGAGGAGGATGTGGCCATGATCCTTCTACAATGGCTAGAGGAGGAAATGTCGCCTGCTGGCCTATGGATTGAGCGATCACTATATGGAGATCTTCCAGATCACACGCCTGGTAGATTTCATGAGCATTTTTCCGGATGAACAGAGCGCCCCCGCCAGCCGCTCCTCGCCCTCATAGCTCCAAAAGTACCAGAAAACCTCTGGCACAACCCGGCAATATGCGCTATGCTTATACCAGACACGCCAGCCATTCCCGTAGGGCCGTGGCTGCTCGCGGCCGGAATATGTGATGATGTATGCCTGAACACACCGCTTACGATGCCATCGTTATCGGCTCTGGACCCAACGGCCTCGCTGCCGCGATCACCCTGGCGCGGGCCGGCCGATCAGTGCGCGTCTACGAGGCCAGAGACACAATCGGCGGGGGTTGCCGCTCAGCCGAACTGACCCTTCCCGGCTTTGTTCATGATATCTGCTCAGCAATCCATCCTCTAGGGGTTGGCTCGCAATTTTTTCGCTCCCTCTCCCTTGAGCAATATGGTCTGGAGTGGATTCAGCCACCAACCCTGCTGGCGCATCCACTCGACGATGGCAGCGCGGCCGTCCTGGAGCGCTCAATTGAGGTCACCGCCGCCAAGTTAGGCAGCGATGGCCGGGCCTATCAACAGCTTATACGCCCCCTGGTTGCCAACTGGGACGCCATCGCGGAAAGTATCTTTGGGCCGTTGCGCATCCCACGCCATCCCTTTGCGCTGGCCCGCTTCGGCTTGAATGGGAGCCGCTCGGCGTATGGACTGGCGACACGACTCTTTCATGGGCCACATGCACAGGCCCTCTTCGCCGGCATAGGCGCCCACTCTATGCTTCCCCTTGAACAGCCACCGAGCGCGGCAGCGGGCCTGGTGCTGGCTAGCCTGGGTCACACTGTGGGCTGGCCGCTACCGCGTGGAGGCTCGCAGAAGATTGTCGATGCGCTCGCGGCCTATCTCCGTTCGCTGGGTGGAGACATCATCACCGGCGAGCGCATCGATGCGCTCGCCGCGCTACCCTCCGCGCGCGCGATCCTGTGCGATGTGACGCCGCGCCAGTTGCTTAGCATGGCCGGCCCCCAGTTGTCAGGGTACTACACGCGCCAGCTCCAGCGCTATCGCTACGGCCCCGGCGTCTGCAAGATCGACCTGGCGCTCGATGGCCCCATTCCCTGGAGAGCCAGCGAATGCAGGCAGGCTGGCACGGTGCATGTTGGAGGGACCCTGGCAGAGGTCGCGGCCGCCGAAAGAGAGGTCTGGCAAGGTACACATCCTGAAAAACCATTCGTGCTGCTGGCCCAGCAAAGCCTCTTTGATGCCACCCGCGCCCCGGAGGGCAAGCAGACCGTCTGGGCCTACTGCCATGTCCCCAGCGGCTCAACGGTCGATATGACCGCGCGCATCGAGGCACAGATCGAGCGCTTCGCGCCGGGCTTCCGCGATCGCATCCTGGCCCGCCATCTGTTCAGCGCCCGCGACATGGAAGCGTACAACGCCAATTACATCGGCGGCGATATCAACGGGGGCGTACAGGATTTCTGGCAGCTCTTCACACGGCCCACCATCAGCCTGACACCCTATAGCACCTCATCCCGGCACATCTACCTCTGCTCGTCATCAACCCCTCCCGGCGGCGGTGTTCATGGCATGTGCGGGTACTTCGCAGCACGCGCAGTCTTGCACAATGCGCTGTAATACTTTCCTGCAACTGCCTTCATTGCCTACTTTCATAGAGAAAGGCATGGATACATATATGAATTTTTCTATGTGATGAGAGATTTGGTCATTTCTGGACGTAGTTAATAATGGTCATAATTTGATGCAAGGCGGGATTTCTTTTTACGCTCTTCTATGACTAGAAGGCAGAAAGGAGGTACCGTTCTAGACACAACGAGAGTAAACGGAGAATTGAACTTGCAACAGGCCAAAGGTACCCCGTTTCCTTACGTTACGTCATCGTTCTCTACAAAAGGAGAAGTCATCTATGCACACTGGCTACGGTAAAAGAATTGCATTTGCAATTCTGCCGACGCTACTTTTCTTAACGGTGTTCATCTCATCGTGTGGTGGCACGCCTCCCCCCCAGGGAAATGGAAATGGCCCTGCCGCTAACCAGACCCTCCGCTGGCCGATAGGCGCGACAGATTTTGGCACGCTTGATCCCGCGCTTGTCCAGCTCGCCACTGACGCGGATACTATCCAATCGATCTTTACCGGACTGGTCGAGTTCGACTCCAAACTGAATGTCCAGGACCAGCTCGCGGCATCTCATAGCATCTCTTCCGATGGTCTCACCTACACATTTACGCTGAAGCCGGGTCTGAAGTTCAGCGATGGTACGTCACTGACATCCAAGGATGTCGTGTACAGTATCAACCGCGCCCTGCTGCCGGCGACAAAGTCTCAGGTGGCCTACTATCTCAATCTTGTCAAGGACTATGACAAGATCACCACAGGCAAGATCCCGACACTCATCGGTGATAGCCTACTGGCACCCGATCCCAACACCGTGAAGATCGTCATCAGCAAGCCGGCTGCCTACTTCCTGCAGGCGCTGACCTATCCCTGCTCTTATGTAGTAGAGCAGAGCCTGGTCGATAAGTACGGCGCCCAGTGGACCGATCACCTGGACACGGGTGGTGGCGCTGGTCCATTCAAGACCCAGAGCTACTCCCACACCAAGGGTATCACCCTGATTCCCAATCCCGACTACTATGGTGCGAAGCCGAAGCTCCAGAAGCTTGAGTACCTCATCTCTGGAGATCAGGACACCACCTACAACGGCTATCTCTCCCACCAGTACGATACCACCGGTGTGGTAGGCGTGCCGCCAGCTCACCTGGCCTCTGCTCGTGGGCTTGCAGATTTCCAGGAATATGGAAACCTCAGGATCAGGTACTTGACAATGAACTACCTGGTCAAGCCATTCGACAATATTCATATCCGCCAGGCCTTTGCGCTGGCTATCGACAAAGACCTGCTGGCGAAGACAGTTTTGAGAAACGCAGTGGCGCCTACCAACCATATCGTCCCGCAAGGTATGCCAGGCTACGACTCGAACCTGACAGGTCCGGCAGGGGTCAGCGCTACCGCAGGTGACAGGGCCAAGGCGAAAGCCCTCTTCCAGCAAGGCATGAGCGAGGAGCATCTCACAGCCTTCCCGTCCATTACGTTCTCCTACTACACTGACTCGAAGGCCATCGTGGATGCCTCACAGGCCGTTATCCAGATGTGGCAGACCGTTCTGGGCGTCACCATCAAGAGCGAAGGCTTTACCTTCGCCAAACTGATCACTCTGGAGAATGCTACTGTCAACAATCCTAAGGGTTTACAGATCTGGATCTCTGGCTGGCTGGCGGACTATCCTGACGCGCAGGACTGGCTGTCTACCTTCTTTGCCCAGGGGTCAGGCTACAACCAGATGAACTACGGCCAGAACCAGTCACAAGATGCTGCCAAGCAAGTGCAAATACAGGCGCTACTGAATCAGGCAGATGTCAACCCGAACGCGACACAGCGCCTGCAGCAGTACAACCAGGCTGAGGAGCAGATTGTCGATGATGTTGGTTGGATTTCGATCTACCAGAACAAAGTGCAGCTCCTGCAAACCACCAAGTTGAAAGGTATTGTCTGGAACGCACTGTCCAACATTCCGCCCGACGCCTGGCAGAACATCTACTTTACTTCGTAGTCGATGATTCATACCCGGTAGTTGGTCCTGGTGCCCCTCTGGGGGTGCCAGGACTGCTTACTCTTC
>JALYTT010000098.1 GCA_030854145.1 Chloroflexota bacterium | reverse complement strand
TCGGAAAGCAAACGGGTAGCACGCCGGCGCGGCTGAGGGAAATATTTCGCCTCCTCCTCCGACCTCTCGCTCTGTCCATAGCTACTACCTTTCGCCATGTACACCCTCCATTGTGAACGTCTGTTCTGCATTCAGGTTAACAACACGCCCGCCAGTGTAACACAGAACAACACAGCATGGCAAGTAGTTTTGTGCGCTGGCCGTGAGACGCATTGAAACATTAATACCTATCGTCTTCCATCATGGTACTAGAGAGATTACCACATAGCCGGCAAAAATGCCAGTATACAGGCGTGCAGCGATCCGCGTAGGGGCTATAGCTGCACGCCCGTCTCCTCGTTCGCCTGCGAGATGATATCATTCTTTATAGACACGCATTTCATTGCGCGTATTCTATACAATACCATTCAGGTGATCAATCGCATCACACTTGATAAAACGGGAAGGGAAGCTATGCGCTCATTACCTCTGGTAAGCTCTGATCACCAGGCCCACATCTCATTCGCGCACACGGCGCCATACCTGCGTGCCGCGTTACTGTTTGGCAGTGGCGGCGGCTTTGCGCTTGCCAGTGTGCTCACCCTCGCGCCCTTCTTTGGAATTTCCTCAGTGAGCTGGTGGGCAGCAGCCGTGCAGACGCATGGGCATCTCCAGATCTTCGGTTGGGCGGGACTGTTTGTGGCAGGTGTGGCACTCTCCTTTTTGCCACGCCTGCGCGGAACACCACTGGCCGGGTCAGCGCTGCTGCCGTGGATTTTAGGCATGCTCATCGCGAGCCTGATCCTGCGCTTTATCAGCCAACCGCTCCTCGCGGTGACCAGAGTGTCCTTCTGGGGGGTCTTGCTGGTTCTGAGCGGCGTCCTGGAAGCCATCGCCTTACCGGCAATCTTTCTCGTGCTCGTGCGAACGACAACACGTAAGCCTACGACAAAGAGCGCCGTCGAGGGAGTGCATTCCATTGCGCCCTTTATCTTCGGCGCCTTCCTGGGACTTTCTCTGGCCGGCATCGTGAATCTGCTCAATTGCATCGCGGCCCTCGCCGGCGGCGGCCTGGTTCCACCAGCGGGAGACCAGGTAGATAGCACTCTGGGCCTCTTCGGATTTCTGGTTCCCGTGGCGCTGGCAATGTCCTCGCGCATGCTGCCTCTCTACCTACGCATCCAGCCATTTCCCACGCAACTGCTACAGGCATGCGCGCTGGCTTACTTTGCAGGGGTAATCTGCTGGCTGGCCGGTATTCTGCTGCCTGGTAGGCCGTCTGCATTGTTGAGTGCTCTGGGATGGCTCCTGACTGGCCTGGTGCTGCTGCTCTTTACCGGCTACTCCCTCCATCTGCTACGCAAGCGGACACTCCTGCCGCCACAGACTGCTACCGCTACCCCTCATCCAGAAGTGCTGGTTGAGCGCGCCCGGCGGAGCAGACATGAGGAACAGCGCCGTTACGGTCCATATAGTGGGCTTATTGGCAGCGCCTACCTGTGGGCATCCCTTGGCACACTGCTTTTGATCATAGATGGCATAGGCAGGCTCCTGTTCGGCGTACTTCCGGTTGAGCTTGATGCGATCCGGCACAGCTTCGCCGTTGGTTTTATCAGCTTGCTGATCTGCGGAATCGCCGTACGCGTGGTACCCGGCCTCTCAGGGAAGGCCATCCGCTCACCCAGGCTCGTCACAGCGACCCTCGTGCTGGGGAATGCGGCCGCCTTGCTGCGCGTCGGCCCATTGTTGTTGGCGCCGCTACTCCCAGGCTCCATGCTCTTCTTCGCACTCTCCGGGCCAACCGGGCTGGCACTGGTGCTATGTCTGACCATAAATCTGTGGCCAGCTTTGTAGACACAGGAGCATGCCCTGAATGAGATCACGGCCAGATGTAGCTCCCATCGCCAGCACACTCCGCGCGACCCGCTCAAGTTGCGCGGCATCCTCCCTGGTGAGCGCCTCCAGCAACGCGACAACCGGCAGGGCCACATTGCCCTCGGCGGCACAACGCAGCCACGCCTGGCTAAGCACGTGCGTCTGCTGCACAGCGACAGCGACAATCCTCTGGCACGCGTCGAGGAACCAGGGAAGAGGCCCATACATCAACCAGCCCGCCGCCATCCAACCGGCCAGCATATCATCGCCCGCCGGCGTCAGGCCCACTCCGCGCCCACAGAGGTAACGCGCCAGGACAACAGGGTTTGCCAGCCCATCGTCCAGCACTGTGATATGGAGGGGCGCTCCCTGGCGGTCGCCCTGCTCGCCAGCGCCCGTCCATAGTATGCCACTACGCGGTAATCCCTCATCCACCAGATCCGACAGACGTTCAGCATTATGCGTGATTATCTCCATATCCATCCATTCATTTCTATAGATATGTGGGTCCCAGCAGGGCACTTGCGACAAATCAAGCGAGCAGCCAATGGCCTCGATATGCAGGCGCTGCGCGCCGAGAAGCACCGGCATCCCGGCGCGCAGCGCGGAGAAAGGGAACGCCCCGGCCCGCGCAGAGAGGTGCAGGCCATTAGGCATACGCGGAGCAGTGCAGGCATTGAGCGAGAGCATCCACGCGCCGGGAAACAGCATATTCGCGGCGCCAGCGAAAGCGCTATGCACCACGCCCCGTTGTGGCTCCCCAGCTACCATGCTCGCGATACACTCGCTGTAGGCCACAGGTCTGCAATCCATTTATTCGACAGGTTCTTTTGGCGTAGAGATCAGCAGTCGCAGGAAGCTTCTCACGGCGATGAAGATCAGCGCGTAGATGCCCATAGCGATCAGCGTCGGCCACTCGAAGGCCCAGTTGACCAGGGAGGGCGTCTTCACGATATTGCTGAAAGGCAAGAGCACGATCTCGGTTAAGGCATAGAGAAAACCGGCGAACATGTTCCTGGGATCGGCGGCGATCAAGCGAAAAACGAAGCGTACGAACAGCGTCACCTCCAGCACCATCAGGAACCAGAGTAGAAAATCATTGAGCTTCCCAATCGCGAAAATGATCGTGCGAGCCTCTTCCTGGCCGGCCCCTACAGCATCCATATCTACATCAGGCTCATCCCCAACCTCACCGACTGGCAGGGGCGTGGGAGCCGGTCGCGGCTGTAGCTCTTCCATAGGAGGGAGCACGGGCTGCACATGGGTCGGCTCATCATGATAAGGATTAGTACTCATCACTCTCCTCCGTCTCTTAATTAGAGATAAACACGAATACAGATGCGCTTATCTCCCCTATCGATTATAGCACTCTTTAGCGGTGAAGTGCTACGCCGGACGAGCAGAACAACACCCTCCTTGCGTGCCAGCGGGCGAAACTGGCGTGAATTCACCAACTGGTTCAGTTCCTTGACCGTCTGCGCCCGGTCCTGCGGGAAGATCGCGTTGAGGTCAACGATCACGTACTCGACGGTATACTGCTTGCCATTCACGGTTCCTGAGACCGAGGGAAAAACGGCCAACTGCTCTCGCTCGCTCAGGTGCGGGTTAAGGTTATCGCTGGCCGAGACAGAGGCGGTGGGCGGGATCATCGCCAGCAGTTGTTGAATCTGCTGCTCGCGCGGACCCGGATCGTGGTCGGCCCAGAACCCATTAAGAGTCGGGGTGGCGGTCAGAAAATCGAGGGCCACCATCAGGATAACCCAGACCACGATGATCCACTGCAAACGGGGCAGCGCGACCTGCTTCGCCAGGGGCGTCATTCGTTGATTATAGCGCTCCCAGCGTATCCTCCACCACGCTGGTCGGATAAAGCGTAGAAGGAAAGTTGCCACCATGACAACCGCCGATCTGGCCGTGCTCCAGGCACGCAGCCTGCTCAGGCGGTCGCCAAGAGATGTGAGAAGACGGATGGGGACTGCCCCGGCTCCAGGAAGAACCTCACGCGTCTCCAGGCCTGGTGTGGTGGCTACGACCTCTTCCCCGCGCCAGGTGCGCCACGCCTGAAGCAGGCGGCTTGTCCCCTGGATGGCCGCCAGCATCACAAAGGGGATAATAGTCGCGTTATAGTGATACACGCCGCTATAGAGCAAGGGATCGTTGGTGCTGAACAGGTTCACCGCGAGGCTGGGCAGAGCCGGCAGCAGCCATTCTGGCGCCAGCAGGCACAGGAAGCCAACGTTCCGAAAGAGGCTTGCCAGGTAGTAGACCCGCTCCATCGTAAAAAAGGTGGTGAAGAGCAGCCACGGGTGGAACACAAGATTGACGATGGCCGCGCCGGGTGAGCTACCCAGGGACTCGTAGCGATACCAGTAGTTATTATGCTGCACGCCGGGATAGAAGTGCGGAATAATCACGCCAAAGGCCAGGAAGGACCAGACCAGCCCACCAACGATCAGCGTGATGCCCAGCCTGGGATGTTTGTAGCGCCAGAGCAGCAGCACGCCCAGCATCGCAATGGCCAGGGGCACATCCTCTTTGCACGCCGCCGCCAGTACACACGCGATCAGAAACCAGATATAGCGCCGATAGGTGAATGCCAGCAGGGCATACAGCAGCAGAGGAGTCGCCAGGCTGATCGGGTGGAAGTCGAAGATATTCAGCCCCAGCAGCGCGGGCGATAGCAGGTAGGCCATGGAGAACAACGCCGCCAGGATCGGCCACTCCGGCAGGTACTTGCGCGCGAGCAGAAAAACCGGCAAGGCGCCGGCCGCCAGCGCTAACGTCTGGAACACGAGCAGTATGCGCGGGTCCGCGTGAAAAGCATACAGCAAGGAGAGCGGCAACAGGATCGGCTCAAAGTGGATCGCCAGGCGCGTCGGCGGCCCGTACCAGTCGATTGCCTGATTGGTAAACTGGAACGGACGCCCGTGCAGGGTATTCCAGAGCACCTGGTCCATATTGCCGAGATCAAAGGCCGTCGCCTTGAACGTATCGTAGCGCAACAGCGCCTGGTGGCTCATCTCCACAATATATATCAGCACAGCCAGGATCAGGAGTCCCCAGGCCAGCCGTTGTTGGGTACGCACACTCACTCGTTTCATCATACACCAGTTCTCAAATAATGATCACTGACTGCCAGATGCCGACACCAACCAGAATCATAAAGCTCCATACGATCACAAACTCCGGCCACGTTCCTGTACGGAAACGCCAGTGCGGATTGGGCGGAAAACCAAAGCGCTTATGGTTCGGCCACAATAACGGCACCCCCCCCTGAGTCAGCGCATCGGCGGCAATATGCATAATACACCCGAATAAGACCGCGAAAAAGACCAGGTTCGATGTGCCTATCAAGTTGGCCGGGACGCTTAACCCGCGCATACTCAGCAGGTAGATCGCCACTTGTTGCAGGCCAATCGCTATCAGTGAACCCAGGAAGAGACCCAGGAAGCTGTGAAAGAGCGTGCGATGACCCGCGATATGCTGGATCTCTTTACTGATCCAGCCCAGCTTATGCCCCAGGGTGCTGCGCGCATTGTCGATATCTGGCAGCAACGCTCCGAAACCCACCATGAAATAATAAATGGCCTTTCTCACCACAAGCGTCAGCGGAACATATTTCGCCATCGTCAAAGGATCGCCCGTCAGGTGTACCACGCTATCAAGGACAACGCCCGCCGTCAGCCCAACCAGTAGATGTGACCTGCCTTCCATGCACTGTTTCTCCCAATAATACGTATTCCTCTGCCCAAAAGTACATACTGCTGCCGACATTGTAGGGGTTCACGGCATAAATGGCAAGAGGCCCCGATCTGCATGCCATAGCCCCTACGCGGATCGGGACGCGCCCGCGACTTTTAAACGGAGAATCAGGTCAGCCGGCCACCGGCAAATTTCCATGTGGTACCCTTGAAGCGCTGCATGAACCAGCGATCATGGGAGACGGCGATCACCGGGCCGGGGAAGTTGTGTACAGCGGACTCGAATGCCTCCAACACGTCGAGGCTGACATAGTTCGTCGGCTCGTCGAGCAGGAGCACGTTGGGGCGCTCGGCCATCAGGCGCACGATCTCCAACTTCCTTCTCTGGCCGGTGCTCAGTTGTCCTACGGCCTTGTGCATATCCTCAAGGCGGAACAGGCCATAGCCGATTAACCTGGCTATGAACTCCTCCTCGTAGCCCACCTGGCCGTAGCGATACGTCTCAAGGACCGTCCTGGCGGGGTTCATCAGCGGCTCCTGCGGCAAATAGCCGATCCTGGCGCCCGCTACCACGCGCACAGCGCCCTCGTCAGGCTCCTCCAACCCCATGATGATCCGCAGCAGTGTAGTCTTGCCCGCGCCGTTGGGACCGCTGAGCAAGATCCTGGCATCCGCCGCCAACTCCAGGTTGAGATCGCGCAGAATGCAGGTCTCACCATAGCTCTTACTGAGGTGTGCGGCAGCGATGACCACCGGCGATTGTAGCAGCTCGCCGGTAAAGTACGAGGTGATCTGCGTGAGCCTGGGTGGCTTCGGAACCGCGTTCGCTTCGATGCGCTTAAGCTGCTCCTCGGCAGCATGCACACGGCGCGCGACCGCGCTCTGAGTGCGCTGGGCGAAGAAATGTACGGCATACTTATCGTTGTCCCTGGGCGCGCGATTGCTGTGGCCTACCTGGCGACCCGTTTCGCGGATCACCTTGCGCAGTTCCTTGATCTCCTCCTGCTGGCGCTCGTAGGCCTCCTCCCAGGCGACGCGTTCGGCCTCCTTCGCCTGCATGTAGGCATCGTAGTTGCCCTCGTACTTCTTGAGGTGATGACTATGCTCATCGATCTCGAAGATACGATTGACGGCGCGATTCAGAAACTGCCTATCGTGCGAGACGATCAGCATGGCACCCTTGTAGCGCGCGAGGTAGGATTCAAGCCACTCCATGCTGGCGACATCCAGGTGGTTCGTCGGCTCATCAAGCAACAGGAGGTCCGGCGAGCGCAGCAGCAACGTTGCCAGGCCGAGACGCTCTTTTTCGCCGCCCGAAAGCGTGGCCACTTCGCGTTCACGTGCAAGATACGCGAGGCGCAGTCCGGCCATGATCGTCTCGACCTGATAGTCGAGATCGTAGCCGCCACTATCCTGGAACTTCGTGGATACCAGGCCATACTCTTCGATCAATGCCGCCAGTTCAGCGCCGCCGGCCTGCGCCATCGCGATTTCAAGCTGGCGCATGTGCTCTTCGAGCTGTCGCAGGCCACCCAGCGCTTCCCGGAGCAGATCATCAATGGTGCGGCCATAGAAATCGGGCGTCGTCTGCGGCAGGTAGCCCACCTGCGTCGCGGGCGCAAAGGCGAAACTACCGCCATCCGCCGTCTCCTGCCCAACAAGGATCTTCAGCAGTGTTGACTTGCCCACGCCATTGGCGCCAACAAGCCCCACACGCTCTTCACGATTAATTACACAGGACACGTCCTCAAGGACACGGATCGCGCCATAAGATTTGGAGAGGTTGCGCACAACCAACATACAGTTACTCTCTCTTCTTGCT
The DNA here is from genome assembly GCA_030854145.1 of Chloroflexota bacterium. The sequence goes on along the minus strand of JALYTT010000098.1, from coordinate 8,805 downwards.
GCTAAAAACAGCTATTCTCCGCTGTACAGGGAGCAAACTCGCAGCAGGCGGCATAGGAGACATGTGCAGAACGCAAAAAGACTATGTGGAAAAATCCTATGCGCCCATAGGTAAAGCTACATATGTGTAGCAAGGGGGTGAGTAAAAAGAGGATGGGGTGAGGTAGTTACATTCCGTGCTTTCTCCTGATCATGACTGGTAAGACGTTAGCAAGTGAGGATGCGGCGAGAGAGCGATAAGCCAGCCATTGGTGTCTCCTTTTATGCAATCATGCAGGATTTTTGGGACTCATCCCTATGCAACCATTATATGGGACTATGACGCAGAGTGTCAACCCTCGCGAGGCATGATATTATCCCCACGCCCAGGCATTCAGGGTCTTTGCAACGATGCTATCTTTTTCAATAGATCATCATTACTAAGCATCGACAATCTATTTGAGAAGTGCTATACCTGTTTAGTTCGTTGACATTTACCAACCCAGGTGACCTGGCCTGGTTGAAGAGGAAGTTCGCGATGTTGGACGATATTTTTGAAGACTCCTGGGCCTATCAAGAGATTATCGAGAAGGGGCGTCAAAAGGGGCTAGAGGAAGGCCGGGAAGAGGGTCGCCACGAGGGACTGATTCAGGCCTTGCTAGCTATTGTGGAGACGCATTTTCCGACCCTGATGCCGCAGGCCGCCTCGCTGGTAGAGCGGGTGCATGATCCGCTGAGGCTGCAACATTTGATTGTCTTGCTAACACTGGCTCAAAGTACGGAAGAGGCCTATGATACCTTGCGTACCTGGAGCAACAGCACCAATGCTTTGTGAAGCCCACAGGATGACCAGTGCTTTTCTCGCGATCACCCCCCGCGTATCCCGGCCAACCAGATTTCGTGTAGGGGCGCTGCTACCTACGCGCCTGCAACGCCCCTACACGAATAAGGCAAAATCCTGAACCTAGTCCAGGGTCGTCCAGACCCTCACAACGCCCACGATCCCATTGTTCCCAACGACGGTTTCACCTGTCGCAATGTAGTGACCGTTGGGCGACCAGGCTAGCTCATTGATAATGTGATTGTCGTTTTTGTACGTATAGACGGCACTCCAATTCGAGGCATCGAGGATCTGTGCTGTGTTGCCTTTTTTCATAGTGATAGGACTGGTATAATCGATAGGACTGGTATACGCGAGGTACTTTCCATCGGGCGACCAGGTGAGGACATCACTGACAGGAACAACCAGCTTCTTGAGCGTTTTGCCAGTCGTGCCATTGAAGATCAGAATGGCAGTTGTATAGCCACTTCCAGCTTTGACAACGCCAATCTGAGCCAGGTTCTGTGTGCCGGGTTGCCAGGCTACCACAACATTGACACCCGGCAACGAGCCAGTATCCTTCTGGAGTACCATTTGCTGGGTGACTACATTCCAAACAACCACTCTACATTCGCTCGGCGAAGCGGCGGCGCCTGTCTGCTGGAAGGTGTCTGCAGCGATATACTTGCCGTCTGAGGACCAGCTAATCCCCTCAATGGGATTACCCTTCACCGGGAGGCGCACCAACGCTCCGGTTTGCAGCTTCCAGAGCAGGACTGAACTCCCTGTGGAGCCTCCAAAATAATAAGAGGCGGCTATCTGGCTGCCGTCAGGCGACCAGGTAATAGCGCGGAAACCGGGGCCGCCGCTGGTAGGGACGCGACTGGAAAGAAGTGCCACGCCTGTAGAAATGAATGCGGATGATTGAGATGGTACCGTAAAGGTACGAATAACGTGGCCGGTCCGGCCATCTGCAATGATGATACGCTGTGGGGTCAGGATAGCTACCTGCTGGCTATCAGGGGACCAGGCAATGGTAGCGACAAAGTCATGAATTGGAACTGTGACCAGATGCTGGCCAGTCGTTGCATCCCAGATTCGCACAATATTGGTAGCAGTGGCTCTGTTAGAGGCGGCTACTCTTTGGCTATCAGGGGACCAGGCGAGGCCATTAAAACCAAAGTCGGGCATCGTCTGTGCATATACTACCTTTCCCCACCCGGACGCAGGAGGCATATCAGTGATCGTACCCCCGCGGGATAAAGAGAAGACGAGCGTCAGACTGGCCACCAGCAACGTGACCACCAGCACTGCTACTAGCAAGCTCAGATGTCGAACGAAGGCGTTTGCCTGGCGCGGCTCACGTTTTCTTTGAATGGGATGTGCAGTTCTGTGTTTGACCGGGGCAATGCTTTCAGGGCTTTGCCTCTCCTGGGCAAGAGCTTGCGTCTGGGGCCGCTGACGTGCTAGGCGCGTCCAGACCCGGTTGATGGCGGCGCTATTGTCCTGGTCATACATCGACTGAAGATGGTGAATAAGATGGGCCTCTCCATGTTGCAACAAGGTGGCAGGATGTTCAATCTGTTGCTCTACCAACCATGGTGAGAAGCCGTTTTCGGGATTTTGCATAGCTTGTTACCTTTCCTCATACATGGAATGGAGGCTTCTTAGCTGTTTGAGCGAGCGACTCAGCATCATCCGTACCGCATTTTCGCTTTTACCAAGCCTTTTGGCGATTTCCCCACAACGCAGAGCATGGCCGAAGCGCAATCGGAGGATCGTCTGTTGCAATTCTGGTAGGGAGTTGATCGCCTGATGCAGATTCGCATACTGCTCGCGTGTGAGCAGTACCCATTCAGGGGCCAGTTCCTCGCGTTCGTAAGCAGTCTTCGCGATCTCTTCCAGGGGAATCATCTGTTGTTTGCCACGCCTTCGGTAGTAATCTACCATTTTATTGTGCGCCACGGCTTGCAGGTAGGCTGCAAGCCGTGGCTTATCCTCCAGTGCCGGCAACTTCTCTAGCACAGCCTGAAAGACCTCTAAGAGCAGATCCTCCGCATCCTGGTGCGAAGGTATATTTCGTAGTAAGTAGGCAAAGATCTGGGGCGCGTATCGCTGATACACTTCTTCCTGAAATAGCTCAGACGTTTCATATTTTTGAGATGGTTCAGATGTCCCATGTTCTTGGGCCATAATGTTCTTCCTCTCGCGTTTTTGAGATCTCATAGAAATCGTCGTAAAAAGAAGAGAAAACATAACATGAAACCGACGAGCAACGGAAGTGGAGGAGGCAATCGTTCAGAGCTTTCCAATTCTCAGAAGAGAGACGCAAAGCGGGGGAAACGGCGTGCCGTTTCCCCCGCTTTGCACAATCTTCTGGCTTTATTGGAAAATGTTGACAGGATTGTCGGTCGGAATAGCGTTAGCCGGAGCCGTGATGGTTACCGGCTGGTCGAAATTGCTGAGATCAACGATAGAGTCGAGGTTGGTGCTGACATTGCTCGGCACGGTGGTTACCGTTGATGCCGGCGTCGCCAGGCCGCTCAGGTCGGCGTTCAGATTGAGCTTCAGCTCTGTGCGATGAACGTAGAAATTTGTCTCGTCGATCCACAGGTCGATGCTCGCCAGGAAGTTCTTGGTGTTGTTAATGATGGTATCGATGTTCTGCTGGCCAACCATGCTCCCCAACTGCGGGCTGCTCTGGAGCAGCTCCTTTAGCCCCTCTTTATCGAGGACCGCCGTGATATGGCGCAGCTTCTGTCCATTTAAGGCTTCGTCGCCATGGTCAGTGATCTTGGAATGCACGGCCAGGCCCAGCAGCGTATTGGTATCTACGTTGACTCCGGCGAATGGATTCGTTGTCAGGCTTGCCAGCTTGCTCTTATCAAGCACATACCACTGACCCTTCGAATTCTGGACATACACCTTATCGCCAATTACGATCTCGGAGAGATTAAGGGTCTGATTCAGCGTGATCGTCAGAGTCTCCTGCCCCTGCGGAATAGACTCATCGCCCTTGCCGGTCAGATTAAAGCTCAACTGGTTGGCGGTCGGGGTGCCGCTCGTGGGGGTCGCGCCACTGGAGCCCTGGACATTGCCGTTCAAGAGCAGCGTAAAGTGTGCCGACTTGAGCTTCTGCATAGTGGTCGAGCTGTTCTGCAGCACCTGTATCACCGTGAGCGAGCTGCCACTACCAGGGGTAGTTACCGGGACGCCGCCGCACGCGCTCATAAGCACTACGGCTAGCAATCCAACCAGTGCCGATACGACGTAGCGTCCCTTCTGTATGACCATGAAAAACTCCTTTTTTTACTATGTAATCGCAAAAGATTGCTTTATTAAGGGTCTTCCTCAGCATGCTGGGTAGGGCGCGCGTCAGACTCGCCGCAGCGAACAGCACCACCTTGCACCCTATTCGTCATGACCCTACTTAAAACCACGGAAGAGAGGCTTTATATGTTTCAGTCTTCCCAGGCATGTTATAATGCGCCTGTGATTTCCGCTTTCCGACCGGGGAGAGAGAAGAGGAAAGCAGGAGGCTTATAAACATATCCATGCAAGTCGCCCATTGCATATTTCCTGGGAAGGCTAGACCACTATGCTCATTACACGCGTTGAGTTGGAGAACATCAAGAGTTATCAGCACCTCATAGTAGATTTCCGGCGCGGGACCACCGCTATCCAGGGCGCTAACGGCGCGGGCAAGACTACGCTCGTCGAGGCCATCGGCTTTGCACTCTTCAACTATCTGCCCTACAGCCAGGCGCAATTTGTGCGCGAGGGCCAGAAATATGGCAGCATCGTTGTTCACCTCGTAGGCAGCGACGACCGCCCTTACGAGGTCGCACGCCGCTGTGGCGCGGGCGCGTCCTGGACTATGTACGACCGTGAGGCCGATTCCAGGTATGAGCAGCGCGCAGATGTCCTTGATAAGCTCCACGATGTCTTCGGTATCGACAAGGAGCGCCCGCTGGAAACGCTTTTCAAGGATGCCCTGGGCGTCCCGCAGGGGACCTTTACCGCGATCTTCCTGGAAGCGGCGGGCAAGCGCAAAAGCACCTTCGACGAACTGCTACAGATCGAAGATTACAAAACCGCCTCCGATTACCTGCTGGAGGTACAGAAATATTATCAGGAACAGGCACAGGCGCAGCAGAGCGAGATCCAACGCCTGAGTTTCGAGACACGCGACCTGGAGGACTGGCGCGCATACCTGAAAGAAGAGCGGCTCCTCGACCGGCAGCAGGCGGAACAGGTGACCCGCACGACACAGCTTCTAGGGCAGCTTGAGGCGCGTTCCGTCAGGCTAACGCAGCAGCGCGATGAGCTGACGCGCCTCGAACATCGCTATGAGCAGAGCAAGCAGGCCCATGAGACCGCTCGTCAGCGCCTGCATGATCGCCAGCAAGAGCGGGATAGCGCCCATGTTGCCCAGCAAGCCGTTGAGGCCAGTAGCGCCGACTACCAGCGCTACCAACAGGTCGAGGAGACTCTAAAGGGTCTGCGCCAGGACGAGCGCAAGCGCAATGCCCTCCAACAACAACATACAACGCTGCATCGTAGCCTGGCGACGATCCAGGCCAATATCGCCAATTTGCAGGTGAGGCTGAACGAGGTTGCTGCCGCTCGCCAGCGCATCGTAGACCTGTCACCGCAGGTTGAGCAGCAGGTTGACCTGGAACGGCGCCGCGAGGAACTGGCTCTCCAGGTCAAGGAGTATGAGCGCCAGGTCAAAGAGGGCAAGCGCCTGGCCCAGCAACAGGCGACCTATCAGAAGCAGCAGGAGGGCCTCACGCAGCGTATCGCCCAGATCGAACCCCTGCAACCCTGCGCGGCGCTGCTGACCGAGCGCGTCGAGACTGTGGCCCGCCTGCGCGCGCAGGTCAACGAGCGTGGCTCCTTACAGCGCCAGTTGCAAGAGAAGCGCGAGCAGGTGCGCCAGAAGAGCGAGGAGCGCGAGAAGCTGCTGGAACGCCTGCGCAAAGCCGAGAGCAACATCGGGAAAATCGAGGAGCATCGCGCGGAGGCCGAAGAGATGCCGGACCTGCTCCTGCGAAACGAGCAGATTGCCGAGCAGCGTCACCGCCTGGAAGGCAATATCGAGACCTACCTGGAGTCCCGCAGCCTCTCTGTTGGCGGACAGTGTCCATTCCTCCATGAACCCTGCCTCAACATCAAACGCCAGGGCATCGTCAGCCTAGAATCCTACTTCGACGGCTTGCTGGCAACGGACCAGCCACGCCTCGACGAGATCACGCGCCAGCAGACTCTGGTCGCGGAGCGCACCGCGCGCGTCAAAAAATATGCTGACGCGCTTGACAAGCTGGGCCAGTACGTCGACCAGCGCGAGGCCACTGCCGAGCAGTTGCAACGCCTCGCCGTGGAGATCACGCGCATGGAGCGCGATGTCCGCAGCCTGGAGCAGGACCTCGAAGAACTCAAGCGACTCGATCAGCAGATTGCCAGGGCCGAGCAAGCCCGCGACGAGAGCCAGCAAGCGGAACAGCAGGTGCGCGGACTGGATGGGCTGCACATGCAGGTGCAGCAGTTACAGGAGCAGATCGACCAGTGTGAGGTCGACCTGCAGGAACGTCGCCAGCAGGTGCAGGAGTTCCGGGGCAGCGGCGAGCAATTGGCACGCGTCAAAGAGGAGCTTGAGGCGCTCAACGACCCTCTGGGACAGACAAAGGCCCAACGCGAAGTCATCAAGCAGGAACCAGCACACCAGCAGCAACTCCAGGCCCAGGAGGAGCAACAACAGGGCGCCACACAGCAAATCCAGGGGTTGGACCAGCAGCTCACGCACTATGCCAACCTCGATATGCGCATCGGCGAACAGGAAACCCTGCTGCTGCAGAGCCTTGCTGGCTATCAGACATATCTGCAAAATGTGCAGACAGCGCGCCTGCTGCCAGAGCGCGAGCAGCTCTACCAGCAAGCCTTCAGCACGACCGAGCAGGCGCACCAGGCCCTCGAAACGGCGGAGCAACTCCACCAACGCGCAAACGCCGAGTTCCACCCGGAAGAACTGGAGGTGGTCTCCGCGAACCTCACCCGGTTGCGCGCCGAACTGGAGCGGCTAGGTAAGGACATTGAACATACACAGGCCAACATCAAGAAACTGGAGCACGACATCGAGCGGACCGAGGCGCTGGTGGTTGAGCTAGAGGCCGCGCAGCAGGAGCAACGCACGCTCCAGGAGTTGCAGGCCATGACCGAGCAGTTCCGCAAGCTTATCAGGGAGGCCGCCCCGCAGATCTTACGCGCCATGCTTGCCGATATCTCGGCCGAGGCCAATCGTATCTTCGGCGAGATCATGGGCGACCGCAGCGCGCAGTTGTCCTGGCAGGACGACTACGAGATCATCTTGCGCCGCCAGGGCGTCAATCGCACCTTCGCGCAGTTGAGCGGCGGCGAGCAGATGAGCGCGGCGCTCTCGGTGCGCCTGGCGCTGCTCAAAAAGCTGTCAAGTCTCAATATCGCCTTCTTCGATGAACCGACGCAGAACATGGACGAATTGCGGCGCATGAACCTGGCAGAACAGATTCGCCGTGTGCGCGGCTTCGACCAGCTCATCGTCATCAGCCACGATGATACCTTTGAGCAGGGATTAGACAGCCTGGTGCGCCTGAAAAAGGTCGATGGCCAGACGCACATGGTCGCCGCCGATGAGATCGACGAAACGGAAATGGAGAGAGTGCAGGTGCAGGCTCATGCTTCATAAAGGCAAGCTGCTCGCCGCCTTGAACACCAAACGCGGACAGTTCACGATGTACGACGGCTCATTCAGCGATCAACTGGGCGCGTACCGGCACGCGCTCGAAACGCTTTACCAGCACTACCCGTCCAGCATGCAACTGGAACACATGCTGCCGCCGGCCGCGAACGGTATGCCGCCAGCGGGGGCACGCCCCAGCATTGAGTTTGATCGCTGGCTGGTCAACGCGGACCAGGGAAGTTACCATGGCCCGCTCTTCCCGTTCGGGCGCGAGTTCGCCAACCACGAGCAGGCGCGTCAATGGGCGGAGTGCATCGAGGGCGTCACTACGCTGGCGGTCGATGGCAGCCAGTTGCAGCCCTGGCGCGATGCCTCGGTCCCGGTCGCACTGATCCAGGTTGGTTTCTTCGCCAATCCCCATGCTCAGGGCCGGCCCTACACCAAGGATGTGCGCATCGAGGTGCTCTCGCCCGACGAGATCATGGAGGAGGCGCGGGTCGAGCAGGCCGATCCCGACAGCTATCCCTATTCCGAGATGCAGGTGACGCTGCGCCGCTACATGCTGGAAATCGAGACCATCTGTAGCCAGATGGAACAGTTCGCGCGCGCCCGCCGCGCAAGCGATCCGGCTCACAGTCCGCTGGTCTTCTACGATGGCTCGCTCGTCGTCTCCTTTGCCCTGACCATGCCCAGTCCCTACAAGGAGCGCTACATCGCCGGCGCCATCTCTCTTCTGCAAGCTTCGGAGCAGTTCCGCGTGCCTCTGATCGGCTACATCGATACCAGCTATGCCCGCGACATCATTACCATGCTGCTGCGCCTCGATGCCATGCAGCCCCAGCCCATCCTGCGCGAGACCAAGAGAATCCACGATGCCCTGCTCTGGCAGGGGCGCCTGCGCTGGGGCGACCGCACGCCAGCGATGATCTGCGCACGCGGCGACGTGCTGGAAGGCTACGGCCGCTACCGCGAGAGCATCGCCTTCTGCTACCTGCAAACCAGCACCAGCCGCCCGCCTGCCCGCCTGGAGTTCCCGCGCTGGATGATCGACGATGGCCTGCTCGATCCGGTGCTGGACGCCGTGCGCGCCGAAGTCATCGCCGGCCAGGGCTACCCCTACGCCATCGAGGCCGCCGACGCCGTAGCCGTGATCAACATGCGCGATCGCGCCGAGTTCTACGCCGTCTTCCAGGATTACATCGAACGTCAGGGCCTGAAGTTCACCTTCTCCACCAAATCGCTCAGCAAAGGCCGTAGAAGGTGATATGTAGGGTGGATGCCCTGGGAGC
>JALYTT010000541.1 GCA_030854145.1 Chloroflexota bacterium | reverse complement strand
AGCCAGGAGGAGCGCCAGCGCGCGGACCTGACCTACGCCGTGCTGCTGACGATCAACGGGATCGCGGCGGGGCTGAGGAATACCGGGTAACGGGCGCAGGCCAGGGCAGGTTTTTGGGGCGCGATTACCACGGGTCCATGTGTTCGGGGGAGACGTAGGGGCGCCGTTTACAAGCCCGCGCAGACCCGATGGCATTATGATCACACATGGCATGCGCGGGCTTGTAAACGGCGCCCCTACGTCTCATGCGCGCCTCTCCCCTTGTCCGTCACTCTGCAAAAATCTACTCGTGGCCTACCCTACCACTTGCAACTGGACACGATTATTTGGATCAACTATCCCAGGCGCCTTAAAGGAGCCTAGCGGCTTGCCATCTGAGGAGCGTAATATCTGAATCACATTGTTGGGCAGACTCAGATACACCTGGTCGTTATCCGCCGCAGGAGGATACTCAACGGTGAGATCATCGTGAAAATCGTACGTCCAGCGCTCCTTGCCACTGTTTGTATTCAGGGCGACAAGTGTCTGCCCACTACGCCCATTGCTATAGCGATAAAAGTATACCCCTTGCTCTGTCACCATCGGATAGGAGCTGCCCGACAGAGCGGTATCTTGATAGCGCCAGAGCTGCGCTCCATCCTTTGCGGAGAAGGCGTAGATACTATTGCCGTGATCTGGTTGGCGATTCGTACTCACATAGATCACCTTGTGCAAGAGCGTCGTGCCAAAGCTTGCCAACCGACCATCGAGCGAATGACTCCATAGCTGATCACCGCTTGCTGCATTGTAGCCCACAATGCTGCCCAGCTTATTGCTCTTTCCTATACAGAGCACACCATCGACCACGAATGCCTGAGCCTGAACCTGATTTATCAGATTGGAGTTGGCCATTTCCTCCTTCTTCTGCCAGAGCGCATGACCATCCCTGGCACTCAAGCTCAAAATGAAATGCTCGCTATTGGTCCCTATCTCGCTATAGACAGCCTGATCTGAAGCCGCTATCACATTCACGCCGCCCCCTTCCAGTCGGTGTTCCCATTTCTTTGCACCATTGGAGACCGCCAGCGCCTCCACTTCTGGGAAGCCATTCTTTATCAAGGATAGGTAGAGGGTATCACCGAAAACAACAGGCAAGCTTTGGGAGCCTGGCTGCCGGGAAGAAAGATCCACTTGCCAGCGCACCTTGCCGCTTGCAGCATCCAGGGCATACAGCCTCCCTTGATTGTTGATGATCCCTGTAATATAACAGGTAGTACCAATCACCTGTTCACTGAATGGGAGACCGACACCACCCACATGAAAATGCCAGAGGGGCTGGTGTGTTTTCATGTCCAGCCGGTATAGAGTGTTAGCATCTCGCTCAAACAGCATCTTCCCCTGCGATGCGCTGGAGACGATTGGTGACGAGGGGGATGCGGCTGAATGTCCGTTGGAGGCCAGTCGAAAGACAACAAGCATGCTACCCACCAGCAGAACCACAAAAACGAGAGCCGCAATGTAGTTCAGACGATGGGCCAGCAAGCTACCGCGCGCCGCGCGAAAGCTGTGAGCCCCTTGCTTCATAGGATATCTCCTCTCTTGTTGGATAAGGGTACCACCGTACCCCTGCGAGCTTGTGCGCCGGGTCGCGCGCTGTTGCGCGAAACGTTGCCAGACACGCTGCAATGCGGCATCCTGCTCAACGGGAGCGAAGTAATGCTGGAGAGCTTGAACGGTCTGTGCCGGTGGGTTCAAGGTCGGCTTCTGCCTGTCAGAGGAAGCCAGATAGGCCTCTATCTGCTCATCCACTTCTTCAGGCAGAAATGTCTCCTGCTCATGTTCCGCCATTAGTCGCCTCCTTTATCCTTCTGCTCATAGAAGCCGCGCAAAGTATTCAAGGTACGTGAAAGCATCGTGCGAATCGCGCCTTCCCGTTTGTGTAGGGTGCTGGCAATCTCCGCGCAGCGCAGGCCAGCAATAAAGCGCAACTGCAACACCTCCTGCTGGGTCGCAGACAACTGCTGCACATACGTGCGGAGGTGATCATGTTCTTCAGCGCGGATAACCACTTCTTCAGGCATCTTCTCCTGACCATCCAGCAGAGACTCGGCCTTCTCCAGAGAGAAAAAGTGTCGCCTGCTTGACCATCTATAATGATCGAACATCTTATTGCGAGCCACGGTCACCAGCCAGGCTCGCTGTTCATCCTCCGACAGGCCCGCCAGACGCGACTCATATTCCAGCGCAGACAGAAAAACTTCAAGGAGCAGATCTTCCGCATCCTCCTGCGTGGGCACGTGCCGCTGCAGGTACGCCAGAATGCCTGCTGCATAGCGCCGATAAAGCTGGGCACACAAGGAATCATCTTCTGCAGCACAAAAGGCAGAGGAGGGGTCTGTATTTCCTTGATCTAGCAACATTTATGCCTCGTCAATCTTTCTCAGTTGCAACTGTGAGTGAGATATTTCAACCAATGCAACGTCTCAAGGCCAAAAATGTTACATAGATCCGTCACCCATTTGTCACACTTTTTCCACTGATTTGCCATCATTCCTCAATATCTGGCAGGCATACTCTTCTCAACGGAAACACAATTTCATAGTCTCTTGCTACAAGAGGTAGAGAAAGGACTTCAACAATGAATATCGAAACAATGCCAATCTCTGATCACACTCCCCCTGGCCGGCTCTCGCACCTGCTGGCCAATCGGATCAAGCGGGGGGGATTCCTCTACTGGGCTGTCTTCTTTACAATGAGTGCAGCCATCATCCATGTCCTGGCTATCCTGCTTCACAGCCCACAATCCGATCTTCTGGCCGCGCTCATTCTGATCGGCGCAGGTATTCAGGTCATCAGTGCTGCCAGTGTTGTGGTGTGGCCCGCCCGCCGTGTGCTGATCGCCGCCGGAGTTGTCGATGGGCTTGCGCTGCTCCTCTGGCTGCTCGCTCATACGACCGGGGTGCCTGCCGGATTCACCCTCTGGCGAGCGCAATCGCCCAGCATCGCCGATCTGTGGGTTCCCATCATGGAAGGGGTCGCAGCCGTCTTCTTCTTCAGCCTCGCGGCTCGCACCTGGACCACGCTCTCTCGATCCTGGCGCATTATCCTGGCCGCACTGCCCTCCCTGTTTCTGGTAGGTCTGTTGATCCTGGTGCTACTGAATCAGGTCACGACGGCCCTCTTCATGGTGGCTCTCTTCACGACCCCTGGCACCGTTTCCAGCACCGTTGCCGGCCCTATTCCAGATAGTCTCCAGGTGATCTTCCTGCCAGTCTTCGGGTTGGTGGTCCTCTTCCTGCTGCTTCGCCTGGTCGTCCCACGTTTGCGCGCGCAGACGCCCAGGGCCTGGCTTGTCTCTCTGAGCATATTGCCTGTGCTGCTGATTACCAGCCTGGTGAGCTGGCCTGCCGTCTCTCAGAGCGCACCGAACGCGACCTGGTTCCCCGCATCTCCCGCGTCAACGGTCAGCGCACCTGCCGGTCAGATGACCACGCTGGAGTACTGCCATCCCGGCGGCGATCCGTTGGCCATGGATCTCTCTGAACCGGCAGCAACCTTTGCCCGGCCAGTGCCCATCGTCTTCTATATGCATGGTGGTGAAGGGTTAATCGGGAATCGCCAGTTATCAGATCCCGATGGCGTCTACTTCGCGCACCTGCGCAGCAATCTGCTCGCGCGCGGCTTTGCCGTTGGTTCCATCGATTACCGCTTCCCCCCACTCTACGGGATGTTAGACCAGGTAGTGGATGCCAAGTGCGCTGTTCGCTTCCTGCGGGCCCACGCCACTGAATTGGGGATTAATCCGCAGCGCATCGGCGTCTACGGGGTCAGCGAGGGTGGCTATCTCTCCTCGATGCTAGGCCTCACCGGACCCGACGCGGGCTTCGAGAAGGGTGAGTACCTGAACCAGTCGAGCCGCGTGCAGGCTGTGGTCGATATGTGGGGGCCTGCCGACCTCACGGACTGGAGGGGCACGCCGAGTTGGGTCTACACGCTAGGCCAGGGCCTGGGTATATCGAGGCAGGGCACGGCCCTGAGAGCAGATCAGATCCCTGCCACTACCAATCCCAGGCAGAACTATGCCAGCCCGGTCAGCTACGTTACGCCTGAGGCTCCGCCCTTTCTGATCTTGCAGGGCACTGATGATTGGTTTATCACGCCACATCACTCTCAGAAGCTGGCAAGCCTGCTCCAGGCTGCACATGTTCCCACGACCCTGGTCATGATCCAGCATGATGAGCACGGCCTGGCCTCCGTCACGCCTGGCCAGGTCGAGCAGCCAGGCCCCGACGCGCTGATCCAGATGATCCAGGATTTCTTCGTCAAGACCCTGGCTGCCTAAGCCCAGGACCAGGCGAAGGTGACTAAACAATAACGAGCCGCCCCGATCCGCGTAGATACCGTCTGCGTTGTCAAGTGTTTTGGCTCGATCTTTTCATCGAGCCGGAAAATTGGTTAAAGAGAGTGGCGGTGTTTTGAGCACAACCGGTCCCTGCTCGGCCGGAAC
>JALYTT010000540.1 GCA_030854145.1 Chloroflexota bacterium | reverse complement strand
CCCGCCGCCTCGAATTGAGCGGGGTTGTACCAGATGGTGCCCTTATTGGTAGTTTTGTAGAACAGGGCATAGAAACCGCCGTTGTACGTACCAAGATCTACCCAGGAAGACTGGTAATCGGTGTGAATCTGGCCCATATTCAGGAATGTATCCAGGCGGATCAGCTTATTCTGCCCCGCGAGCTGCTGCATCTTGCCGGGGTTGGGTAGAATCGCTATATCGGGCGGGCTATTCCCCCGCAGGCGTGTCGTGAGGGCCGCGTCCAGGTCACGCGTGGACTCGATATTGACCTTGATCTTTGTCCGGCTGGTGAAAGGCGCGACCACGGCCCTGAACGAATCCTGCTCCTCGCCTCCCCAGACATTGAGTACATCTACCTGCGATGGCATAGTACTACCAGGATTGGTGGTTCCCCCATCTCCATCACATGCCGCTAACAGGGCGCTCACGGAACTGGCCGCGAGACCGGCAGCCATGGCACGCTGTATGAACGCGCGCCGTCCGATGCGCTGTTGGCGCACATCTTCCACCAGCCGATCCACTTCGCCTCGCTGGCGACGGTCATAGATGGACATGAGATCCCCCTTTCAAGAAGCGGGAAACTACTCCCCATAGCGTAGAGGATCAGACCTTTGCGCGTAGAAGGCCGCCACACGCTCCGCGAGGCAGATAACCTTCGCGCGCAAAGCTGGCGGATCTAGAATCTCTACCTGGGTGCCGAAGCTTAACAGGTACCCGCAGGCAGCTTCCTCCATCTCAAACTGGAGCCGGAGCGTGATCCAGCCATCCGCGCCCGCCGGTTCCTCGTGCTCGATACGCGCGTACCTTCCGGCGTGATAGATATGTTCGAGAATCTCCGGCGCGATGCATACGGTTACATGATATCTTGGCAGGTTCGCCACAAAGTGGGTAGCGGATTGCGACCAGTATGCCGCCAGGTCGAAGTCACCGGGACGCACGCATGGCTGACCGGTTATCGTGGCACTGCGCACCCGTGAGACGCGATACGAGCGCATCTCGCCCTCTACCGCCGCCACCAGGTACCAGGTACTGCCCTTGGCGACCAGCCCCAGAGGATCGACGACACGCTCCACAGTGACGCTATCCCCCCGCTGGTAGCTAAGGAGCAACTTACGCTCCTGCCAGATAGCCTCCTGCAATAGAGAGAGAGAGGAGACGTTTTCGTCGCTCTGATGCCAGCCGGTGCCATCGATATGGATACGCTGGCGCACGTATTCAGCATCGCGCCGGCGAAGCGCGGGCAAGGCGGCCAGGAGCTTGATGAGCGCAGCTTCGGAGGCTTGATGCAGTCCGAGGTCGGCCAGCAGGTGGGATGGCTGTAAGAGAAAAAGGCTCTGGATCTCTGCCTCGTTCAGTCCGGTCAGGTTCGTGCGATAGTCTTCCAACAAACCCCAGCCACCGCCCGTGCCGCGTTCAGCGATAACCGGAATGCCCGCCACGCTCAACGCCTCCATATCGCGATGAATAGTACGCTCCGACACCTCTAAGCGCTTCGCCAGGGTGCGAGCCGTCAGCCGCTGGTGGACCTGCAACAACAGCAAAATAGAGACCAATCGATCAGCGCGCATGGTTTCTCCTCGCTTCTGGATGAGATGCTCGAGTTCCAGTTGTGCTGATCATTTTACCATAGCAAATATGACATCTTCTGTCATATTTGCCCACTTTTGGCCTGGCCAACACAGATATGTAGCACCTCTCCTGCCTTCAGGCGCTATCGCAGCCAAATCTGATTATGTGGAGGACGATTGGCTGTGGCTTTTTCCCTTCATCTCAGTTATTATTGTTCTCATAAACGAGAGGGTTTTCATTGAAAAGAGGGGTACTGTGTATATTCCAGCCCATTTCCGAGAAGACAATCTGGAGGTCCTCCATAGATTGATGCGCGATTATAGCTTTGCCACTCTTGTCAGTATGGGAGATGGTGGCGTTCCCAGCGCGACGCCCCTGCCTTTCCTCCTGGAGGCTGAACCAATACCCTACGGCACGCTCAAGGCCCATATGGCCCTGGGCAACCCACAGTGGCGCACTTTTCAGCCGGACTGCGAGGTACTCGTCCTCTTTCAGGGACCTCACACCTATATTACGCCTTCATGGTACGAGGAAGCGTTAAGCGTACCAACGTGGAATTATGCTACGGTGCATGCCTATGGCATCGCGCGTATCATAAAAGATTCTGCACTACTCTATGAGCATCTGAAAAGTTTAGTCCAGACCCACGAAGCACAATTTGCCAATCCCTGGCCGTTTGAAGACCTACCCAGCGAGTTCGTGGAAAAGAAGATCAAGGGCGTGGTTGGCTTTGCTATTGAGATTACCCGTTTAGAAGGAAAATTCAAGATGAGTCAGAACCGTCCTCAAATTGATCGGACTCGCGTGGCTGCGGAATTGCGCAAGAGCCAGGATACGACCCTCACAACCGTGGGGGAATTAGTAGGCGGGTTTCATGAACATCTTCGAGACGACGCTGCGAACGTAACCACACATTAGCAGGAGGACCACATGCCTATCCTTGACCTCTCCCCTGATCAACTGCTCACCACCACACGCTCAGTGCGCAAGCGGCTCGACCTGGCGCGCCCTGTTGAGCCGGAAGTGCTACGCGAGTGTTTGGAGATCGCGCTCCAGGCACCGACAGGCGGGAACCGCCAGAGCTGGCACTTCGTCGTGGTGACTGACGCCGAGAAGCGCCTGCGCATCGCCGACCTCTATCGCCGCTCATTCGCGGCCTACCGGCAGAGCCAGGCAGCGGCCGCAGGGGCTGGCACGCAGGACTCAACTCGTGCTCACATCCAAAAACGCGTGGTAGACTCGGCGGATTACCTCGCCGCGCATTTTCACGAAGTCCCGGTGCATGTCATCCCGTGCATCAGCGGTCGCCTCGACGAACTGTCCAGTGAGGCCCAGGCCGGCGCCTGGGGATCTATTCTGCCCGCCACCTGGAGCTTCATGCTGGCCGCTCGCGCCCGCGGCCTTGGCACCGCCTGGACCACTCTGCATCTGACCTACGAGCGGGAGGTCGCCGAGATACTCGGCATCCCCTACGACAAAATCACGCAGGCCGCGCTGATCCCCGTCGCCTACACAACGGGTACAGATTTCAAGCCAGCGCCGCGTGAAGCACTTGATAGAGTGCTGCATTGGAACGCGTGGTAAGGTGTAGCCATCTCCTGCTGTGACATTTCCCCACCCCCAAACGATGAACAGGGTGAGACGCTCAGACGAGTGTGATCCGTATTTATGGGGCATGTCATGCGACAATCACCCGGATGGCCATCGCTGGATGACTCACCGGCAGCCGATCTCTACCGGAGTCACGCGCCAGTTATTTTTAGCTACCTGCGACTTCATGTACCTTCATATGAAGATGCCGAAGATCTGCTGGTGGAGGTCTTTCTGGCCGCATTTGAGCATGGGAAGGTGTTTGAGTTGCGCGAGCGTGAGCAAATTGCCTGGCTCCAGCGGGTCGCGCGTAACAAGATGATCGATCTGTACCGTCGCGCCAGCCACCGGCAGGCGCTGGATATCGAACAGGTGGCTGAGCTGCTCTACGATGACGAGGAACAGGGTCCCGAACGCGTTGTCTTGCGTCACGAGGAGTATGCCCGGCTGCGTGCATCCCTCAAGACATTGCCGGCAATGCAGCAAGAAGTGTTGCGCCTGCGTTTCGCCGAGGGACTTAGATCCGCTGAGATTGCCACTATCGTTGGCCGGGGCGACAGCGCGGTGCGCATGATGCTCTCACGCGCCCTGAATATGCTGCGCACCATCTACGAGCAACGCTAAGGAGAGAGGCGGCACCGGGTATGGCAAGGAACGATGATATGTTCACTCCTGAAACAGTCGATGAGCAGATTGAAGATATGCTGCGCGACCTCCGTACACAACACAGACAGCAGCGCCAGGCTCCGGCCCTGGATATGGCCCGCGACCTCTCCAGGGCATACCAGAGCAGCGAAGAGGCGGAGACACGCGCCCTGGAGCATGGCTGGCAGCGTCTCAGGCAGGCACAGCGCGATAGCCGTCTCCTTGACCAGCAAAGAGAGGGCCTGGGTTCTCCTGGCAGTCTAAGCTTTCCACCGGTTGGCGTACAGTATATAGGCCGCGCTGTCTCTGTTCCTGTCAGGCCGCGCACGCTTCAATACCGCCTGGGCATCGTGGCGATACTGGCTATGCTTGTGCTGCTGACTGGTAGCCTGGCTATGCTCCTGAACGCGATCCGCCAGCCCCAGCCCCAACCCCTGGCGCCGGTGCTATCCCAGTCTGGTGTGTATATCGTCGATTTTGATGTGGTCTACAAACTCGACATCAAGACGGGGGCTGAGCGCTGGCATCACCGGCTAGACAGCGATGGACAAAAGCTCTACATGGTGGGTGGCAACCTCTATGTCGGTACACGCACCGGGATAGAGGCGCTCAATACAACGAATGGCACGCTGCGCTGGCAGCGGACAATGCAAGGATCGGGGC
>JALYTT010000539.1 GCA_030854145.1 Chloroflexota bacterium | reverse complement strand
CCGTATGGCAACGCGGGCTTGTCAACCGCGCCCCTACCCCTCTTGCCTCTAGATGCGCCTTATAGTCTTACAGCCAATGCTGCCAGGCCGATTGCAGGCGATGACGCGCCGTACTCAAGATGGTTGCGATTGCCAGGAGGAGGATGCCAAGCCCGGCCAGCGCGAAGGGGCGGGGGATACCCAATGAGGGCAGGAACAGCGCGTGGATGGCGGCGATGATAATCAGGCTGGCGCCGCTGAGCACAAAGACGCGTACTCGTATGACCATCCCCAGGAACAGCAACGCCAGGGCCTCACTCACCAGGAGCAAGGTGGGAGGCAGGTTATCATCACTGAAGCTCAACCAGAGCGTCGGGAGCAACAGCAATCCGGCACCCAGGATCGAAGCGGCCTGTCCGATTTGCCGGTCCAGCGGCGAGGATTCGGCGCGCATCAAGAACGGCGCCAACACGATGAGGTAAGAAGCGGGGGCCAGCGTGAGAATGCTCGCACCCGTCAGGTGGAAGGCCAGGCACTCCCAGGACACCACAAACGCGGCGAGCAGCCCGGCAGTGTAGTACCACCAGCGCCCCGTGAGCGCAGCAGGTTGTAACCGTCCCTGCCATGCGACCAGGAGCGCAAGCACCAGCAACGTCCCAGCGCCAATGTGAACCAGGGGCTGAGCAGCGGCAGAGAGTCCTCCTAGCAGGATCACGACCAGCACCACCAGCGCCTGACCACCCAGACCCAGAACGCGATGCAGACGTGCCGCAGGCAGCCAGTGTGTTTGAGGAGAACGCACCTGCCAGACAAACTGGGAAGCAAAGGTCAAGATGCAGAGGCCACTGTAAGCCAGCACAAGCGGCTCTCTCGCCAGGGAGGCATACCCGATAGCCCACGCCGCCAGCGCGACCGGCAATATCACAACTTCCGGTATGCCCTCCACCAGCATAATTACGACAGCGAGCACGGCAAACATGGAGAGAGCATAGACGCTGAAGTGGCTAAAAGGCTGGACAGGAGCAGTAGCGGACCAGAGACCACTCAACAGTGCTGCCAGCAGGGCAACCATGTACCAGGGCCAGCTCCAGCTAAACACTGCGAACCACTGCCAGGTTGGTGCTAAGGGAACCCTCTTCCCCAACGGTCGCTGAATCACCCTGCCGGCAAGCAGCCCCAGAAGACCAGCGCCCAGCCCAACCCCGGCCACGTAGTACGCGGTTGTCAGCACAGCCGCCAGTATGCCCCAGACGGCAAGGCCGGCCACAAGCCACAACCAGGCAGGGCGGCGCTCAAAAAGCGCTACACCATTGGCAAGCAAGGCATAGAGCAGCAGGATACTGGGAATGGCCGCGAAGAAGGGATAATTTACGTTTGAGAGCGTACCAAAAAAGCCGGTCACTACGGCCGCCGCCAGGGCGGTCGCGTAGAACGGCAAGGCATAGCTGAGCAGTCCACCTTTGCGCTGGCTCACCGCTTGTAACCGTGGAATCACACGGTCGAGCAACCGGATAAGTACGCCCACAATCGCGCAGATGAGCACAATCAACGGCAGGCGGTAAACATCATGTTGCAGCCCCGAATAGATCACAGACCAGGTGGCGAAAACCGGCGCGAGCCATAGGCCAGGTGTCCAATCCTCCACCAGGCCGATGATATAGGCCAGCAAGGCCAATGCCAGCAACACCCAGGTCGCCGCCGGCAACTGCTGCTGCGCGAACCCGGTAATGCCGGTCACCACAGCTCCAAGCAGGGCTACCACATACAGCGGAAACGCCCAGCCCTCGTCTCTGCCCGTAATGCGACTGACGCCAAGTCCCAGGAGGGCAATGATGGGCGTCACCCATGCCAGCACCCAGAAAGGATTGGAGGGGATGAGCAAGGCCCCGGCGGCAAAGGCCACGACCGGCAGGAGCCACCATTTGACACGTGCCAGCGCGGACGCGGTATACCAGACCAGCGCAAAAGCGGCAATTTCCAGCGCCGCCGGGAAAGCCTGGCCTAACCAGGTATGGACGATGCTGGTTGAGAAAGTCACATCATAGTAAGAGACCAGCGCACCACACAGCAGTCCAAACGCCAGCAGCGGCCATTCCCATATCACCGCCAGTTTGGGGGGTATGGCTATACTTGAATCGGATACAGGCGAGCGGGCAGAGAAGAGGTGATGAATAGCCACAGCGGCAAGCGGTAACAGCACTCCCGCGAGCAGGACTCCCTGGAGATGGTTGGCAAGCAAGAGTATGGGGAGCGCAAGTAGGGCAAAACCAAACGGCAAGAAAAGCGGCCGGTGGCGCCGCTGGTAGAGTAACACGCCATAGGAGAGCAGCGCAAAGAAGAGCGTAAACGCCGCGCTACGATCCAGGTTCGGACTCAGGCTGAGCAGCAGAGTGAAGGCCATCTCGACAAGCGCGATCGCATCGATAGGGTCGGCCCAATACGCACCGTGCGAGCGGCGCATGATGACAGCGCTCGCCACCAGCAGCAACGCCAGACCCAGGAAGCACCACACAGGTGTTGCGCCGATGCTCAGGACGAGCATGGCATACGCCCAATTGAGCAGGAAAGCACTGAGCAAGAGCAGCCAGGGCCACCGATTGGGTCGTGTCCCTGCCGCACTACGAACGTGCCCCCGGCCAAGCGCGATACTCAGTGTAAGCACGCAGATCAGGCAGATAGAGCAAAGTTCCGCGATCACACGCCAGTCCACGAAGAAGGCCAGTTCCGTAGGCAGGGTCCCTGTGATATTGAAGGTGAGAAGTTGTAGTGGCAAGAGAGAGAGAGAGGTCGCAATGAAAGGGACGATAGCCACGAGCAACAGGGCCAGTTGATCCAGGAGCAGGGCAGGGATGCCAGACGCCTGAACCAGGCGGAAAGCAAAGCGACTCAGGCTATGATAGAGTAGCGCCACGCCGGTCAGTGCCAGCACATAGCCGCTCTGTTCGAGGCGAAAAGCGTAGCAGAAGGCCAGCATGCAGGCCAGGAACTGATAGGCCACGGCTGCTTGCTTGCGCTGTGTCAACCACAAAAACAGGTATGTCCAGATCAACACAGCCAGCATCGTGAACGCGCCTGCGAAGCGTACTTCGCTGCCGATGATTGAAGCAGACAGGTACAGAGAATACAGGAAATTTAACCCGATACCCAACCCGATACTAAGGATAGTCGCGCCCACAATCACAAACATCAGGACGCGCACAGGATCGCGCAGCACCATCAGGGGACCAGTGAAGAGTTGCCTCAAACGCGAGGGCGTGTTGCTAGCAGGCTGCGGCACTACGACGAGTGCGGCCAGCGCCAGCAACATGAGTATCGCGGGCCACCACCAGAAAGCCAGACCGAACACCTGTGCAATGGCCAGGTCGGTCACCGCCAGGGCGACCACGCTCAGGTACCCAAAAGACTGCGACCGCAGGTAGATAGCGAGCAACCCATAGACAACAGTGGCATAGATGGCGGCAATCGCGATCAGGGCCGGGACCGAGAGATGGATAGACTGGTCGTGGACCAGTTTATAGGCTGTGAAGCCTGCCAGTGGGAGCAAGAGGGCATAGATGACAGTATAAATGCGCGCGACGAGCCGGAACATCGGGAAGCGATAGGCGATCAGCCCCAGAACGCCGAAGGCCGCATGTGTGCAGAAGGCGATCAGAAAGGCTCCCAGGAGGTCCGGCTGTGGACCAGTCGCGCTGCTATAGACAAAGCTGAGCGCGCCCAACAGAATGAGAAAAGCCCCCAACAGCCCGACAATGGTGATGGCCTGGTCTGACCCCCATGAAAAGATGGATCGCGGCAAACTTTCACGCGGCCCTGAAGGCGGAGGCGGAGTGGAAGCCGCCATCTCCGCCGTGCCAGGCGTCTCGCTCGCGAGTACAGGTGCAGGCAAGGCTACAGGAACCGCAGCAGGAGCACTTCCCTGTGTATCCATCACGATCATCTCGCTCGCGGGCGGCGTAGACTGCACAGGTTGAGGCTGGCTAACTACCGGCATGGGCGAGGATGTCACAGCAAGCTGGCGCAGGGCATGCAAACGCGCCTGGTAACGCGCCAACAGGCCGGCCACCGTGAGGTTGGCTCCCCCGTAGGCGACCACCCGCTGCAGATCATGTATCGAGGCCGCTAAAAAACGTTCCTCTTTCGGCAAACGTACTGGATACTTGCAGCGAGGACAATCTTCGCCCCCACCTGGATCAACGGCCAGGCCGCAGCAATCGCAGCGCGATATAGGTATCTGTACCATCACATACGTCCCTTCGTATCCGCTACCTAATAATAGGTATGATATAAACGATATATCCAGATAAATAGTAGCGCTTAGTTCTGTCTAAAGCATATACCAGGCGCTCTCAAAAGAAGAGGGGCAAATGCCCCATTCTTATACGATATTCGCATTCCGCCTATACTCTAATGGCGAATCCGCGTAGGGGCGATGGCTTTTCGCAGGGGGAGGTTTTGTGGAGCATTTTCCACGGTTCATGTGGGATGGAAGGCGTAGGGGCGCGGTTTACAAG
>JALYTT010000538.1 GCA_030854145.1 Chloroflexota bacterium | reverse complement strand
ACGCTGGAGAATTGCTGGTCTGCTAGGAACCGGTATTCTGATTAACTACTTTGATCGCATCAATATCTCAGTCGCCACGCAGCCGTTTGAGCACGAGTTTCATATATCTTCAGGCATCATGGGCATCATCATCTCCGCCTACCTGTGGTCCTATGTCTTGCTACAGGTTCCCGTGGGCATGCTCCTGGATCGCGTTGGTGTCACGTGGCCGGTGCGTATCGGGACATTTATCTGGGGCCTGGCGTCCTATATGACGGCCATTGTCAGCGGATTGGGACTGGTGTTTCTATCGAGACTCATCCTTGGCGCTGCGGAAGCTCCGATCTTCCCAGCCGCCGCCAAGGCGACCGGCTACTGGTTCCCCACCAAAGAGCGCGGGCTGGCAACCTCGGCCTTTGATGCCGCCGCCAAGTTCTCGAACGTGATCGGCGTCCCACTCGTGGCATTCGCTGTCACGCTCTGGGGATGGCGAGCGGGCTTCTACGTAACAGGAACGCTCAGTTTGCTGTATTGCGCCCTCTTCTGGATCGGCTATCATGATCCAACGAAGTCAAAGCGCTTAGCGCCAGAGGAACGTGCCTATATTGCTGAGGGGGGAGCCCAGCAGGAGGGTCATGAAGCAGGCAATCCCCTGGCGAACCTGGGCTACCTGCTCCGGCAGCCGAAAGTCTGGGGCTTGACGCTGGGATTTATGGCCTATGGCTACTCGTTCTACCTCTTCTTGTCGTGGATACCGGGCTACCTCCAGACAGCGTTGCACATGACCGTCTTGAAGAGCGGCTTCTATACGATTATTCCCTGGGTGGTGGCCACCATCACCGATATCGTGATTGGTGGTTGGCTCGTCGATGCCCTCATCAAGAGAGGGAACAACCCAACCAGAGTGCGCAAGACGTTCTTTACCATCGGCCTGCTCCTGGGGGTTGCTGTGATCGGCGCCGCCTTTACTACGAATGCCAATGTGGCGATCATCTGGATCTCCATTGCCCTTGGCGGTCTGGCATTCGCGGCCCCCATTGGCTGGAGTATTCCGGGCTTGATTGCTCCCAAAGGAGCCGTCGGGACAGTTGGCAGCATTATGAACTTTTTCAATAACCTGGCGGGGATTGCCGCGCCCATTGCTGCCGGGTTTATCTTTCAGAGTACCGGCTCATTTGCTGCGAATTTCTTAGTGGCCGGTGCTATTCTCGTGCTTGGCATCATCTGCTTTCTGCTCTTCCTCGGCAGAATCGAGCAGATCAAAGAGCCGCCGATCAGTCCTGAGATCCAGCCGGTTGCCAGTACAAGCTCCCTATGATCTGCTGCGCGTATCACTGGCGACAGGGAACCGATACCATGAAAGCGGAAATAGCGGTGAATGTCCCACGGAGACAGAGACCACTATTTCCGCTGACTTATCCTTGCCAGAAGTGGTGCATGGGGCCGGAGTAGGTATTTCCATAGCCGGTAAAGACATCCAGACGTTCTGGGCCCCAGGTCGTGGCTGCGACCTCGCTCTCTGGCATAATGTTGTCATCAATGGCCTCAATCCCAAACGCATTGCCATTTTGTTGCCAGAGATGCTCTAGAGTACGTGTATTGTACCCACCAATCGCAAAGACATCCAGGCGTCCCGGACCCCAACTCACAGCTCTGGCAGCTCCCGGCTGCGAATCCTGGAGAGTGAGAGGGAGGGGTTCAGCCTGGAATGGGTCAGTACCTTGCTGCCAGGCATGATAGAGCGGAAGTTCATGCCCGACAAAGTCGTACAGGAAGAGGTCCAGGCGCCCTGGTCCCCAACTCACCGCCGCGGGAGGGGCGGAACTGGCCCAGGTATGACCACTGAGAATAGGCTGTGATTGAAACGGGGTGTTCTGTTGCCAGAAGTGCATGAGAACTCCCTGCTGGTCGACAAGAAAGACATCCAGGCGTGGATAGCCCCAGGTGACGGCAGTTGGTTTACCCAGGGGAAAGTTCCCACTCAGGTTTTCCCATGAAAACGCGGCCGTGTGATCTTGCCAATAGTGATACAGATTTCCATTGAGACCAACCAGGAACACATCCAGGCGTCCCCGCCCCCAGGTTGCTGCAGTAACGTAGCTATTTGTGGAAAAGGATGTATCGGTAGCGGGCAACATTTCTAGAGAATAGACGCTGCCACCGCCTTGCCAGTAGTGATACAACCGACCATTCTGCCCTACCAGAAAGACATCCAGGCGCGGAGCGCCCCAGGAGAGCGCAACAGGATGAGCGGGATTATACCCATAGGCCCCAGCCCAGTTGCCGCCCCAGGCTTCTAGATGAGGGGAGGGATCCAGCCAGTAGTGATAGAGTTGCCCATCTTCTCCCACCTCAAACTGATCCACACGTCCCGCTCCCCAACTGACTGCGGTAGTGGGAGACTCCAAATCACGCCAGCTCCCTCCCAGATCTTCACCCTGAAACGTCGAGGTGAGGAGCCTCGCGGGATGTGTCAGCCCCCGATGGGTAGTCATCTGGGCCTGGACTCCTGGCGGCACAACGAAGAAGAACAGCGCGGCTAGCAACACAACCAGAAGCGCGCATCGCTGAAGAGGAGCAGAGGGAATTGTCAACATAGGATATTCCTTTTCACACATGTAAACACGTATCGAGAACAACGCCATACGTTGTATCTCCAGGCCTCTGCAAATATACCCGTATTTCATGCTGCCTGACCAGTCACAAAGATGTGGAGGTGTCACCTGCTAGACGGGGGTTGCACGCATCGAATTTCTCCCATGAGAAGCTCTGGCGCCGATTTTGGCATCCCTTGACAGCCAGTATCACGCCTGCTATACTTTGAAAAACGTTTTTCAAAAACGTTTTTGTATCTCCTGGCATGCGGGAAAATGGAGGGAGCTTCTGATGCGCCGCAAGATGGTGACGATACGAAGTGTCGCTCAACGGGCCCAGGTCTCTGTCAGTACCGTTTCGCAAATCTTAAACGGGAATTCTCACTATGTCAGCGCGGGTAAACGCGAACGCGTTTTGCAAGCTGCGCAGGAACTCCAGTACCGCCCAAGCGCCATCGCCAGAAGTATGGTACACCAACGGACGGCAACGGTGGGCATGGTTTTCACCTCAGTCGTTGACCACCTGTTTATCCACGCCATCAGAAGTGTGCAGACCGTTCTGCGCCCAGAGGGCTATACGATCTTCCTGGCTGATACTCCCGATATCGAAAGCGAAATGCAAGCGATTACAGCGTTGCAGGATCGCCAGGTTGATGGGCTTATCTTTGTATCGATGACCTCTGTTTCAGAGTCTGCCCATCTTGTGCGACTCAAAGAGGCTGGCATGCCCTTTGTCGTCATCAATCGGCCTCTGGCACAAGACGGCACTCTCAACCAGATTCATTGGAATGATTGGGAAGCAGGCTACCTGGCAACAAAGCATCTACTCAGCCTGGGACATACGTCTATTGGGACGATTAGCGGACCTCTTCAGGGTTTGCCGCGCTGGCAGAGCGCTTTCGACCGCCACCAGGGCTGGCAACAGGCACTGGCGGAACAGGGGATCTCGCCATCGCCTGACTGGTCGTGTGATGGCAATTATACCTATCAAGGAGGGTACGAAGCGACTTTGCGGCTCCTCAAGCAGGCGGGGATAAAGAGCAAATTGCCGACGGCTCTCTTTATCGCCAATGATGAGATGGCCATAGGGACAGTAAGGGCACTCTATTACGCGGGGATTCGCGTTCCACAGGAGATTGCCCTGGTTAATGTGGGTGATACTCCCTTTACCACCCACATGGCGCCAGCGCTCACATCACTCGCTCATCCAGTTGCTGAGGCAGGAAAAATAGCCGCCCACCTTCTCCTGGAGCAGTTTGCTGCCAGCGATCCTCTCCCAGCGCAAAACATTACGCTTAGCTTTGATCTGCGGATACGTGAGTCCTGTGGCTCTCATCCAGAACCTTCAGGGCCGTTTTTCTAACGCGACCATCGTACGTCGTCACCTGGCAACAATTGTATCGATATACATACATATACTGTTGTAAGCCAGACCAGTTGTGCGCTCATGAATCGCCAACGAAAGGAGCAAGAAAGAGAGAGGTATTACATAGAGGGCGTATTTGAAGGAGCAATGGTGCTCTCCTGGAAATATCGTTTGCAAGGAAAAAGCAAAGGAGACAAAGCAGTGAAAATCTATCTGCGAAGCACTCGCCTGTATTCATTGTTGAGTATCGTGTTATTGTTCATGTTGACCGCATGCGGGAACGGAGCCTCTCCTACCAATACGACAAGCCAGACGCTCCATGTGCTAGTCGGTGTCAATACCACGTATCCTACCCAACAGAAACAGTGGATGCAGCACATCGGGGCGGAATTTCACACACTCACCGGGGCTACCATTTCCTGGGATACCTATAGTAGCACAAGTCAGGAACAGACCAAACTGCAAACCGCCGTTGTCAGCGGCAGTGGCCCCGACATCTTTAGCCTGGGAACAACATTTGTGCCTACCGCTCAAGCGACGAAAGGGTTCCTCACGC
>JALYTT010000537.1 GCA_030854145.1 Chloroflexota bacterium | reverse complement strand
CCTCCAGCCCACCGCCTCTGGCTGCTCAACACCCCCTGTTGGCCAGGCTGTTTACTCTTCCTCTTGCAGGTTGAAACGGCGGCGGAAACGCTCCACACGGCCGGCGGTATCGAGGATACGCTGCTGACCCGTGAAGAATGGGTGACACTTTGAGCATACATCGACCTTCAATACAGGCTTGACGCTCAAGGTCTTAAAACTATTGCCACAGGCGCAACTGACCGTGGACTCAGCATACTCTGGATGAATTCCCTTTTTCATTATTAAGCACTCCCAAGTAATATCAACCATAGTTGACGTGGATATCTGACTGCGAGCATGATTGTACACTGAGGATATCGCTGCGTCAAGGCACCCCATCCCCCCAGCAACCAGCTTTGTCTGTTTTTACTATTCTATCATAGATAACAATAGCTCGTCTGCATTTATGCCCAAAGTCCGGGGCGCATCGTTGCGCGTAGGGACGATGTGATACACTGATGCCAGAGCTTTCCTATCTAGTATAAAGGTATACAACGCGAGATGATAGAACGTTATTCCCTACCAGAGATGGCCGCTATCTGGTCAGCAAGCCATAAAACCGACGCGTGGCTCCGGGTCGAGCTCCTGGTCTGCGAGGGCTGGTCGCGCGAGGGCGCAATCCCCCCGGAAGCCCTGGAGAAGATACGCCATGCCAGCTACAACTTGCAGCGCATGCAGGAGATCGAGCGCGAGACCCATCACGATGTGATCTCCTTCCTGCGCTCTATTCAGGAGCAACTGGGCCCGGAAGGACGCTTTATCCACCTGGGGCTGACCTCTTCCGATGTGCTCGACACAGGGCTGGCGGCGCAATTGAAGGAGGCGGGCATCCTGCTGGTCCAATCCCTGAAGCGACTGATCCACACCGTAGAGCAGGAGGCGGTGCGCTATAAATACACGCTCATGGCCGGGCGCACGCATGGCATCCATGCCGAGCCAACGACCTTCGGCCTGAAGCTGGCACTGTGGGTAGATGAGCTACGGCGCGGGCAGCACCGCCTGGCGGCGGCTCTCGCGCAGGTGGCGGTCGGCAAGATCTCCGGCGCCGTCGGCACGCATGCAACCGTCACGCCGCGCATTGAGGAGTTCGTGTGCGAGCAGATGGGCCTGGGGGTCGCGCCCATCTCCAGCCAGATCGTCCAGCGCGACCGCCACGCGCACTTCTTAACGACGCTGGCCCTGCTCGGCAGCTCGCTGGAAAAGATGGCACAGGAGATTCGCCACTTGCAGCGCACAGAGTTAAGCGAGGTATTTGAACCCTTTGGCACCGGCCAACAAGGCTCATCCGCTATGCCACATAAGCGCAACCCCGAACTCTGCGAGCGCATCTGCGGCCTGGCGCGTGTGCTGCGCGGCTTCGCGCTCACGGCGATGGAAAACGTGGCCCTCTGGCACGAACGCGATATCAGCCACTCGTCGGCGGAGCGCATCATAATCCCCGATGCCTGTGTTCTGCTGCACTATATGCTGCATATCTTCAATAATGTAATGAGCGGCTTGCAGGTGGATACCGAACGCATGCTGACGAACCTGAACATGGCCGGCGGCCTGGTCTTCTCACAGCGCGTCCTGCTGGCCCTGGTCGAAAAAGGCGTGGGCCGGCAGGAAGCCTACAAAATGGTGCAGCGCAACGCCCAGAAGGTGTGGACCATGGCAAGCAAGGGGCCTATCCAGGGACCGGCTTTCCTCGACGTTCTCAGCCGCGATCAGGAGGTCAGGCGCTATCTCTCGCGCGCCGAGCTGGCGGAGCTGACCAACACTGATTACTATGTAAGATATATTGATACGGCCTTCGCCCGCCTGGGCCTGGGAGAGCCTGTCGACTCGTAGCCACACCTTTTGCCAGGACTTTAGGCAGGCGTCATTACTCATCTCTGGCACTTCTCTCGTCTCTGTAATCAGGAATATGCAAAAAAGAGGAGCGTACTGCCCCAAGGAGGTCCCAATGGACACGTTCTCTGAGCAGGCGAGGCGTGTGGAAAGTGACAATACCCTGGCCGGCGGCGGAGAAATAGGCAGGCTGATGCGGCTCAGCGATTGGGCTAGCTCGCCTCTTGGCCCGGCTGATCAATGGCCACAGAGCCTACGCACCGCGGTCAGTATTTGCCTGGCTTCCCGTTTCCCCATCATCGTTTTCTGGGGGCAGGAGCTACGCCAATTCTACAATGATGCCTATCGTCCCATTCTGGGCAAGACCAAGCACCCTCAGGCCCTGGGTCAGCGCGCCGAGGACTGCTGGCCTGAAATCTGGAATGAAATCGGCCCTATGCTGCATAGCGTGCTCGCGCGCGGCGATGCCACCTGGTCGGAGAATCTCTTGCTGCCCCTGGACCGCAATGGCTACGTGGAGGAATGCTACTTCACCTTCTCCTACAGTCCCATCCGCGATGAAACTGGCGAGGTTGGCGGCGTGTTCTGTGCCGTGACCGAGACGACGGGAGAGGTGCTAGGAGCCCGTCGCCTGCGCACCCTGCGCGCTCTGGCGGCTAACACGGCGGAGGCACATAGCGCCGCGGAGGTCTGCCACATTGGCGCGGAGACGCTCGCCGGCAACCCTGCCGATCTCCCCTTCTCGCTGCTCTACCTCCTCAATGGCGCAGGGACGCAGGCGCGCCTGGCTGGCAGCGCGGGTGTGCCTCAGGAGACATTTGCCAGCCCTCCTGTCATTTACCTGGATGACCCATCTGCCCCCTGGCCTTTCGCGAAGGTAATGGAGCATAATCATGGTGAGTCCCTCAACGATCTGCTGTTGCGCTTCAGCTCCCTTGACCCCTTCCAGGAAGGTGAGCATCCCTCGCTCCATTCAGCGCTTGTGCTACCCATCATCCGTACCGGGGAGGATCAGCCCTACGGCTTTCTGGTGGCCGGTATCAGTCCTCGCCGCCGCCTCGATGACGATTATCGCGGCTTTCTAACCCTCGTGGCCGGCCAGGTAGCGACGGCGGTGGCCAGCGCGCGCGCCCTTCAGGATGCCCAGGAACGCGCAGAGGCCCTCGCCGAACTGGACCGCGCCAAGACGGCCTTCTTCAGCAATGTCAGCCACGAGTTTCGCACGCCGCTCACCCTCTTGCTTGGCCCGCTGGAGACGGTGCTCGCTGATACTCAGCACGATCTCGCACCAGCACACCGCGAGCAGCTAGAGATGGCACGCCGCAATGCCCTGCGCCAACTGAAGCTGGTCAATACCTTGCTGGACTTTTCGCGTATCGAGGCGCACCGCGCGGAAGTGATCTACGAACCTACCGACCTGGCAATGGTTACCACGGACCTGGCGAGCGCTTTCAGGTCCGCTGTTGAGAAGGCCGGCATGCAGCTTATTGTGGAGTGCCCGCCGCTCCCCGATCCTGTATATGTGGACCGCGAGATGTGGGAAAAGATCGTCCTCAATCTGCTGTCCAACGCCTTCAAGTTCACTTTCAAGGGCTATATCAAGATCGCCCTGCACATGGTAGAGGACACCGTGGAACTCCAGGTAGAGGACACGGGCATCGGCATCGCCGGGGAGGATCTGCCACGCCTGTTTGAGCGCTTCTACCAGGCGCACGGCGTACGGGCGCGTACCTACGAAGGGTCAGGGATCGGCCTGACGCTGGTCCAGGACCTGGTGCGCCTGCACAAGGGCACGATAGAAGTAAGCAGCATCCCAGATACAGGGACGACTTTTACCGCGCGGCTTCCCAGCGGAACCGCCCACCTGCACGCTGATCACATCAGGACAACGCGCCTGCTCACCTCAGCCGCTGCCGGGGCTGCTCCCTATATTGAGGAAGCATTACACTGGTCTCCAGAGGCGGCGCAGACGGTCGCTCCTGTTTTGGATGAATCCTCAATGGAAGATTTGCCGGTTCTCTCCGGGCTGTCTGCTTCCAGTGCGGCAATGCAACAACCAGCAAAGAGCGCGCGCCTGCTGGTTGTCGATGACAATGCCGATATGCGCGACTACCTGAAGCGCTTGCTGAGTCCCTTGTATACTCTCCAGCTTGCTGCCGATGGTATGCTGGCCCTTGAGATCGCCCAGCACTGGCAGCCCGACCTGATTGTGAGCGATGTGATGATGCCGGGTCTGGATGGCTTCGCGCTGATTACGGCCCTGCGCGCCGATCCACGCACACGCACTATTCCTATCATCTTACTCTCGGCGCGCGCCGGAGAAGAGGCGACCATGGTAGGCCTCAAGGCAGGGGCCGATGACTACCTGGTCAAGCCCTTCACGGCACGCGAGTTGCTTGTGCATGTAGAGGCACGCCTGGAGATCGCGCGCCTGCGCCATGAGGCTATCAACCGCATGGATGAATTCATCGGCATCGCCGGACACGAACTGCGCACCCCCCTTACTGCCATCAAGGGCAATGTGCAGTTGGCCCGGCGGCAGTTGGGCCGTGTGCTCAAGCAGGAAACACCGCTACCAGAAGGCCTGGCCAGCACAATAGCCAATGTCCAGGGCTTTCTCGAACGCACAGAGCGCCAGGTCAGCATGCAGA
>JALYTT010000536.1 GCA_030854145.1 Chloroflexota bacterium | reverse complement strand
TCCGTAGGGCGTGGCTTGCCTCGCCAGTCAGCCCGCAGGGCGTGTGCGCTGACTGGCGAGGCAAGCCACGCCCTACGGATTCGCCCTGCAAGCGCTTTTTTTGTCTTAAGTTCACGCCTATAAGGCAAGCCACGCGCTACGGGATGACGGCGTGCCAGGTTATTTCGTGTAGGGGCGCCGCTGGCCTGCGCCCTGGTTGGCCGGCGTGCTCGTTACGCCGGCAGATCTATGCCCCTCACTGCGTTCGGCGGGTCTGTGTTGTCACCTATGGTGCCCATCGCCGGTTACGTGCCCTTCAACTATACCCGAAGTACTTCCCTCTTGCTCAGAGGCCGTCACTCATGTTACACTTCTTTGAGAAGATTACAACTTTTTTATTTGCCGCTCGTATGTTTTCGTGACGAGAACTTTTCTGTCTATCTCTGTATATGCATGAAATAGAATAAAGATAAAGAGCGGTGAAAGATATGGAATCGACAGTGCGAGCTTCAAGTACGCTGGGGGCCGCTATTGGATCGCTGGCAGCACCAGCACGCGAGACACGTCAGGGTCGTAAGGGAGGAACAGGAGGGACTTCGCAGCGTATTTCAAGCGGAAGTCGATCAATGAGCAGTCAGAGTCTAGTGGGGGTACAAAATCCATCCAGAGGATGCGCGCAGGGGACGATTGTGGAGGAGTTGAGCGATGCAGCGCTTGCCGAGCTGGTACTTGCCGGCGATCAAGATGCCTTCTCAGTGCTCGTCGAGCGATACAAAGACGCCGTGCAGAACCTTTCCTATCGCATGCTGGGGAATGTGACCGAGGCAGAGGATGTGACGCAGGAAGCCTTTGTGCGCGCTTATACACAGCTCGCTACCTATAAACCTGTTCACAAATTCAGCACCTGGCTCTTTTCGATTGCCTCTCACCTGGCGATCGATCAGCTCAGGCGGCGCCGCTTCCTGGCTCTGCCCCTGGAGGATGTGCCGTTCCTGGAATGGATCAGCGATCTGGGTACCGGACCTGAGCAGTCTGCCTTGCAGGGCGAGCAGCATGACGAGATACAGCACTATTTGCAGCGTCTGCCCAGCAAGTACCGCGCCGTCATCGTTCTGCGCTACTGGTACGATCTCTCCTATGATGAGATCGCTACCGCGCTCAACCTGACGCAGCCGCTGGTCAAAGCACGCCTGCATCGCGCCCGCGAACTGCTCGCACGCTATATGCGTCAGGATACTGCCAGTCAGGAGGAGGAGATCGATGCGCTGCCGCGACGCTAAACTCTGGCTGGCTGTTCAGCGTGATGGAGACCTGGCGCCGGCAAAAGCAGTGCAGCTTCAGGAGCACCTGGAGCAGTGTTCCGCTTGCCGGGCCTATAGCCAGCAGCTCAGGAGTATGGATGTGCTGCTCGTAGCGGGCGCCTCCCCTGTCTATACCAGCATCTCCACCGAGCGTATCATGCAGGCAGTACGGCAGCGGCAACAGATCACGCAGCAGCTAGAGGATCTGCGCACCCGGCAGCGCTCGCGCCTGTCGCGCCTGCATATCGTTGGTCCTTCGCTGGCCGGCATTATCCTGTTTACCATCGGCAGTATCCCGCTGCTCCTGCTCGCCATTACCATTGTCCAGCCGGACCTGGTGGTGAAGATGCTTATGCCGTTGGGCGATGTCGCAGAGGTCCTGATTGTCCTTGTGCAGTCTCTGCAAACGGGACTGGTCCTGGTGACACGCGATAACTGGCTCTTAGTCGGTATAGCATTCGTGCTTGTGCTTATGATGGGGATGTGGC
The DNA here is from genome assembly GCA_030854145.1 of Chloroflexota bacterium. The sequence goes on along the minus strand of JALYTT010000536.1, from coordinate 2,749 downwards.
TTCACCTGATGCGCTATCCGCAGGAGGCCTGAAGGGTGAGGGTCATGGTTGGGGAACCATGACAGGGAGCAAAGGGTCTATATATATGCGAAACGTCACGCGAACACAACGGCTCTTGCCTATCTTGATCGGGCTTTTGCTCATGCTGGCATGCGTAGTCGGTGGAGGTTGGAGGCTGCTCACATGGCTCGCCCCAGCTATCCCCACTCAAGGTAAGCAGGCACAGGCCGGGGGAGGTGAATGTACTCCGGAACATCATGGACCATCCTTTGGAGGCAATGTCGTTATCAATAACAACGAAGTGGTTTGTACCGACCTGATCTCCTTTGGTGGCACAGTGGTGATGAACGGAGAGGTAAAAGGCAATGTAGTGACCTTTGGGGGCAATGTCATTATCGATGGCACGATTGACGGGACCATCAACCAGTATGGCGGTCTCGTGACCTTGCAGAACGGCTCTCACGTCCATGGCGATATCCATCTCTATGGCGGCCAGTGGGCCCGTGGGAACGATGCACAACTTGATGGAGCAGTCATTGATCATACACAGCGTTTCGATTGGCTATTTGCGGGCCACAGTGGGTTTGCATTCCCATTCTGGTCTATGCTCACCTGGATCGCGCTCGGTCTGGTGCTCACCTGGCTGCTCCCTGAACACGTTATGTTCGTGCGCACAACCCTGGTGAGCCGGGCGCAGCGCAGTCTGGTCATTGGCCTGCTCAGTGCGCCGCTCGCTCCGGCCCTGCTGATTGTATTGATCGCGCTCATTTTACCTATTCCGCTTGCAATTATAGTAGCATTAGGACTCATCGCGGCGTGGGCGCTAGGTACGGTGGCCATTGGATGGTTGATCGGCGAATATGTTGTGCATCGTTTGGCGCCGGAACGCAATACGCGCCCTGTACAAGTGATCGTAGGCTTGACGATATTGATACTGGCCGGCTCCCTACCCTATATCGGTTGGTTGATTGGTATCGCCGCGGGACTGTTAGGACTTGGTGCCGTCCTGCTCAGCCGCTTCGGTACCCGGCTCTATGGCCAGCCCAGACACCCCTTGACATTGTGAACGCGTTTTTCGCGGGCAGATAGTTTCTTGAGCCGGCAAGGAAGAGACCAGGTGCGCATGCTTCCTTGCTTGCTTTCTGCACTGGCCAATCGACACCTGGTTAGAAAAGTTGGAAAGATGGGACGGACACATTCGATGCGCTATGTAGGGATTGTTCTTGCAGTCGCTCATCGGGATCGAGCAGGCAATCGCAAGGATGCATGCCTCTACAGTGCAGGTGACCGCCGAGGTGAAAATGAGCATTGACGTTGAACTTACTGACCTTGCCTATGGAGGCGACGCTGTAGGTCGATACGAGGGACGAGTCCTCTTTGTACCTGGAGGCATTCCAGGCGAACGCGTGCGTGTGGACATTGTGGAAGAGCGTCGCGGCCACGCGCGCGCTAACCTGTTAGAAATCCTGCGTCCCGCGCCGGAGCGCATTGAGCCTGAGTACCCATTGCTGATGGATTGTGGCTGTCAGTGGCAGCATATTGCCTACCAGGCGCAACTGACCTGGAAGGCCCATATTGTACGCCAGTTGCTTGTGCGTATTGGTAAGCAGCCAGACGCGGTGGTCCACCCGACTATCGGTATGCCGCCGGGTATGTCGCCCTGGCATTACCGCAATATCGCCCAGTTCTCGGTCGGCCCGGACTGCGAAGTTGGCTTCCAGATGACCGAAAGCCATGAGATTCAAGACCTGGAGGAGTGCGCGCTCTTGCATCCCGCGCTGGATATGGTGTACCAGCGCGTGCGCGCGAAGCTCATAAATTATTTTGGAGACTCTCTGGGCGAGATGATTCAGAAGTTTACGCTGCGGGGCGCGGTGGGGGCCGTGGGCTCGGTCGGCACAACCGATGGGTCGGTGAAAGCCGTTCCTACGCTGCTCACTATCCAGGCGCGTCCAGGCTCGGTGATCGAGGCGCCCCAACAACTGGCGCACGAGCTGATTACGGTCGCGCCGGGGATTGTCGGTGTGATCATTGAGCGCGTCGGTGGCCGCTACGGGCGCGTGGTCGCGGGACAGGAGTACCTGGTCGATGTCGTGCTGGGACGGCGCTTCCGCGTCTCGTCAGATTCGTTCTTCCAGGTCAGCATCACGCAGGCCGCTACCCTGGTCGAGCGGGCGATCACGATGCTCGAACCACAGCGCTCGGACATCGTGCTGGATGGCTATAGTGGCGTGGGACTCTTCTCGGCCTTCCTGGCGGCGCGCGCCGGACGCGTGATCGCCGTTGAGTCACAGCCGAGCGCCGTCATGGATGCGCGCGCCAACTCGACGCTCAACAACCAGGGCAACATCACTACCCTGGAGGGGACGTTAGAGCGGCTCCTGGGCCAGCTACACTACCGGCGTGAGCGCGTGGACCTGGCGGTCGTTGACCCCCCGCGCGCTGGCTGTCATCCCAAGGCCTTGCAGTCGTTGCTGGTGCTGGCACCGCGCGCCATCTGCTATGTCTCCTGCGACCCGAGTACGCTGGCCCGCGATATCGCTACCCTGTGCGCCGGCGAGCGCTATCGCCTGGTGGCCGCGCAGCCTGTGGATATGTTCCCGCAGACATACCACATCGAATGCGTTGCCCTGCTGGTGCGCGGCAGTGGTCGCTAACCCCTCAGGCCGAACCGCGTAGGGGCGATGGCTTGCCTCGCCCGTGTCAGCCGACACGGGGCAAACAAACGTAGGGGCGCCGTTTACAAGCC
>JALYTT010000535.1 GCA_030854145.1 Chloroflexota bacterium | reverse complement strand
GTGTGGGCCACGCTTGCGCGGCCGGGGGAGGCCTCCCAAGGCCAACCACACGGATGCGGCAAGCCGAATCCCTACGCGGGAGAGGCGGCAATATCCAGGGCCAGGTCAATCGAGGCTTGCAGTGCTCCATAGAGGGCGGCGTCTGCCTGGAGTTGTGAGAGGCGCAGGGGCGCGCTACTGCCGGTATGCTGTTCAATCAGTTGTTTTATTGGCTGCATGAACAGTTCATCGGCACGGGGTAATTCAGAAAGATCGCCGCCCAGCACAACAATCTCCGGGTCTATGATTGCCACCAGGTTAATAATGGTGGCCGCCAGGTATTCGTTCATGGTGCGAATGGCCCCGCAGGCCCGTTGCTCCCCGGCCATCGCCTGTTCGCACACGGCCTCCGCGGAGATAGGAGGCAGGCCAGGCGCCTGCGAGGCGGCCACGAGCTGATCGATGCTCGCCATGGCTTCCAGGCAGCCGCGGCCGCCGAAGCTGTGGTAGAGATTCACGCGATCAACCACCATGTTGCCGGCTTCGCCCGCGGCGCCCACGTGGCCCCGGAAAAGATTCCCCCCCATAAGCAGCCCGGCGCCTATACCGCGTCCAACAAAGAGATAGACGACATCGGAACATTGCTGGGCGCAGCCGGATTGATATTCCCCAAGGGTAGCCAGGTTGACATCGTTATCTATGACCACGGGGAGGTGCAAGAGCTGTTCCAGTTCAGCACGCAAAGGACGATTATTGAGGCCAGGAAAAACTTTGGCGGCGTCTACATAGCCGGGAACAGGCGTGGTATGCACAACTCCCGGTACCGCGACTCCCAGCGAGACAACTTTCGCCGCATGGTCGGTCCACATAGCGAGCATATCTTGCACAAGCAGGCCGATCTGAGGCAAGATGCTCTCGCTCTTCTCCAGCACAAGAGCACGCGAAGTACGTTTGATAATGTCACCGTGGAAGTTGGCAATAGCGGCACGGGCAACGCGTGTACCAAGATCAAGGCCAAGCACGACCCCTGCCTCTTCGCGAAAGCTATAGAGTTCTCCCAGGCGCCCCCCGGTCGGGGCGGACTTCCCGGTGCAGGCAATATAGCCCTCCTGTTCAAGCGCATCGACGATGCGCGAAGCGGTGGGCCGAGAAAGCTGGAGTCGCCTGGCGATTTCAGCGCGCGAGATCGCCCCCTCCTCGCGAATAAGTTGCAAAATCAGGCGGCGGCTTGAGCCGTGCTTTATTCTGGTAGGTGTAGCGAGGACCACGTGTTGCTCATCTGTCTTTAACATGCCACAAAATCGTTCCTGCTTTCTTGACGGCACTGAATAGATTGTTTCATTGTGAACAGAATAAGCAGGAATACAAGTGATTTTCCTTCCGCTTTCTTTCTTCTGATAAAAGCAAGTATACCTGTTCATTAGCAGGCTGTCAAGCAAAAAATGCAGGATGATTAGCATATCATTGACAGCTTTCTTAAGTAATGCTATTGTTAACAATGTTACATCAAGTAACAAAGTTAGCACGCAGGTTTCGTTGGAAGGACTATTCAGGACACACGAAGAGGAAATGCTATGCTGAACGCCCAACAACACACTGGCAAAGGACGGTTGCGCAAGAACGCGATTAGCGTGCTTGGAGCTGTCGCGTTATCTATGGCCTTTATGGGGCCGGCCACCAGCGTCTTTTTTAATACGCAACCGGCGGCGGCAGGAGCGGGTTACGCGCTCCCTTTCGCTCTGCTGCTGGCTCTGATCGTCTGCGTCCTGGTGGCCTCGGCCATCGGCGCTTTTGCGCAGAAGATTCCTACCGCCGGCTTTGCCTACACATTTAACCTGCATGGGTTTGGCAAACGCGGAGGTTTCCTTTCTGGCTGGTTGCTGGTTTTTGCTTATGCTATGGTCGGCCCTATGTTGCTGGCGGCCATCGGGGCGCTGGTTTCACAGTTTGTGCAGACGCAATTTAGTTGGGCCATTCCCTGGTGGGCCTTTACCATCGCCTTCGCGCTCATTGTCTGGGTCATTGGCATTCTGGGCATTAGCCGTACCGCGGCTACCGCGCTTATTTTTCTGGTGCTGGAAGTGGGCGTGATGCTGGCGCTCTTCGTGACCATTTTTGCAAAGGGGGGAGCCCAGGGCATCTCGCTGGCGCCGTTTAATCCTGCCAATTCAGCGGGTGGATTTTCTGGTCTGGGCATCGGACTGCTGTGGGGCATTCTCTTTTTTGTCGGCTTTGAATCGGCCGGAACTCTGGGTGAAGAGACGCGGGATGCGAAGAAGAGTATTCCGGTTGCGCTCTTCACGGCGGTTGCGGTGATCGGCGTTTTCTATGTGCTGTCCGCGTGGGCCAGCGCGCTTGGCTATGGCCGGAGCCATGTCTCCACTTTTATGAACGATGGCTCGCCGTGGATTACATTGACGCAGACCTACTGGGGATCAGGCCTGGTCTGGTTGGTATCGCTTACCGTCCTGAACAGCATTTTTGCCAATTTGATCTCAGGGGCCAACGCAGCGGTTCGCGTGCTCTTTGCGCTTGGGCGTGAGGGCATTTTGCCTGTCCGCCTTGGTACGACGAGCGCGCGCGGCAATCCCTCGACGGCTTTGACCGCCTATATGATCTTCGCCCTTGTTCTGGCCTTAATTGGGGGCTTGCTCTGGACGCCGCTGGGCGCCTATGGCTTCTTCGGCACGATTCTGGGTCTTGGCCTGGTGATTATCTACATTCTGGTTAATCTGGCCCTGATCGTGTTTTACTGGCGTGATTATCGTGCGGAGTTTTCCGTTATGCGCCACGCGATATTCCCGGTTATTGCCAGTCTCCTGCTGCTCCTGCCGATCTATGGTCTTTTGTGGCCGGTCCCGGCATATCCAAATAACCTTGTACCCTACATCGTCCTGGCCTGGTTAATCCTGGGCGTACTTTACCTGGTGATTATAGCGCGCCGGCGTCCGCAGGTGATTGAGGCTATGGGCCGCGTAATGGTCGACGATTCGGCGTCAACGGGAAGCTCGGAGACGGATTCGGCGCTGGCCGGCTAACGCTGGCGTCTCAGGAAGGAAACTTTCTATGTACTTACAACGCTTGCTGGAGCGCAACCCGCGTCTGCTGGAGGCGGCCATTGATCTGCACCAGCGTGGCCAGATTCCGCCCAACACCTGGATTATCGATCTGGATATGATTGTGGAGAATGCGCGCGCGCTGGCTGCCGAAGCCCGTCGCCGGGGGCTGACCACCTACCTGATGAGCAAGCAGTATGCGCGCAATCCCTATGTGACGGCGCTGGCTCTTGCCCAGGGACTGTATAAGGTGGTCGCCGTCGACGCTGCCTGCGCGTTGATGGCCAGGCGCTACGCTTTGCCTGTGGGCCACATTGGACATCTCAACCAGATCCCTCGTCACCTGGTACCAGCGATGGTGGCTTTGCGCCCCGATGTGATCACCATCTACAATCTTGAGCATGCTCGCTGGATCAACGACGTTGCTGCACAACTGGGTATAGTGCAGGATCTCCTGTTGCGCGTTCACGCGCCGGGCGATCTCAACTTTGATGGCCAGGAGGGGGGCTTTGCTGAAAGCGCTGTGCCGGAAATCGTGAGCCAGTTGGTCCACCTTCCGCAGGTGCGTCTGGTGGGGGTCACCTCATTCCCGTGTGTGCGCTATAACCACCATCCGGGCGAGGCCTGTGAAGTGAGTCCGAACATGCACACGGTACAGCGTGTGGCGCAGACCTTGCGCGAGCTAGGCGTCGAGGTAACACAGGTCAATGCCCCAGGAAACACTTCCTGCGTGGTGATGCCGCTCTTAGCTGAGAACGGTGCGACCCATGTCGAGCCAGGGCATGGTTTGCTGGGAACCACGCCCAACCATGTCTTCCAGGAGAACCTGCCCGAACGGCCGGCCTACGCTTATGTGACGGAGATATCGCATCACGTGGGAGATCGAGCCTATGCCTATGGCGGCGGTCTGTTTCATGATGGCTATGTCGCCAGCCAGGAAGTGAGCGCGCTGGTGGGATCACGCTGGGAGGAGGCGCGTGCCAACGGCGTGAATTACCTGCATGACATTCAGCAGATTATCGACTATCATGTCGTCTTGCAGCCCGGTTCGCGTTGTAAGGTAGGCGATACTGCCCTGCTTTGCTATCGCACCCAGATGCAGATGACCAGATCCTATATTGCCCCGGTTTCAGGCCTCGCGGGCAAGGGTGAGATCAAACTGCACTATCTGTTCGATAACGCGGCAACCGCGCTGGATGAGCAATACATGCCGGTTGACCCGGTCATCGTTCGCCGGGACATCGACGCGCTCCTTGCCACCTATGCCTGATGAGATGCCCACCATCCCGCGAATCCCTACGCGGACGGGGGCGGTTCACGTGTCGATTGTAGCTTGACGGAGCAATAGACATTAAGTTAAGGGGAGATCGGTCGTTCCGTAGGGCGAGGCAAGCCCTATAGGCGTGAACGGAAGACAGGAACGAGCGGAAATCGGGCATCTCCGTAGCGCGTGGCTTGCCTCGCCGTCCCTAGAACAACCAGGA
>JALYTT010000097.1 GCA_030854145.1 Chloroflexota bacterium | reverse complement strand
TATCCCTACCTCTCATGTGCCCCTTACACGTTACAGCGTTTCCGGGAGGCTCATCGCTAGCTCGTTTCGCTCGCTTGCTGTCAGGATTACGTGCCGGACGCGGACCGCACTCTTGAGATCGACCAGCGCGGCTTGCAAGGTTGTGAGTAGCGCGGACGGGACCTCGACGTGCAGGGTCTCTAGCTGCGCGCCGACGGATAGGCCGCGCCCGGCTTTGTAGCGGCGAACCTGGCTTAGCAGCTCCAGCAGCGCCTCACCGCTGGCCTCCACCTCCTCATCTAGCCAGGCAGGGTGCTGCGCGGGCCACGATGCGTGATGAATGGAGGCGCAAGTGTCCCACTGCCGGAAGAGGCCCTGGTACAGTTCTTCGGTGATATACGGCAGGTATGGGGCCAGCAGCTTCAGCGTGGACAACAGCGCGTGGTACAGCGTCCATTGGGCCGCGCCCCGCTCGGCCTGGCTGCCATTGTACAGGCGAGACTTGACCAGCTCCAGGTAGTTATCGCAGAGGTCTGACCAGAAGAAGCGCTCGACCTCCTGGCGTGCCGTGGCGTACTCGTAGTTGTTCAGTTCAGCCGTGACACGCGCGATGGTCCGGGTCAGGCGCGAGAGCAACCAGCGATCGGTCGCCAGAAGTGTGTATGGACATGTCTCGCCGGCAAGGGTCGCGGCATCGAGTCCCACCAGGTGGCCCTGTGCGAAACGGCAGGCGTTCCAGAGCTTCGTGACCAGACGCCGTCCATTGGCGATGATTTCCAGACTGAACGGGCTATCGGCACCCGTGCGACCTGACGTGGCCCAGTAGCGCAGGGCGTCGGCCGACTCCTGCTCGATGATCTCCATTGGCCCTGCGGCGCTATCCTCCGCCTGCGGCTGCTTTGACTTCGAGAGCTTGCGCCGCTCGGTCGAGAGACCGTGCCCCGAAATCATGATATCCCGCCAGGGGATCTCACCTGTATGATAGATGGCCTTGACGATGGTATAGAAGGTCCAGGTGCGAATGATATCGTGGGCCTGGGGACGCAGGCTGGCCGGGAAGTGTTGCTCGAACCAGGCAGGATCATCGGGCCAGCACGCCAGCAGCAGGGGCGTGCAGGACGATGTGGCCCAGGTGTCCATGACATCGGTCTCCGGCTGGAAATCAGTTGAGCCGCAGGCGCAGGGCTTCAGAGGCTGGCTGCTCTGCGGATCGATAGGCAACTGCTCCAGCTCCGCCAGGATTAGCTCGCCGCAGGCGCGACAGGTCCATGCCGGGAAGAGGACACCAAAGTAGCGCTGGCGCGAGATGCACCAATCCCACTGGAGGTTCTCAACCCAGTGTTCATAGCGAACGCGCATATACTCGGGATACCAGCGAATCTTCCGACCCGCCTCCAACAGGCGCTCTTTCTGGTCCAGGACGTGGATAAACCACTGGCGCGTATGCAGGTACTCGACCGGGGTGCCGCAGCGCTCATGAGTCCCGACGGCATGCTCTATCGTCTCCTGTTGGAGAATCTGCCCTTTTTCAGCGAGGTCGCTTACGATGCGCTGGCGAGCCTCGGCGCTCGGCAGGCCGGCCAGGGGACCGGCAAGTTCGGTCATGTGACCATCGCGCGCGATGGCCGCGCGCAGGGGTAGTTGGTGCGTATGCCACCAGCGAACATCGGTCGAGTCCCCAAAGGTGCAACACATGACGGCCCCACTACCCTTCGCCGGGTCCGCCAGCGTATCCGCCAGGATGGGAACCCCAATCTCGGACTGCTGCGAGAAAGCGCTACTCTCAATACGCGCCGTTGTGCCTACCAGGTGCGCATAACGCGCATCGTCGGGATGGACGAAGATCGCGACGCAGGCAGGCAAGAGTTCGGGACGTGTTGTGGCTATAGGAAGGATGGCGCCACCGTGCAGGTGAAACGCCAGCGTCGAGAATTGCGTGGGCAGGGTGGCATCCTCAACCTCGGCCTGCGCGATGGCTGTCTGGCACTCGGGGCACCACAGCGCAGGCGCGACCTGCGTGTAGGCCCGACCGGCGCGATACAACTGGATGAAGGACCACTGCGAGATGCGCCGGGCCTCTGGTGAGATGGTCGAGTAGCGATAGCTCCAATCAATACTTAAACCCAGGCGCTTCCAGAGCTCCTCGAAACGGTCTTCGGTCTGCTGGGTGACCTGCAAACAGGCATCGATGAAAGCCTGGCGCTCCATGTCTGTGGCATTGCGCTTGATGGTCTTCTCGACGTAGCGCTCGGTCGGCAGCCCATTATCGTCGAAGCCCATGGGGTAGAGCACGCGCTCGCCATGCATCCTGCGATAGCGCGCGATGATGTCGGTCTGGGTGTACGAATAGCAGTGACCGAGATGCAACTGCCCGCTGACGGTCGGCGGCGGGGTGTCTATGGTAAAGATGGGACCTGAAGCGGCGGAATCGAAGGCATAGGTGCCGGAATCGGCCCAGAGACGGGCTAGGCGCGGCTCCGCCTCCCGGAAGTCATAACGGTTGGGTAACATGCTGATGGTACTCCTTGGGTGCCATAACAATAAGCGCCGCCACATCTCAAGGACGAGGGCGACGCAACTCGTGGTACCACCTGGTTTCGAAAGTTGATCCACCCAACCAGGCAGGGATCAACAATCCTCTCAGCGGCGCTAACGGGCCACACCCGGAAGACCTTACTACGGCTGGCAAGCAGCGTCTCAGGTCTTCGACTCACGAGCCACGTTCAGAGGGCGTATCCGAAGGAGGCTCGCACCCGGTGACCTCCACTCTCTGGCGGGTCGGTTCCTCTTACTCCGCTCGTTCCAAGTCTTTTGCGATATATGTTTGTGATACATAGACTATACCTGTTGATGGTGCGGAATGTCAAGCATATCTGATCCGCGTAGGGGCTATGGCTTGCCTCGCCCAATAAGCGTCAAGTTAAGGGCAAGAATCGATGGGCCATCTCTGCGAATCCGTAGGGCGTGGCTTGCCTCGCCAGCCACCAGGAAGCGCCCTGCGGGCTGACTGGCGAGGCAAGCCATCGCCCCTACGCGGATCGAGGAGCAGAGATCAGGGGTGTCCGAGATAGAGCGCGCAGGTGAGGGCTATGCCAATGATGTTGAGCGTACAATGCAGCAACATCGAAAGGCGCACATCTTGTCTCTTCCACACGATATACACGAAGGGCAGAAGCGCAATGAGATTGGTGATGTTTTGTTGCGGCTGCCAGAAATGGTAGAGTGAGAACAGGGCCAGATTGATGATTGGCGCCCACTTGCCAAAGCGCGAGAGTCGTGGCAAGAGATAGCCGCGAAAGTAGAGTTCCTCAACAACAGGCGCTGCGACTCCATTAATCACAAAATCGAGACCGAAGGTGATAAGCAATACCGTTTTTGGGTAGTGCGCAAGGTCCGGCTGTGTATACCACAGGGGCAGCCAGGCGAAAATCGTTTTCACAAGGATGCCTTCCAATGGGGTCATCAGAATATAGACGGCAAAGCTCCATAGAGTCACCAGTGGCACAATTAGCAGCACGCGTCGGAGCGGAGTACGCTGTTGCAGCAACACGATCCCTTTCAGCGAGTAGTAACCATTGCGTCGTTTGCCTTCATAAAAAAGGTGTCCAAGCGCGAAAGGGATGAGCAAAACGGCAACGCATATCAGGAGCGCGACTATGGCTGGAAAACCAGATGTGAGCGCGAGCGGTGCCGTCACAACAAATGCTGCTGTAAGCATGGCTCCTGGAAACAGGTGTAGAAAAACAGAACGCGCAATGGAATCCTGCTTCACCTGCTGATTGTCCTGGATGATAGCTGTAGATGCCGTGGAACTATCTTGTGAGGAAGATGAATTGCTAAGCTGATATGTTCTGGCCATGATGGTTTCCTTTCCTATGACTACGTTCTTTGTATTTCGCTTGTAGGCATAGAATACCTGGAAACTCACACGCAGACAGTGACCGAAAGGCGTATCAAGGGGGTTGATTTTCTGGCAGCAATTTCAGGAGAGCAGGCCCAGATTCCTGGCCTCGGCTACGGCCTGGGTACGATTCTTTACAGCTAATTTTCCAAAGATGTTATTGAGGTGTTTTTTTACAGTGCCCAGGCTGACAACAAGACGTTCCGCGATCTCGCGGTTCGATGCACCATCCGCAATCAAGTGGAGGACTTCAAGCTCGCGTTGACTCAGTGGTTCAACTAATGGCTGTGATGTTTTCTGCGTGTCCTGCGCGGACGCCGCGTGTTTCTTGTTCTCAAGCGCGCTCAGAAGGTGCTTGATATAGTCGCGAGAAAGAGCATACGTCAGGCGACCTTGCTGCTGCTGATCAAGAAGGCGCTTGAGTAGCGCTGCCATAGGAGCGCCTTCATCTGCAAACACGCGAACGTAACCTTCCGACTCTGCATATGAAAGCGCGCGTGCGAGTGCTGTCACGGCATCTTGCATAGTGCCTTGTCTGGCATGAGCAAGCGCAGCAAGCGCGAGAATTTCAATCACACTTCCCATCCGTTTCCCTCGCTCGGCTGCCTGGAGAAGGCGTGCTAAGAGGCGAAGCGCATCTTCGGCCTTGTCCTGAGCTATGTACACGCGTGCAAGGGTGAGATATTCGACTTCGCGCGTATGGTGAAGGGGGGTGCCGTCGCCATCTATATTGCTCTCCTGTAACCAGAGGTGTACGGCTCCCATAGCGCCTTGCAGAAGCAGAATGCGCGCTCTGTACGCTCTCACGATGGCAACGAGGTGTGGCATATGGCTCTGCTGTGCAACCCGCTCTGCCCTATCGATGGCCTCGCGCGCGCCAACTGCGTCGCCCTGTGCTTGTTTTGTGCGCGCGAGTGCGATATATCCTCGAAGCGTATTTCCCAGATTCCATATCTGCTGATCTTGCTCAAGTCCCTGACTCAGAGCGTGCGCAGCACTCGCAAGTTCGTTCCGTTCACGCTGGAGGTCGCCAAAGGCTATCTGCATACTATTTGTAGCGGGAAGTTGTTCACGATGCTTCGTCACAAATTGCAATCCCTGCTGGCAGGTTTTTTCCGCCTGATGCAGACGGCCTTGTGCGAACTGGAGCTGGACGAGGTCACCCAGGGCATTGAGGACCGCAGAGACAGAATCTGCGGCCTGCCCAAGAGCAAGGGACTCAGTGACAGCCACAATTGCTGCCTCTACATCATCATTGAACCAGGAGGCCACTCCTAATGCCCATGTCACAAGAGCGCGTCCCGCGACATTTTCCTGCGCAAGGTACTGGAGGGCATACTGAGCGAACTCGATGACATGAGGAATATCCTGTCGTGAGACCGCGATGACTGCGCGAAGAGCCGCAATCTCTGCGGCTTCCTGGGTTGCCTTGTCCACGGGCCGCGAAACTGCATCAGGGTAAGTGTCAGGCAAGGTTTCAGCGTACGCGATGTACACTTCGGATGCATCGAATTGAACCGCGAGGTAGAGGACCCACGCAAAACAGATGCACAGCCCAGGGGAAGAGCGCACAACCTCATCAGGGAGCCTTCTCAACCAGCGGAGGAGCGTTGCGGTCTCGCCGCGTCTCATCATTGCTGCGTTGATCCTCTCGATAAGACGTACCGCCTGCGCATAGTGCTGGCCCGTGAGGGCAGTCTCTACGGCGTCAACGAAGAAGCCATGCTGCTCATACCAGAAACTGGCCTTCTGATAGAGTTTGGAGACGTGATCCGCCTGTGTTCTCTGCAACTTTTGACGCATGGCCTCCGCGAAGAGGCGATGGTAGCGGTACCAGGACTGGTGCGCATCCAGTGGCAGGAGAAAGAGATTCGCCTCCTCAAGATACTCCAGCATCGCTTGCCCATCGGTGTGCCCTGTGAGCGCATCGCAGAGGGGGCCACTCACGCGTTCCAGAAGAGACGTTTGCAGGAGGAAGGCTTGTACGTGCTCCGGTTGACGAGAGAGCACCTCTTCGACGAGGTACTCAAGAACATAGCGATTGCTGCCTGTAAACGCGGCAATAAAATCCTGGGTATGCTCGCCTCCCTGGAGGGAGAGCGCGGCCAGGTGCAGCCCGGCGATCCAGCCCTCTGTGCGGGCTTGCAATGCCAGAATGTCTTCAGAGGAGAGGTCCAGCCTGGCGCCCTGACGGAGAAAGCGGGCCGTTTCTTCTTGCGTGAAGCGTAAATCAGGTGTACGCAGTTCTGTGAGCTGCCCGCGCACGCGCAGGCGGGCGAGTGGCAGTGGCGGTTCGCTGCGGCTCGCAATGAGAACATGCATCTGTGGCGGCATATGATCGAGCAAAAAGGCCAGGGCATCATGAATCGCGGGCGTATCGATACTCTGGTATTCATCCAGGACAAGCACGAAGTCACGCGAAATCGTGGTGACAGCATTGATGAGAACAGTCAGAAAAGCTTCGATAGGCAGAGGCGGAAGCGCATGGAGTATGGGCAAGGCCTGTTTGCTAAGCGCGGGCTGAATGGCGTCCAGGGAGGCCACGACATACTTCCAGAAAAGCGTTGGATCGTTGTCACCTTCATCAAGAGATACCCACGCAACTGCTGCCGGGTGGGTGGCAACCCATGCGCTGACTAATGCCGTCTTCCCAAAACCTGCGGCGGCTGAGATAAGGGTGAGTTTGTGTCTTGTTCCCTCAGCGAGTGCCGCAAACAGACGTGGCCTGTCAACATGGTCAGGACGAGCCGGGGGGAGATATAATTTTGTCGCTAAGAGGACATCCAGTTCATCTCTTTTGATGTTTGTCTCCACGCCTCTGTTTTCGGTGCTCCTCGCATAGTCTCTCCGCAGCAGGGATGTCCTTGTTTCCGTCGCAAAAGCAACATTCGCATTATAGTTCCTAAACTCTAGCGAATCTTGACACGGCCAGTGATCGCCTTCGTTTTCGGCTTTGTGAGGGGAACGACAATCCTCACGGGATGGACTACCGACAGCGGAAAGCTGTTTTTCCCATCCTCTACTCCCTCGGGCACGTAGGCGTTGGGAGCTACTTTGCGTACAATATTGCCTGAACCGTTACAATCGGCATTGATCAGTCGCCCATCAGACGCACGATACAGACCCCGTTTGATTCGCTTGCCGCTAAAAACGTACTGGGTGGCGTCACCTTTTTTATACGTTGGCAGGGGATCACGATCAAGAAAGCTAGCCTTGCTGGTGTAGGACTCTTCGGTCACGATGACGCGAATACTCATCATCTCGGCCTTGTAGGTCAGCATTGAGAGAAAGCGTGCGTGGGGCACCTGCACAAAGTTCTGGTTGGTACGCGAACCCAGGGTGATTTCCTGTTTCCACCCATCATTTTTGCCAATGACCAGGGTGCCAATTCCCTCGGCTACCAGCACCTCCACAACGAAACGGGAAATCGTATGCAGATCATGGTCAATGCGCCGGTTCCGTTTGTTGGTCAGTTTTTCCATGCGGGGAGTGCTACCAGTGCGACCAAGCGACTTTTGCAGTTGGGCGCGCCGCTTGTTGTAGTACTGGTTGCAGGATTTGATGCCGCGCCCGTTAACAACGACCGGCACGAAGCCAGTTTTGTTTGAAGTTAGCGCGACAAGATTATTGAGACCAAGGTCGATGCCAGCTAGCAGGCTCTTATCAACGGCGGTTTGGCTCACATCCTGCTCATAGATCACTTCGACGACATAAAAGCCCAGCTTAGGGACAATACGTACCTGGGCAATATGGTCTGGGTTTTGTTGCGTTTTCACACGGATATCCAGGCCTGATGGTTGGATAATGCGCCGTTGTAAGGTACGCTTGCCGCGACTTACCGCCTGCATGGTGTAAACCAGCAGGGTACGGCCAGCCGTTTTGTGCTTGTACGTTGGAAGTTTGGGCCGTGCTCGGAACTTTGAGGGATCGTCCTTGTAGGTAGCAAGCGCCTCGAAGAACGATATCCAGTTCTTTTCCAACAAGCGTAACACGTGTTGCGCAACTTTGGCTGGTAGGGCCTTATAGGCTTCGTGGTTCTGCATGAGTTTATCCATCGCTGAGTACTTGAGATAGACACTCTGATGGATAAAGGTTTGCCGGATTTCATACAAGGCGGCATTATAGAGGTTCTTGGAGGCAAAACAGGCGACATCAATGGCCGCATAACGCGGATCATTGCGCCCAATGATATGTTTTTCAACCAGGTGCATCCTTGGCCTCCAATTCTTGGACAATTTTCTCTGTTTTGCGTTTTGCCCGACGTTGCCCATAAAGCCGAGCACAAAAACT
This sequence comes from Chloroflexota bacterium, assembly GCA_030854145.1. The sequence continues at coordinate 8,122 of JALYTT010000097.1, read as the reverse complement.
GTAGATAATGCTGGTCAGATCGGCCAACAGGTCTTCGGTGCTGTTGTCTGCCCGATGAACGACTTCGATTTCACGCCCGTAGGTTTGCAACAACGTTTCGATATAGCGAAAACCAAAACGGGTCCCTCGATCCTTGTGTTCAATCACGATCCGAGAAAGCGCAGGATCGGCCAGCAGCGCCAGAAATTTGGGCCGGTTGTCATTGACCCCAGAACCTATTTCTTTGACCACCTTGCTGACCTGGTAGCCACGCACTGCACAGTAGGCGACCAACCGTTCGGCCTGACTGTCCAGGTTGGACTTGTTTTCCGCTGATGACACGCGTGTGTACACAGCGACTTGTCCCCCAATACGCGGCTCGGCTGGCCGTTCTTCTTCAATGAGAATGGTGTGGGCACCAACGCGACGGCCTTTGATTTTTCCATCCCGAAACCAGCGCCACGCCGTTTCGTAACGGACCCCTTGTTGTTTGGCATAATCGCTTAACTTCATGCTCAAATAATAGCAGGATAGTCTAGGATTGTCAAGGATTCGCTATGGTTTCAGTGAACATTTATGATACTCTATACGCTTCTAGCATTCTAGAGCGGGCAGGGAAAAACCAGGGCTGTTGCAAAGTCGCCCTCTGCACTCCCGCTGCTCACTTTTATTTCAGAAGGATGCGAGAGAAATGGCACCCCCCTATGAGTGCATGAAAACAAAAGAATCTTGATATCTCCGTTATTCTTTGTTTTGCTGTTCATCAACACGATAGGGGAGGCTGAGGTCATTGCCAGGTCGACTCCGCCAAAGGTGAAGAGATACCTTTCTGCTCTCTGTGAAATAGCCCATAGCGTTCTCTCCAGGCTGTGCTACAATGTCCATTAGGCGGATGCCGGTCCTGGCATTGGCGAGAGGAACAGGACGAGCATTGTTCACAGTAAAGGAGAGCGAGCGATGGCACAGGGAGCGTCCCTTTTCTGCCCCCGGTGTGGCGCGCCAGCGCAGGCTGGACAACGTGCATGTCCCAGGTGCGGGCTGAGGGTCGAAGATATAGGGGCCGGGGGTGGCTATCTACAAGCTCCACAGGATTACCAGCATCCCGCGCAGCAGGTAGCAGAGCAGTTCGCCCCGCCGTCCGCGCAGCCCAGCCCCAACTATGAGCCGCCGGTTGCGCATCCGGTCACGCCAGGCAAACAAAGGCGGGGCTTCAACAAAATCGGCTGCGTGAGTGTCCTGCTGCTGCTGCTCATTCTTCTGGGGGTGGTAGCCTACTTTGGGGCTGGTAAGCTGGGCATTCACGTGCCAGGTCCGGGCGGGGCGACAACGCAGGCCGCGATCACCAGCACACCACTCAACGCGACGGTTACCTATGCCAGCGTTGATGTCACCATCCTCAACGCCCAGCAGTCGCAGAACTTTATCGATGATCCCAACACGCACACAGACGGGATGCTGCGCCTGAACCTGCAAGAGCATAACGCCACCAGTAGCGCCACCAGGTATAGCTACTATGATAGCGCGCACCTGATTTTGCCGGATAAGAGCAGCGTAGCGCCGCTCTATGTCAAGGCGAAGCCGGGAATTGCGCCAGGGACGACACAGACCAGCCTGCTCGATTTCGCGGTTCCCCCGGCGGATAAGGTCAACCAGCTCATCCTACGCCTGGGGACAGATCAAGAGGCGCAGATGGATATTCCTCTGACAGGCAACGCCAACCTGGCGAAATACCAACCCAAAACGGTACAAGCCAACGCCGCCATGCAATACTTCGGGCTTGATTGGATGCTCTCAAGCGCCGCAGCCCAGTTGAGCGCCGGCGGTCAACAGGCCCCCAAAGGCATGCGCTATATCGTGGTGACCTTGAAAGTCAACAACACCCTGTTACAAACGGCCATCACCGGTTCGCCCTATGACTACATCCGCCTGAAATCCGGCAGCGTCACGGCCAACCCGCAGTTTACGACTCTGCCGATCTCGTTCGCGGCCGGGGCCAGCGGAGAAACAGGGACGGTAACCTTTCTCATGGCCCAAGCCAGCACGAATTTCACGTTGCTGCTGGTAGCACAACAGCACAGTGGCACGAATCCAGCAACGGCGAATTTTCAAATAGTGTAGTGGACATGGGGATGGTGATATATGCTACAGCCGGTAAGTGGCCTTTATAATAGACTTTCACCCGGCCAGTGGTTACCCCCAGATCCGCGTAGAGGCGCTTGAATGACAGCGGTTACAGTTTTTTATGATAAAATTATTGAAGGAGAGAGAGCATGACCCAGAATCCTCCCCGCCCATGTTCACGCTGTGGAATACCGGTTGCCCCAGGACAGCGTTTCTGCTCAAACTGTGGAGCAACGGTAGATATCAGCGCTGCTGACCCCACCGCTCACGCGGAAGACTCCGGCCAGGGGGCGCAGGTTCACGACATGTCAACTGAGCGCGGGGCGCCGCCCCCCACTGCTTATGGGTCTGCTGCGCCGATCCATGATATGTCAACAGTATCCGCGACCCCGCCACCGCCACCTGAAACGTATGGACAGAATCCCCCAACACCTCTTTACTCATCCTACCAACCGCCAGTACAGAACCCTCAGCAGGGATTCCAGCCGGCCCCCGCATTCGCCCAGCCGCCGATGAAAGATTCCTCTAAAAGCGTCTTAGGCCAGCTCGGATGCGGTGTAGGTATCGTGATTCTACTGGTCCTGCTGGTCTGCGGCGTCAGTGGATTTGTAGTGTATAAGTTAGCCAACGGCGCTCTCAATAGCGCGACCACCACAACGGGCCAGAATGGCAACCCCGCCAACAACGGAAATTCCACCAACAACGCGAATGTGACACCGACACCTGCCCCGGTGGTGACGACCCAGATTGGCTCAACCATCACCTACAAGAGCGTTGATGTCACCATCATTTCGGTTCAACAATCAACGAGCTTCCCTGACGACTCGTCTACATCTAACTCACCGTATGTAATACGCTTGCAGTTAAAGGAACATAACTCCTCGGCTAACAATGTCGCTATATACTACAGCGATGCAGCGCGTCTACTCTTACCTGATGGCACTACGGTGACGCCCGCCAGTACCTCTAGTGATCTGGGTAGCATCCCCCAGGCTACAGACCACACGGGCTGGCTCGATTTCCCACTTTCTACAAACGTCAAACCAGAACAACTCAGCTTGCAACTGGGGACAAATACCGAGGCAAAGATCAAAATACCCTTGACGGCGCGGGCCGATCTGAGCCAGTACAAAACAAAAACCGCGACTCCGAACACAAAGATACAATACGCAGGCCTGACCTGGACAGTGACCTCCGCGACAATATCCATGAGTGCTGCCGGAACGCAGGTGGACGCAGGCAAGCGTTTCCTGACCCTGACATTGAAAGTCGATAATTCCACATCTCAAGGGTTTACCGCCTATTATGGTAACTATATCCGTCTGCAGGCAGGAGGAACTACCGTCTCGCCGGACTCGTCAACCAACTTTCCTACCTCTTTTGCCGCCCAATCAACAGGCACGACCGGCACCGTAATCTTTATTGTACCCGATAACACTTCCTCGTTCACCCTGATCCTATTGGCGCAGCCGAATAGCAGCCCGGCAATTAGCCAGGCTTCAACGACATTCCAGATCCCCTAGCAGGAAGCTATGGCGACAGCAAGAATAGGAGAGGGCAAAGGCGAAACCTTTGCTCTCTCCTCATAATATGCAGCGCTGGTACTGCCTCTATTCCAGCAGAAAGCTGCCCATCAGCTCACGACGTAGGGCCGCTTTCTTCTCCTCGTCCAGCGCTTCAGAGGTCGCAGCAGCAGCGTCTGGCACAGGTGTATTGCCAGCCGGAGGCAGTGACGTGATTGGACTGGTCGCGGCCGCCGCGAACTCGTCAAAGAGCAACTCTTCTAGAAATGCGGGGGAGAGCGATGGCGCTTCCGCATTCTCTAGAAAGCTGTCGACAGGGCTGGGAATAGGCGTCTCGGGATCGGGCAGGATCGCAGAAAATGGCGGGGTCGCTTTCGCGGTCCCTTGTTGTGCAGTCAGAGATGGATATTCCGGCGCCGGCGTGCGCTCAATGGAGGCAACGACCGGGCCTCCAGACAGAGCGAACGTTTTGTGCTGGATGTCAAGGGCTATCCCACGTCCCCTGCGTATATCCGCGAGCTGGCGACGTAACTCTTGATTCTCTGCTTCCAGTTTTTTCAAGCGCTGTTGTTGATTGAGCACCTCTTGCATGAGTTGCTCAAAGCTACTATCACCGATTTGCATAAGAAGATTTCTCCTCCAGAGTATGCTTCAACTCTCCACGTATCACACCCACATCAATGGGTACCTTATTGATAAGGCATACCTATCTAAAGAAAAACGTCATTATTGTCTATCTTAGGGGGATAGACATATCACTGTGTATGGACGTACCAATAAGTCTGAAGTAACAACAAGCAGGGTGCCATTTCTTGTGTATAATTACAAATATTATATGTTAAAGTATGTTATACCTCTTGCATCTGTTATGCGAACACAGAGATACACCCTTGCACATCGTCGGCAAGCCAATTCCAGGGCTATTTCCAGGCTCCTTGCGGGTGTGCTGGCTATTGTGCTACAGTATTACGCAGGCTTTGCCTTGCACAATAGGTGAGGTCTATCTTCGATACACCAACTACTCAATCAAAACAGGGTTGGGCGCCATACTAGAGAGAGATGCTGGTGAATGACTTCCCTTTTGTAAAGGATGCATATGACGCAGAAATCCGTAGCGCAAGAAACAGCACAGCAGGGTAAGGGTGACGAACACAGCCACGGGGGAAGCCTGTTAGGTCCCCTGCTCTGCTGGGCGGTCGTCTTCGCGGACATTGGCACCTCGGTCTACTATACCCCAGGTATTCTCTATGGAACGGTGGGGAAGCTGGCAGGTTTTTTTGTCTTCCTGACGATGGCTGTCTTTGTCTTGCTCACGCTCAAATACGCGGAGGTGACTCACCGGTTTCCTCAGGGTGGGGGCGTGGTCACAGTAGCAGCCCAGGCCATCAATCGTTGGGTTGGTGCCCTGGGTGGCATGTTTATCTTAGTTGATTACTTTCTCACGGCCGCTATCAGTTGCTTCTCCGGCCTGCTATATTTCAGCGTCGTATTTCACAGTCTGGAGCCGCTGGCTCTCTGGCTTACCGTAGGCGTCCTAGTCCTGCTGGGCGTTCTCAACTGGGTAGGCATCAGCGAGAGCGCCAAAGTCAGCTTTGTAGGGGCGGTGGTGGCGTTTATCAGCGATATCGCCATCCTCTTCACTGTTTTCACACACATGTCCTTCGGTCAGTTCTTAGCACTCTTCCCCGCCATGTTCAGTGGGCGTTCCCTGCCACCTTCTTTTCTGCTGGCAGGCTTCGCCGGATCGTTCCTGGCATTCTCAGGTCTGGAAAGTATCTCGCAGCTCTCTCCTGTGATGAAGACGCCGCGCAAGAAGATCGCGGGCCTGGCCCTTTTGCTTGTGGTCTTAACTATCGGGCTGACGAGTCCTCTACTGACGATGCTCTCCACCCTCCTGCAGCCCAACGAGGCCCATAACGCCATAAAAAATACGCAGCTCATCTCGCTCCTCGCGGGTCACTGGGGCAACGCGTTCTTGCAGACTGAGGTGGCGATCAGTGCCAGCGCACTGCTGATATTTGCCAGTAACACAGCCATCATCGGCTCTTATCATGTATTTATGGCCCTTTCGCGCATGGAGTTTTTCCCGGCGTTCGTCCTGCGGCGCAACAAGTTGCGCGGCACGCCACATTACTCCATCGCGCTCGCCACAGCCATCCCGATCGCGATATTATTGCTGGTAAAAGATATCAACGTTCTGGGAGACATGTACGCGTTTGGTCTCCTGGGGGCCTTCACGCTGACGTGCCTGGGCCTGGACCTTGTACGTTTCCGCGAGCGCAGAGCGTTGCGGGCCGCCGCCCGCTATAACAGGGAAGCAGGGATAAATGGCAACGATCCCACGCAGGCTGGAAGCGCCGGTGTGCTGGATCAGACGCCAGGCTCGAACGGCCAGGTAGCCGCGAATGGAGCCGTAGCTAGCGTAGAAGCTACGATAGTAGCTTCTACGCATAAACTGACGGGGCTTCGGGGTCTCTGGTATACCCTGGACTTCTGGCTAGGAGTTCTGACTACCATCCTTGTACTGGTTGCCTGGCTAACAAACCTGGTTGACAAGCCGTTGGCGACGCTTTTTGGCGGCGGTGTCACGCTCGTTGGTATGAGTGTGGCCTACGCTAACCACAGGTATCATACACAGCGCGGACGACCTTCTGTGTCGCTCAGCGCGATAGAGGGCAGGGTGCCAGATGCCATCCTGGCAGTACTCACAAATGGCGACCCACATAATGAAGACGTGGTGCGCTCAGCGATCCATAACGCGGATGGCAAGCCGGTGCTATTTCTGTATGTTGGCCAGCCGACAGTCGCCCGGCCGGCGCGCATCTTTGAGATGGTTGATCCTTTCCTGGAGGACGAGAAAGCCAAAGACCAGCTTGGCAGGGCTGAAGCGCTGGCAAGCAAGGCCAAGATTTCTCGTCGCTACCTGTACCGGCAGAACACGCCCGGCGCAGTTGCCAGCGTGTGGCAGATCATTCACCCGCATGATACCGTGATGGCGGCCGACCAGGCTACAAAATACGAAGATATCAACCCGGACCGCATCCGTTACGAGATCACGCCGCACGGACAGGTTGCGCACATGCTCAAGCGCTGGTAAGGAGATGCAGGCGTCCCGGACGCGCAGTTACCCTGGCCTGGATGGCATAGAGGCGCTAGAGACCCGGCCGCAAATGTCCATGTAACGTGCATCTTCGCGTGGTACAATACATGTGAAATCACCCGTCTATGAGCGGATGTCTCTAATGACAAATGTAAAGGAAAAATAATCATGAACGACCGTATACGAGAAATTCTAAGCTGGTATAGCAGTGAAAACCCTGGTATCCGCACCAACCTGGCGCGCATGCTCAACCATGGCCGGCTGGGTGGGACAGGGAAGATGGTGATCTTGCCGGTAGACCAGGGCTTTGAACATGGCCCGGCGCGCAGTTTCGCGCCCAATCCCGCCGGCTATGATCCGCGCTACCATTTCCAACTCGCTATCGAGGCGGGCTGCAACGCCTACGCCGCTCCGCTCGGCTCCCTGGAGGCCGGGATCGCCGATTTCGCCGGGGAGATCCCCCTGATCCTGAAGTGCAACAACCATGATGTGCTCAACGACGAAAAAGACCCTATTTCGGCGGTCACCTCCGGCGTCAGTGATGCGTTGCGCCTGGGCTGCGTGGCCGTTGGCTTCACCATTTATCCCGGATCAAGCGAGCGCACAGTGATGTACGAGCAGTTGCGCGAGCTGACCGAGGAGGCCAAGCAGGCAGGTCTCGCCGTTGTGGTGTGGTCCTACCCGCGTGGGAGCAGCCTGAGCAAAGATGGCGAGACCGCTATCGATGTGGTGGCCTATGCCGCGCAGATCGCGGCCCAGTTGGGGGCAGATATCATTAAGGTGAAGCTACCCAGCGCGAAGGTGGAGCTGCCCGAGGCGCAAAAGGTCTACCAGAAGTACGAGATCCCCATCGCCACTGCAGCAGAGCGCGTGCGTCATGTCGTGCAAAGCTCCTTTGACGGCCGCCGCATCGTGATCTTCTCCGGGGGAGCCACCGCCGGCGATGAGCAGTTCTTCACCGAGGCGCGCGCTATTCGCGATGGTGGCGGCTTCGGCTCGATCATCGGCCGCAACTCCTTCCAGCGCAGCAAGTCGGATGCCATCAAGTTCCTCGGTACAGTCATGGGCATCTATGAAGGCTCGATCCACTGACACTCTCCTATAAGAATGCAGGAGGTTCTTCCTTCACCCAGGCGACTTGCTCAGAGCCATCACTGACTCTGAGCAGAGGTCGCCTGTCCAGAAGCGTTTCCCTCTTCGGAGGGGGTTCCCGTCTGCCCGACGGTACCGGCATACGCCCGTGGAAGAAGTATGAGAGCACCTATCAGAATGTTGTGAAGTAGGCGGCTGACGCGTTGCCTTGCGGTACGTTTTCATCCGCCCCTTCCCGAACCGGACGTGCGCCTTTTAGCGCATCCGGCTCTCCGTTCACACGCACTTCAGGTTTGAAGCTTCATCA